>NZ_NQFP01000019.1:0-109360 GCF_002271665.1 Terribacillus sp. 7520-G | reverse complement strand
GTATGTCGATAATCAGGGTGGTACCGCGATTATTTCGTCCCTGCTGAATGATTTCAGCAGGGACTTTTTGTTTTGGAAAATGAATAACAGATAAGTGATGAATGGATGATAGTAGTGCATGTTCTCCCTGAACCAGAGAGCTGACGGATGGTGCGAGTCAGTATAAAGAACAGCATGAATTACGATCCTGGAGCTTTCTTCCTCGAAGCCAAGAGGTGAGGGGAAGACGGTTGACAGCCGTTATGCAAATGAGGGATTGGCGTATTTTTATGTCAATAACTAGGGTGGTACCGCGATTATTTCGTCCCTGCTGAATGATTTCAGCAGGGATTTTTCGTTTCCTGATACTTGCTTAAAGGAGGTGGTCGGCCATGGACGATGATTATCACTATATGCAACTCATCACAACAAGATTTGATATAGAAAGAGGAGAAAAAAATGAGTCGAAATGGTTTGCGGAAAGAGCTTTTACCTAGACACGTCCAGTTTTTGGCATTGGCTGGTATGATCGGTACTGGTATTTTCAAAGGAAGCGGGGAGACATTGGGGATTGCCGGACCAGGTGTGGTCGTTTCCTACTTGCTTGGCGGTGCATTATTGCTGATTGTAATGGTTGCTTTGGCTGAAATGGCGGTTGTGTACCCCAATCATAATGTGCAGCATCTCGTGCATAAAGCGTTTGGATTCCATATATCCTTCATCGTTGGCTGGCTGTACTGGATCAACTGGACGCTCGTTACAGTGGTGGAGATCCTGGCAGCAGGTTCGTTTTTGCAGTTTTGGTTCACGGATACACCACTTTGGCTGTTGAGCGCCATTTGTGCAGCGGTTATCATAGGCATAAATAGTTTGCAGGTGAAATTCTATGGAGAGATGGAATTTTGGTTCGCTAGTATTAAAATCATTGCACTTGTATTATTTATCCTGCTGGGCGGGGCGGTCCTGCTTGGGTTGACGGATTTTGCACCAGATACACCGACCCAGCATCTGCTCGGACATGGCGGATTCTTCCCCAATGGCATGCAGGGTGTATTCGCGGCCTGTTTGATCGTCATGTTTTCATTTGGGGGATCAGAGCTTATCGGGGTTGCCATTTCGGAAACAAAAGATGTGAAAAAGGTGTTGCCTAAAGTGATCAAAGGCGTCGTATGGCGGGTATTGCTATTTTACATTTTACCTATCATCATCATTTCCGGGCTCATTCCTTGGAATGAAGTGGCCGGGACGGAAAGCCCGTTTGTTCAAGTGATGGATGCAATCGGTATTCCTGGGGTTGCCCATGTGATGAATTTCATTTTACTGACTGCTGTTTTGTCAGCTGCAAATTCAGGAATGTTTGCCACTTCCAGGACCATGTATTCCCTGGCTGAAAAAGGGGAGGCACCAAAGCTCCTGGCGAAAACCACCAAAGCGGGATCACCGATCAACGCCATCACCTTGAACGCTGTCCTATTATTGGTTGGGGCTGGGCTCGCATACTTTGCACCTGATAGCATCATTGGCACGATGATGACGATACCTGGATTCACCATGCTGCTGCTTTGGATCGGGATTTGTGCAGCACAGCTTAAGCTGCGTCCCGATTATGCAGAAATGCCCCATTTCAAAATGAAGCTGTTCCCAGCAACGACGATTATTGGGCTGGCAGGCCTTGTCATCATCTTGCTCGGATCATCGTTCAGCAAAGGCATTTCAGTGGGAACGGTAGTGTGCTTTACGGCTTTGGCGGTATTGATCATATTGGCTTTTATTTTGGGACGGGGCAGAAAACAAGTGGAAACAGAATGGAAAATGCACAATGATACGCACAATCCTTAAAAGGGTCACTTGACGTGACCCTTTTTCTGGATGCAGCATCAATGAAAGCCTGCTGATTACAAGTCTGACTTGTCCTTTTTAAGCAGCCTAGTATATGTAATGAACCGTGCATGCTATTTGTCATGACTTTAACTGTCCACGACTTTGTTTTTTATAGGCTAATGGTGTCATCCCAATGGATTTACGAAATTTAGCGATAAAATAACTGCTGCTATTAAATCCAATTTGATAAGCCACTTCTGTGACATTGGAATTCTGATTCTGAAGCAGGGGAAGGCTTTTTTGTATCCGATATTCGATTACGTAATTCATGGGGGATTGATTGACTATGCGCTTAAAATAACGGCAGCATTCAGCCCGGCTTAGCTGCCCGGCTTTCGCGATATCGGCCAAAGTGATTTTTTCATCAAAATGGAGGTGGATCCAATGGAGCATTCGTTTCATCCGCTGATTCCTAATCCTATCTGATTCGCTGTATTCCAGTTGCATACCATTCATGATCAAGTTCTGCCAGATAAGATTAAGGTGATTGACTATATCTATCTCGTAGAAAGGATCCTTTTGCTCGATCAATTGATGAATATCCAATATTGCTTTAAGGATGTTTCTTTCCCATTGATCCTTCCTGCCTATATGCAAGTGCGTTAAATTAGTTGCTTGGATATAAGGATATACGTACTTAGCGTGCAGTTCTTTGGATAGAAAAATTTCAGGGGAGGCGTTTAAACATATATAAATACAGCCTGAATTGTTGTAATCATCAGCCTTATGAAGACAGCCGCTATTGATAAAAATACCTTCGCCCTTGCTGACCTTCACTTTCTCTTCATTGATTTGGAATGCTGCACTACCGTTAATGATCAGCACGAATTGGATCTCATTATGCCAATGCAGCGGAATATGCCCATGTATATTTTCCTTGATTTTTGTTTCGTAGCAGGCTAGTGGTAATTCAACGGTTCTATGCTGGGTTAATTCCTCTAATTCCTGATTGATTAAAAAATCTTTGATCTGCATCTCTTACCTCAATATATTTATATTTTTATATACGATATTGCTATCAAATAGCAGTTTCTTTTTTTATCATGACATTATTGTAGCAGAGTAAGGAGGTTGAATTGTGGAAAACAAGCAAATAGCAGGTACTGCTTTGGTATTGTTGGGAGCTATCTTTTGGGGAGTCTCAGGAACGGTAGCCCAATTTTTGTTCCAAACGAAAGGGTTCAGTACGGAGTGGCTTACAGTAGTAAGATTATTGGCAGCTGGTGTTGCCTTATTGACAATTGCTCGCATGAAAGAGGGACGAAAGGTATGGGCTGTCTGGAAAAATAAGCAGGAAGCTATAAGTCTCATTCTTTTCGGTATTCTGGGAATGCTCGCTGTCCAATATACATATTTTGCCGCAATAGAACATGGAAATGCTGCAACAGCGACCATTCTCCAGTATTTAGCACCAGCTCTCATCACATGCTATCTGGCTATACGATCCAGGCGTTTGCCCTCATTCCCCATTAGTGTATCTTTAGTCATTGCCATTATAGGTACTTTCCTGCTTGTAACCGGTGGAAATCTGCAATCTCTCACCATATCCGGCTGGGCCATTTTCTGGGGTGTTGCCTCGGCTTTCGCTTTAAGCTTTTACACATTGCAGCCCTTGAAACTGCTGGCAAGCTGGGGTGCAAGAATTGTGGTGGGGTGGGGTATGCTGATCGGCGGGTTCTGCTTCAGTTTCATTCATCCCCCTTGGCAAATGGAGGGCGAATGGTCATTATCATCCTCAGCCGCCATTTTATTTGTCATCATCTTTGGTACCATCATCGCTTTTTATTTTTACTTGGAAAGTACAAAGTATATCGCAGCTTCCAAGGTAAGTATCCTGGCATCCGTCGAACCATTGTCTGCAACTTTTCTGTCCATACTGTGGTTTCAAATTCCATTCGGTCTGCCGGAGTGGGGTGGCGCAATCCTGATTCTAATTACGATAACAATCCTATCCATTATGAAAGGTGAAAGGTGATAAGCCTGTTCACTTTGTGTGGAGCCTTTTGTCTTTCCAGCGATGATCCTGGCTTGGTGTAATTTATGACTAAGAAAAATGCCACCCCATAAAGGGATGGCATTTTTCTTAGTTAGGTCCGACAACTGCATGCGGAACATAGGGTTCTTCGAGAAACGCGACTTCTTCATCTGTCAGCTTGACGGATAAAGAACCTACGGCATCCTCCAGATGCGAAATTTTCGTGGCACCGATGATAGGGGATGTCACCGTTTCTTTCGATAACAGCCAGGCGAGCGCGATATGGATGCGCGGCACACCATGTTTCTCAGCCACTTCCGCTACCCGTTCGACAACCACTCGATCAGCATCAGCAGTTGCATCATATTTGGATCTTTGGATCTGATCCGTCTTGGAACGCAGGGTTGTTTCCGACCAATCACGCGTCAATCTTCCTGAAGCGAGCGGACTGTACGGAGTCACACCGATTTTTTCTTCTTTGCAAAGAGGGAGCATTTCCCGCTCTTCTTCGCGGTAAATGAGGTTATAATGATTCTGCATCGATACAAAGCGTGTCCAATTATGTTTCTCTGCTACATGCAATGCTTTTTGGAACTGCCAAGCATACATGGCAGAAGCTCCGATATATCTAGCTTTTCCTGCCTTCACGATATCATGCAATGCTTCCATTGTCTCTTCGATCGGGGTGTTATAATCCCAGCGATGGATGATATAAAGGTCGATATAATCTGTACCCAGTCTCTTGAGGCTTTTATCTATCTCGCTCATGATAGCTTTGCGCGATAGACCGGCACCATTTGGACCTTCATGCATCCGCCCATGGATTTTGGTCGCCAGCACTATTTCGTCACGATTTGCATAATCCTTTAAGGCACGCCCAAGGAATTCTTCACTGGTTCCCATTGAATATACATTTGCCGTATCGAAAAAATTGATTCCCAGATCAAGTGCCTTTTTGATGATGGAACGACTTTGTTCCTCGTCAAGCACCCATTGATGTATCCATTTTTCAGCATCCCCAAAACTCATGCAGCCAAGACTGAACCTGGACACATCCAAACCTGTATTCCCTAGCTTTGTATACTCCATATATAGTCCTCCCTTAGCAGATTGACTTATGTATCCTCCTTCATTATGTCACAAACCTGGGCATGACCATAAACCCGATCATGGCAAGTTTTTGCCTGATCCTATCAAAGATCACTTTCCATATGCGTGCTTTCTGTGAATCTAATAATGGAGGGACGGTGGTTTCTTGGATAAATGCCAACCTGATTTCGGGCACTCATAGAGTGTCTTTTCTTTTGTTGGAGAGGATAAAGTATACGTTTACTGTTAAAATGATAGTATTCAAAATGATCAAAGTAGGTGGTTAATATGGCTGACCTCGTTCAAAAACTTCAATCGAATGCTTTTGATTTGACGGATGCGCAACGAAGGATTGCAGAATATATCATTCAAAATCCTATCGATGTTGCCTTTTTGACTGTGGATAAACTTGCTACAATCGTAGGGACAAGTACGGCAACGATAATGAGGTTTTCTGCTGCGGTAGGTTATTCAGGATTTTCGGAGCTGCAAAGGGAGCTCCAAGCGTCGATGAAGCACAAGGCTGCGCCGCAAACAAGGCTGGAGGCAAATCTAAAAAGTGCAAGTAAAAGCGAGCTCATGCATCAGCATGTGGAACAGCAATACAATAATATTCAATCGTCTTTGGATAGCATTTCGGCCGAGACCTTACAGGCAATAATCACTTTAATCGCTGAATCAGATCAGATATTATGTACGAGCGTGCGCAGCGGAAGGCCCGTAGGGGAATATCTTTCACTTGGGATCAATCGGATTTTGGGAAACAGCCGATATTTCAATGCGGATACGACTGATTGGATCGAGGACGCCGTTACATTTCATTCCTCCGATGTGGTCATAGCAGTCAGTTATCCGAGATATGCCAAACGGATCAGTCAACTTCTGCAAGTAGCAAAAGCAGCTGATACGAAAATAATTCTTATAACTGACAGCTATACTTCGCCTGTATCCAAATATGCGGATTACATATTACCGTGCCCGTCACCAAGTATCGGGTCACATAATTCCATTGTATCGGCTATCTTGATTGCCGACTATATCTTGAGTGCATTGGCAATCAATTATCCGGAGCGAACCAAGCCGCGATTAGACAAGATCAACTCCATTCTTACCGAAATGAGCTATCACACAAAATGAAATGTGTGATGGCTCATTTTATTTTTCTTTATGAAAGCGCTTTACAAAGGTAGGGAGCAATGGTATCATCACTTCATGAAAGTAATGGATATTACTTTTGTATAAAGTATAGTAACATTTATTACTAAGGGGGATGGGAGAGAAATGAAGGAAGCTTCTTTGTTGCCTGACGAGGTGATTGAGCTGGCCAAAAACTTGAATACTACACTTCTTGCTGATGTTATGGGATGTACGGGTGCGATGGATTACCGCATCAAACCAGTGAGCTCTGGTATGGGAATTGTAGGTACAGCTATGACTGTGAGCCTAAGACCCGGAGATAATTTATTTCTTCACCAAGCAATTTACTCAGCCAAGAAGGGCTATGTATTGGTCGTTGATGGAAAAGGACACACAAATAATGCCTATTTAGGGGAACTTATGGCTGGTTCTGCCAAAGCCATTGGTGTGGAAGGAATTGTGATCGATGGGCTGGTTAGGGACAAAAAAGCATTGGAAGAGCTGGATTTCCCGATTTACAGTAAGGGTTTCCACCCGAATGGGCCTTTTAAGGATGGTCCTGGTGAAGTGAACGAAGTCATCTCTTGCGGCGGAATTCGTGTTGCACCTGGGGATTTGGTCGTAGCAGATGATGATGGGGTGGTTGTCGTACCGGTCGATCGAATCGATGAAGTGCTTCATAAAGCATCGGAAAAATTGAAATATGAGGAAAAACGTCTGGAAACGATCGCACAATATGGTTCCCAGGAAGATCCCGATCCAATATCATTGGTGCCAAAATGGTTGGAAAGCAAAATCAAACAGTATCGAGCATAGGGGGATGAAAGATATGGAATTAGGTTTTGTCGGGTTTGGAGAAGCAGCTTTTGAGATGGCATCTGGATTGAATAGGGAAGGCATTGATCGATTTTACGCATATGATGCCCTTTTGGATAATCCGAATTTTTCTGATCGTATAAGGGAAAGAGCCTCTAAAGCAAATGTTTTGTTGCTGGAAAGCGCTGATGAAGTTTTAAAGGTTTGCAGCATTGTCATCGCCGCCGTTCCTGCCGATAAGACTTTGGAAGTGGCTCAATCACTGGCAGCCAGCTATAAAAAAGATTTGGTTTATGTGGACGTATCAGCCTCCACTCCGGAAATAAAGAAACAAGTGGCCAGTGTGGTCGAGGGGAGAGGGGCTTTATTTGTCGATGCGGCAATGCTTGGTCCATTACCTGTCTATCAGCATCGGGTACCGATTTCTGCGAGCGGAAGCGGCGCAGGCTCCTTTATAAAAACCATGACGGGATACGGGATGCAAATCACAAAAATAAGTGATCATCCTGGTGATGCTTCGGCTCTCAAGCTTATTAGGAGTATATATATGAAAGGTATCGCCGGTTTGATGGTTGAATTTTTGGAAGCAGCCAAGAAGTACGGTGTGGAAGAGGCGGCCATCAGTTCCATCGATGAAACCATGAATGCCAAAACCTTCGTGGAAACAATGAATCGGCTCGTGACAGGAAGTGCACTCCATGCGAAGAGACGTGCTGTCGAATTGGGTGGTTCTATCGAGATGCTGCAGGAATCGGATATAGATGCAAGCATTTCGATCGCTGCCCAGAAGAAGCTGGAGCGTCTTGCCCAGCTGGATATTCCAGAAAAATATAAAGGGAGTAAGCCAGACACCTGGGAAGAGATTCTTGACTTATTGATGGAAGGAAAGGAAGTTCATCACCGTTAAATGTAAGCGTTTTACTAGGATTGGAAGGGGAGGGAGAACGGATGACTGGTTTTATCGCGCTGGTAGTGTTCATCGCGGTCATTATTATATGGAATGTAGCAGTGAAGCGCAATATGGGGGAAGCGATGCTGCTGGGCTTCATTGCCACCGTATTGTTTGGCGGAACGGATGCCCCGGGATTATTTTGGGATGGTCTGGTATTTGCTTCCACTTATGAAGTATTATATGCTGCTGTGGCTTTTGTTTTCATGGCTTTCCTGGTTGATCAGCTCCATTTGATTCAAGCTCTTTTACGCATATTGAACTCACTTATTGGAAAGCTGCCAGGTGGTGCAGCTTACATGAGTACGCTGGGCTCCGCTATCCTAGGTGCTCTTTCTGGTTCTAATTCAGCAAATACAGCAACTACCGGATCGATTACAGCACAATGGATGATCAAATCAGGCTGGAGCCGTGAGACGACAGCGACTATCCTGGCTGGAAATGGCGGATTGGGAGCTGCATTACCACCGAACTCCTCGATGTTCATCATGCTGGGTTTTGCGCCGATCGGAGCGGTTGTTGCAGAGGGCGACCTTTACATTGCGCTTTTGATTGGGGGAGCTTATCAGGTCATTTACCGGCTTATACTAGTATTCTTTCTTGTGAAAAAGAACGGTATCAAGGCGCTTCCCTCTGAGGATTTAGTCGGATTCAGGGAAGCGCTGAAAATGGGCTGGAAGTCCATCTTCATTTTCTTCGGGGCATTGATTCCGATACTTGTCACCGTGGGGCCGATTGCCGAAGCTTTGAAGGATAATCCCAACATAGGCCCAGAAGCAATGGATGAAATTTCACTGATCACTTGGATACCGATCCTGATCATGATCATCAGCCTGATCATCGGCTGGAAACGGACACCAGGTTCGCTGTCGAATTGGTCCGAATTGCTATCATCTGCCATACCCCAATTCACGACAATCGGTGCGCTCATGCTATTTGCGGTGGCTGCCAGTGACGTTCTTTCGCAATTAGGGCTTGCAGATGACCTCAGTCAAATTACATCTTCACTTGATGTGCCGAAATGGCTGATGGTCCTCATGGTTGGCATATTAGTGACGCTGGTAGCTGGACCGCTGTCATCTACAGCCACTCTCACCGCCGTCGGCTTGGTTTCCTTCTCGGCACTGACCTCCGCTGGAGTGGATCCAATGGTAGCTGTCGTGGCAATACTGGCATTCTCATCAACCGAAGGAGCCTCACCACCAGCATCTGGATCCATATTCATCGCTTCTGGTCTGGCAGGTGCAAGACCAGAAAAAACGTTCATGCCGCTTATCGCCTACTACATGCTGCCGATAGTGGCAATCGGCTGGTTGATAGGAATGGAGATATTACCTGTATAAAGGGAAAGGTGTTGATATTCATGCGAAAAATCGCTGAGATATTGTTTAAAGTGCTTCTGGTGGCTTTTCTTACATGCGGCACACTGCTTGTGCTGGGGCAGATTCTAGGCATCATACTGCAAAAGGGAGAGCTTATCATTCTCAGCGCTGAATGGTTTAAAAATCCCACGATCATCCTGAGCGCATTATTCAGCCTTGTGGGCTTCTCACTGAATTATTTGCCAAAAAGGAACGATGCAAAGGAGCAAGATAGCAGTATGTATGGAGGTTGAATCTGGTGGCCGTGCTTTCGGGGACGTTCACAGGCACGGAATAAAGACCTGAGTCACTATCTCAGGTCTTTAAGCTGTCCAAAGAGGAGACTCATTTGTCTTATTTCCTTACAAGTACTTTATCGATGATGCCATATTCCCTCGCTTCTTCAGCAGTCATGAAATAATCGCGGTCCGTATCTGCAGCAACCTTTTCAATTGGCTGTCCAGTGGATGCGGCTATCAATTGATTGATATGCCGACGTTGTCTCGTGATCCTACTTGCAGTGATTGCAATATCTGCTGCCTGCCCCCTTACTCCCCCGAGCGGCTGATGAATCATTATTTCACTATTCGGCAGTGCATACCTCTTGCCCGGTGTCCCCGCCAGCAATAGGAGTGCGCCGAAAGATGCTGCCATCCCCGTGCAAATCGTCTGGACATCCGGTTTGATATACTGCATCGTGTCAAGGATGGAAAAACCTGCCGATATCGAACCTCCAGGGCTGTTGATGTATAGCGAGATATCTTTTTCCTGATCATCTGCTGCTAAGAATAACAGCTGCGCAACAATGGCGCTGGCCATCGCGTCGTTGATTTCTTCACTGACCATGATGATTCGGTCCTTTAACAGTCTTGAATAAATATCGTAGGATCGTTCTCCCATATTCGATTGCTCCACTACATAAGGTATCGTATTCATATTCCACACTCTCCTTTTCATTCTTCATCATTGGAACGGATTGAGAGGCAAATACGATACGGGTAAAAAAATTGCAGCACTTCAGGCTGCGGCCATACAGAGATTTGAATTTTTCCCGAAGCTTGAGCTTGGAGCGTGAAACAAATCGGGAATAATCCGGATGAGCACAGCGGGATCTTCTCTTTGAAGCGAGATTCCGACAAACTCCAATACATCCTCTTGATTCAAATTCTCCCAGGAGCTTTGAACGAGTGGGTGGATGGTGTTGGATTGGATATTCAAGCGAGCCCGGTGCAGCAGTGCTTTCACAGCTGAATCATTCAAGTCGAGCAAATCTGCTATCTCCATGGTTTGAAAATGAAATGCTTCCTTCAAAGCAAACACGATCAACTGCTTCGGTGTCAGTTTTTTCAGCTTCTCCAGCTGCTGTTCTGCGTCTTTCTTTTCATCTGAAGCTGTCTCCCTGATTTCCGATACAAGCTCTTCTTTCTTCTGTTTGCGTATCCGATCGATCCAGGCGTGATAGGCAATCTTTTTCAACAGGCTTACAGGCGGAGGGAAGGAGTCTTTATATTTAATCAAACTTCTCAATACAGCTTCCTGCGTGATTTCATCACTATCCCATTTATTCTTCGTCAAGTACATGCAATAGTGTGACAGCTTATCCATCGTTTCCGCTAATTGTGTTTGGCGATCAACTTGCTCATGCTGCTCCATTATGTCATCACCCCTTTCTCACTTAAACGCCGTGATGCTGTATTTCGATATGGGTTTCTTTCTTTTTTTGAATGGATGGCACAGATTATTTATTTTTGCGTTTCCCTTTAACCATACCATCACCTTGGCTAATAGCAAACAGTCTCATGAACGTAGCTGCTGGTCTGCGTGCAGTCTCGGTCTTAAGACGGAGATAATCCCATCCCACAGATTGTTTGCTGTGTATTTCCAATTACTTATACTGGAGGTGACAAACGGAAGAGGGAAGGTTGGTAGAATGGAAGTTTCATCAAATAAATTGCAATTATCTCGAAATCGCAATTTCAGGCTTGTTTTCATAAGTATGCTGTTTTCTGCACCTGGCTATTATGTTTATTTCATGGGTGCCATAACCTCATCCTGTTATTGTTTAGTATCACTGAACAACATTTTCCTGGCCATGAGCTGAAAATATGCTGAGACGTCCCTTGCCTTCGATAGGGGATATGAACTAGAAGGACGATCCCCAAGATTGGTGCATTAAAATGCACCAGATAGGAAAATGATGCGAACTCATATTGTATAATGAAGTATGCATATGACAGCCATCTGTAGTATTCTTTTTCTATGAATATTTAACCTTTGTGAATTTCAGTTTTTGACATCTTTCCATGGAGGTGGATCATGGAACACGAAATTTTTTCTGTATTCTTGGGGATTGTGTTCATCGTGTTAGCTTATTTGGTGAATGTCAAAAAGATGGTCGGCATTCTGAGAGGGTATAATCAGCAGCGGATCCGAGACAAACAAAAATTCATCGATCTCGTCAGTCCGTTCTACTTGGTCAGCGGAGCCATCTTGATTTTAGTGCCTTTTATTTTCTCACCGGAATGGAGTATGGTTGCCATCCATTTAGTCATCATGGCTAATTTAATCCTGTTGATTTATGTGAATGTGAAGATGGTGGACAAGTAACTTCTTTCTTATTTTCTATAGCCGCTGCACGTTATTTGAGTTTGCAGCTTCATATAGTCATACATCAGCCGTGCATGTCTGCCTTCTTGTGTACGGGGATCAAGCAATGGACGAAGACGGTTCATAAATGCTTGATCACATTCACAGCGATTTCCGTTCCTTCTGTAGCAGATATCATGCTGTCTGCAGGCAGCGTCCACTCTATTGACGGGCGCACCTGGACCGCTGCAGCCCGGTCCGCACCAGTTATATCCTGGGAAAATACAAAAACGCGGCATATCGTCCCTCCTTCCGGTTTGAAAGTACTGATGGTCCAGCATATACACAATCCATCCATTGTGTATATGCTGTTATCCTATCCGAGGGACCTTATTTCTTAAGAGAGACAATCCTAATTTGTTGAATGATGCCGCATAGGGGGCATATCTGATATATACACTAAAAACGGTCAGTGGCTTACGATGCCTCTGGCCGTTCCTATTATATTATGACCATTCTTGTCATTTATCTGATATAGACCCTGCTTGAAACCTTTTGCGCGATGCTAAATCCTTCTTTTATCGTTCCATCCTTATTTATTTGCCATCTGTACCCGTGATAGCAGAGGACGATCATTATCCCATAATACGTTTACCGGGATCCCGAAAAATTCGGAAAGCCGTTCACTCGATATCATATCAGTCGTATCTCCAGATGCGAACACCTTGCCTTCCTTAAGCAAAAGTGTCTTATCGAAGGCAGGTGAAATCTCTTCGATATGATGGGTCACATAGATGATGGTAGGTGCATCTGGTTTATCACTGATCCTTTCGATGGATTCCAGCAATGCTTCGCGTGCCAAAAAATCCAATCCATTGGCAGGTTCGTCCAGTATGAGGAGAGGAGGGTCGGCCATCATGGCCCGTGCAATCAAGACCCGCTGCCTTTCTCCGAGCGACAGCATTTCATAGCGGCGGTTCGCGTATTCGAAACAGCCGAGATCATATAGCAGCTGTGCGGCCCTTTGCCTTTCATCATCGGTAGGTGTCTCATAAAGACCGATGGAAGCGTAAGCACCGCTGAGTACGACTTCGAAAGCATTATCACTTGCATCGATTTTTTGCTGAAGGGATGAAGATACGTAACCGATTTGGATCCGCAGTTTTTCGGCTAGATAAGTGCGGCCGAATTCCATGCCCAAAACGCTCATATTTCCAGCTGTCGGGAAGCTGTACGCATTCAATAGATTCAGCAAAGATGTTTTGCCAGAGCCATTGAGACCGAACAATACCCAATTCTGTCCTTTTTCTATCTTCCAATCGAGATCCTGCAAGATCCAGTTTCCGTCTTTTTTCAAAGACACATTTTCTAATTCTATGATCATGGCCATTCCCTCCAATGACAAGTTACCTCTGAAATAATTTAATCAGACAAACGCCGATTTTTCAAAACATTTCAATAATTCGGATGGGAAGGTGCGCATCTACTGCTTTTTAAAAGGATACGTCGTCCATTCTGCCACTTCATTTTCTGTGACTTGGATCAGTGCCAGACGTATCATAGTTGCCGTAAATGGATGCAGTCTATCCTTTGCCAGCTGCTGGACAGCTGCATATTGCGTTTGACTCAGATAATTTGCAAGCGTGATGTGCGGGATCCAATTATCTGGAGTATAGAGCGGAGCAGGCATATGCAGGGCTGAAATTTTCCGCTGCAGCTGCATCAATGAAGCGCTTGGATTCGGCAGCAGCAGAAATGCATCCTTGCCCATAAAACTCCCGAACAGCTGAAAGCTTAAAGGAAGCGGGTCGTATTGCTTTGTGATTTGTTCCATGCCATATATCAGCTGGTTGTCGGCTTCATGGAATGAAGCAAAGGTGAGATGCGGTCTGTGTCCCTTTCGCCGAAAAGCATAATCGGTAATATCTTTCTCCAGCAGCTCTTCCCATAATGCTGTGATCGATTTTTCGGTGGAAGCATCAAAAAAACCTGCCAATGCGTACAACGTCATCCCTCCATGTATTGCTGTATATGTTCCAAATAAAGCCGCACGATATTGATATCACTAACCTTACTCAGCGTCCTGCTGCCGACTACATCTTCGATTTCATTGAACAGGAAGCCGCCATTCCCGTCGAAAAGAAAATCGATACCGACAAAGCCGAAATCATAATGATTGATGATACGTTGAACAAGCTGCAGCTCCTGCGTATTCAAAGAATAAAAAGCTGCGTTACCGCCAAGTGAATAATTAGCTCGAAAATCCTGTTCGCTGCTGCGAAGGACAGCTGCTATGACGTTTTTGCCTATCACAAAAACACGTACATCCTTTCCGGAAGTGGGAGCCAGCTCCTGCATTACAATCGGATGATTGCAGTACTGCTGCTGTAATGCTTGGTACTGGTCTTCCGTTTCGACCAAGTGCACTTCTTTGCCCCCGCGCCCATGTGCTGTTTTCCAGACAAAGGGGAATGCAAGCGGCGCCTGGAGTAGAGGAGTGTGTGTCTGAAAATACATGTCCACCATGGGGATTTCCAGTTTGGCAAGCTCCATATGTGTCTTGATCTTATCGTTTGCCAATGCGGCCGTCTCCGCATTATTGAAACAGACGATTCCAGCCTGCTCCAGCTGTGCAGTCAATAAAGGGTCGATTGTCCGTACTATGGCAAAGTCGGCGTTTTTCCTATGTATCCTTACTTGTCCTTGTTCAAGGCCCACTTGCAGCTCATCTGTGTAGACGAGCTGCAGGTCGATGGCGAGCCGCTTGCTTTCTGTAAGGAACCAATCAATGAAAGCGGCGTTTCGTTTCGCATCCGTACGATGATAAATCAGCCAGCCAATCATGACAGCACTTCCTTTATGTAGGAAATGATCGATGCAGATACATCCACACCAGTGCAGTCATAGATAGAACGGATATGTGCATTTGAATTCACTTCGCACACAAGCGGTTCTCCTTCCGGTCCAAATAAAAGATCCACCCCTGCAAAATCGGTTCCGACTGCAGCTGCAGCTGCAATAGCCAATTCGGACTCTTTTTTGGTTGGGGTATACTGCTCCATACTTCCCCCTCGGGATACATTTGCCCGAAAATCAGTTTCGGAGGAGCGAATCATCGAGGCAACAATCCGGCCGCCGACGACATTTATCCGAATATCCCTGCCGTGGCTTGTTTGGATATATTCCTGCAGGACGAACGGATCGGTTCCTATTTCGGTGATTTTCCGGTGCAATTGTTCTCTGTTTCGGATCAGATATACTTGTTCGCCGAATGAGCCGAAAGCTTCCTTGACAATCATCGGAAAGCCAAGCTCTGTAATGGCAGGATCGAACATCTCCAGCTGCATCGGCATTGTGCCTGGGAATATTTTCGGTGCGATTATCGTCTTGGGAATCCTTATCCCCGCCTCTGACAGGGCCTGGTACATAAGGATCTTATTGTCACAGACAGCAATCGATTTACTTGAGTTGAAAAGCGGGATTCCCATTGATTCAAACTGCTGGGCGAGCGGAATATCTTTGTCGCTGAATACGACGAAGTCCGGCAATGCTTGCTCATCTTTCAGCAGATTGCTGTCAGTTCCGACCATTGCCAGCAATGCATTATTTTTAATGATTTTCATTTCGATGGCGTGGGTATGGGCAGCACGTTGAATCCATTCAGCGAAATCGAGAAATTTCTTGCCGCCAAGATGACCGTTATAAATGACCCAGCCAAGTTTCGGTGTAGCCATAATCGAATTTCCTTTCCTTAGGTGATGCGCAACAAATGAAGAAATTATTTCTATAGTGGCAGCACAAACTAGTTTGATATAATTATCAATTATACATGGAAGGAGATGCTTTATGTTTGCAAACATGACACAAGCAGAAGCTTTTTTGGCAAGCCGCAGACATCTTGGCATCAAACCGGGACTGCATCGGGTGCAGCAGCTGCTGCAGGCATCAGGCAATCCCGAACGTCGGATGAAAAGCATACATATTGCCGGGACGAATGGAAAAGGATCGACATCCGCCTATCTTGCCCAGGCATTGACATATAACGGCTGGAAAACAGGGAGTTTCATTTCCCCGACTCCCGGAGGATTCCTGGAAAGCATCCAAGTGGATGGAAAATGGATGACAGAAGAGGAATTCATCGCTGCAGCAAATCGCCTTTTACCTGTGATAGCAGAGATGGACAAAGCAAAGGATCATCCGAGTGAGTTTGAAATTCACGTGTGTATCGCGTTTGGCCATCTTGCCGAGCACACAGATATTTCTGTGATCGAAGCCGGCATGGGAGGACGGGGGGATGCCACGAATGTCTTGCAGCCCATTCTTAGTATCATTACCAATATCGGACTTGACCATCAGCGCTTTTTGGGAGATACGATTACAGCCATTGCCGAGGAAAAGGCAGGCATCATCAAACCAGGAGCCCCAGTCATAAGCGCAGTAACCCAGGTGGAAGCAAGAGCAGTATTGGAGCGGCAAGCAGAAACCGCAGCTGTACCCATTACCTGGGTCGAGGAACAGGATGCTGATCAGTTGGAAATCAATCCGAAAATGATAGGATCTCATCAAAAGATAAATGCAGCGGTTGCAGTACAAGCCTGCCATGTACTTCAGGAACTGGGGATGAAGCTTGAAAACGGTAAAGTGAAGAAAGCAATCAGCCAAGCGCAGCTTCCGGGGCGGTTCGAGGTAATGGATGAGGACCCAAAAATCATCCTGGATGGGGCTCATAATGCAGAAGGGATGGCTGCATTCATCCAAACGGTTGAAGAAAACTACCCGGATGCCAACATTCAGGTTTTATTCAGCGCTTTTCGGGACAAGCCTTTTGAACAGATGATTCAACAGTTGAAAGAGATAACCATGAATATCTCCCTGACAACTTTTGAACATACGAGAGCCGTGGATATGGAGACTTTGATGAGGTCATTTCCGACAGTGCATACCATTCCTGATTGGAAGGAGTGGATGGACCAGGTATATCGGCATGGCCGATCCGATACGGTTTATTTTGTTACCGGCTCCTTGCATTTCATCTACCAAGTCAGAGAGTATATTGTGAAAAATAGAAAAACATGGTAGTTTAAATTATCTGAATCTTTTATGTGTACGGCAGATAGGAAGGAAGAAGCTAGATGGTGAACAGCAGCAAGAAACGATGGATATGGGCGGCTTGGGCCATCATTTGGCCTGCTTCCTTATACTTCCTCTATCAACGGGCGAATTTCGATGAGCTGAAATGGCTTGATCTAAGTGCTTTTACCGCCCTGGCAATCATTGTGGCGCTGTTTCCGATCATGGTCAACCAGATTCCCGTCTTTTTCCTGAATGGTATCGCGCTTGTCATCTATCTGAACTTTGGTTTGTTTGTGGAGCTGATCATCACGACATGCAGTGTGACCATTGTTTTGCTGCAAGTATGCATGACTCGGAAAGACTTGTTCCGCATCCCATTGAATTATTTGATGTTCCTCCTGATGAGCGTCTCGGCAGCAGGAGTATACAGACTGTTTGATCTGCCGGGAAGCGCTGCTCATGCCTTGGAGACGCCGATGCATATCGTTGGCGTCCTTGCATACTCATTGACACTCTTTATGATGAATCACCTTTTGATCACGCTGACCAGAAGATATATTTACGATAAGAGGGACAAGATATTCGAGCGAAGCTTTTTCTGGGAATTCATGACGACCTTTTACATACTGCCAGCTGCACTTCTCCTGCATTTGCTTTACCATCAGATTGGCTGGATTGCGGTTATTTTCATCGGCTTTTCGATAGCAAGTACGTCTTATATCTTACGGCTTTATTATGGAAGCCGCAGCATGAATGAACATTTGCGCCTTGTCAGTGAAATAGGGCATGAGCTGACGGGTCAGCTGAATGTGAAGGAAACGTTGGATCTTTTCATGGAACGGATCGTAGCACTTGTGCCGGTAGACCAAGCCTACTTGTATGACGTAACGGATAGCCGGAAGCTTAAGCTGATCCGGCTTTATGATCCGAAAAAGCGTTCCTTTTACCAGCAAGGAGATAGCAAGGAAATAGGAGAGGGTATTGCCGGTTCAGTCTGTATGAAAGGAAATGGCGTCCGTTATGGAAAACGGAAGCAGTGGATAGATAAATGGAATAGAACAGCACCCCCTCACAGTGAAAGCCTGATGTGCCTGCCGATTGAAAGGGACAATCAGATCATCGGCATCCTGGTCCTGCTTTCCGAGCAGCGCAATATCTATGAAAAATACCAATTCATGCTTGTCGATTTACTGGCAAACTTCATGGCTGCAAGCTTGCTGAATGCTTATCATTATGAACAGACCAAGGATAGCAGCGAACGATGTCCATTAACAGGCTTATATAATTACGGGTACTTTGACAATGCACTCAAAGGGCTTTTCCTGGGGAGCGGGCGGGCAAATCCGATATCCTTGATCATGATGGATTTGGATCATTTCAAGCAGATCAACGATACCTATGGACATGAAGCAGGGAATGATATCCTGCGGGGAGTGGCGGACAGATTACGCAAGATTGCGGGGGAGGAAGCGATACTGGCGCGGTATGGAGGAGAGGAATTTGCCGTCATCTTGCCTGATTGCGGTAGCTCCCAAGCAGCAGCAATCGCTGAGACCATACGTGAAAGTATCACGGCTCAGCCATTCGAAACGAAGCATACATTGGACAGTGGGCAGCAAGTGGCACTGAATGTGACAGTAAGCATTGGTGTCGCATCTTATCCGGAAAACAGTGAAGATGCCCTGGAACTTGTACGGCATGCCGACCGGGCCATGTATGTCGGTGCCAAACAGAAAGGCCGGAACCGTGTGAGTATTTACAATAAATTGAAACAGGCACCAGAAGACATTCCTTCGTAAAAGGAATGTTTTTTAATAAATAATTGCTTGACGTAACAAAGTGATTAATATATAGTTACTTACATAAAGTAACTTAATGATTAAACACCACTGAGGAGGAACAAACATGGCAGTTTTTAAATTGGATAAAGCACACAGCGGTATCTCATTCACAGTCAAACATATGATGGTTTCCAAAGCGAAGGGGAAATTCGAAGACTTCGATGTACAATTCAGCGGGGATTTGAATGATTTGGAAAATGCATCCGTGACAGTAACCATTCAATCCGCTACTGTCAACACTGGCAACGCAGATCGCGACGGTCACTTGCAATCCGGAGATTTCTTCGATGCAGCGAACCATCCTGCCATGACATTCAAAAGCAAATCCGTAAAAAAAGTATCCGATGATGAATTGGAAATCACTGGAGACTTCACGATCAAGGATGTAACTAAAGAAGAAACATTCAAAGTGGAATACAATGGCACATCCAAAAACCCAATGGATGGCAGCACAATTGCCGGCTTCGAAGTCGAAGGAAAAATCAACCGCGAAGCATACGGCCTGACTTACAATGCAGCCCTTGAAACAGGCGGTGTATTGATCGGGAAAGATGTCAAATTCACGGCTGACTTTGAGTTTGTGGTAGAGTAAGAAAGGAATATAGGAAGGACCTGCCCTGGCTGGGGCAGGTCCTTTTTTGTATCTTCATCGTTATTGGAGGATCAAATAGGAGGTGGGTGAAAATTAACTTGCAAAATTTTGGTGTGTGGTGGAGAATAAAAGCATTCCGGTTGAAGGATCTCCGCTTCCGGATATCGAAATCTCGCAGAAATATTTCCTTAAGTAAGGAGCTAATGTATGTCGATTTACCTGCTGCTTTATTTCCTCATACTAGGCAATGTTCTTGGATCGTTTTACAATGTCATCGGAATGCGTGTCCCGGAAAAGAAAATGTTCCACTCGGAGCGTTCCTGCTGTCCGAGCTGCCAGCATCGAATCAAGGCGTATGACCTGATTCCGGTTGTCTCCTACATGGTGCTGGGTGGGAAATGCCGTCATTGTCAGCAGAAGATTTCCTGGCTTTATCCATTCACAGAGCTTGTGACCGGACTGTTATTCGGATACAGCTATTTGGTGATTGGACTGCAGTGGGAGTTGATCACAGCATTTGTACTGATTTCAATGGCAGCAATCCTGTTCGTGACGGATATGCGTTTCATGCTCATCCCCAATAAGATTTTGATGTTTTTCCTTCCCCTTTTCCTCATCCTTCGCATCATCACTCCATTAGAGCCATGGTGGGATCCGATCGTTGGATCCGTTTTGGCGTTTGTCCTGCTTTTTTTCGTCATTCTATTCAGCCGGGGCGGTATGGGAGGCGGGGATTTGAAGTTGTTTGTCCTGCTCGGTATGGTACTTGGCTGGAAGGGAGTATTGCTTACGTTCTTCCTCTCTACCATAATCGGAGCCGCTATCAGTCTGCTCTTGCTATCGGCGAAGATTCTGAAGCGGAAACAAGCAATCCCGTTTGGTCCGTACATTTTGTTGGGCGCTCTCATCACCTATTTCCACGGTGATGCAATGCTTGGCTGGTATACCGATTCATTCTTTTGAATGAGCCTGTCCAATAAGGAGGGTATATCACATAATCCTGCGATTACAAGGTGATGGCAAGATCCTGACAAAAGCCATGGAAAATAGCTATATTGCAACGATATCTTTACGGGTATTTTATAATCCTGCTTCTTAATTCGTAGAAAAGCGTGTTTGATGGGTCCTTCCTGTCGAACACTCTTTTTTTGTCTCGACACCATTTCTCTTACTTCTATTTCCGGCTGTGCTAGAGTTAGGCCTATCAATGATAAAAGAGGTGCCAGGATGGAAGAGAAAAAGCGACTTTCTGTCAAGATCGGCGGCAAGAAGCAGAAGAAGCAACACCAGCAGTCAAAAGAAGAGATGATTGGTGAGGGAAGCTACACACTTTATGACGAAGAAGCGGCTGCCACTGTCGAGAAGGATGTACCGGTACTGGATCAGCTGAATGAAAAGAAAAACGGGAAGAATGGAGTGACATTATCTCCTTTAGCCAAAAAGTTGGCAGCAGCTGCCCTTGGAGCAGCCTTGATCGGCATCGTACTGGGATTCTTGCTGCTCCGTTATACAGCTGGTATGGAATCGGGTACAAGTGGTGTGGCTGCTCCGGTGGCAACGAAGGAGGCTGCAGCCAATGCTGGGGCGTTTAATGATCTCACTGCTTATGTGGTGCAAGGCGGCGTTTATAATCAGGAGGATGTAGGCCAGGATGTGGTACAGAAATACACGGATGCCGGAATTCCAGCTGTACTGTGGGAAAAGAATGGTCAATTCTTCCTTTTGACGGGGATGGCTGGATCAAAAGAGGAGGCGGAAACACTTGGCACCCAGCTGCAGGCCCAAGGCTATGAAAGCTATGTAAAGCAATGGGATCCAGGTGTTGAGACAGGCAGCAGTGCTTGGCTGGACGAGCTTGCTGTACTGATTGCAGCGGGTGATAATCAGGATCCGGCTCTTTGGAAAGCTTGGCAGGAGAAAATCCCGGCAGAAGCAGCCAATGTCAAAACAGCATCGGATGAAGCTGTAGCCGCGATGGAGCAAGGTGCTTTCACCACCAGCATGCTGCTGCCCGTTTGGCATGAAGCCAGTCTTACTGCCGAGGGGCAATGAAAACTGACTAGCTTATCATTGTTTGGGAATTTGCATTATTCGACCTGATTTTTCCGTAATGTGAAGGGGAGTATCCATAAAATCATTATTTGCCAATTTGAATGGCAAGCCGTCTTCCGTTAAGCTTCTCATAACCTGTCGCCACACAGGAATCCGAGTCAGAAGGAAGGCGGTTTTTTATTGCAAACAGGAATGACGATAAAATCGGTGCCGAAGGAAGATCGACCTCGGGAAAGACTGCTGGAGCTTGGGGCTGCCCATTTGTCCAATGCGGAGTTATTTGCGATCCTGCTAGGGAGCGGGACAAGGGATGAGTCTGTCACGTTGCTTGCTCAGCGGCTTTTGATGCATTTTGAAGGTCTGCAGCTTCTGCGGGATGCGACAATCGAAGAGCTGACTGCCATTAAAGGAATAGGTACGGCCAAGGGAGTGCTGATTTTGGCTGCCATCGAACTCGGGCAGCGCCTGCATCGATACAAACCGGCAGAACGATATACTGTTCGAAGCCCCAAGGATGGAGCGGATTATGTAATGGAAGAAATGCGTAATCTGCGTCAGGAGCATTTTGTCGTACTATTCCTCAATACGAAGAATCATATCATCCACCGTCAGACAATCTTCATTGGCAGCCTCAACGCTTCCATCGTCCACCCCCGGGAGATATTCCGTGAAGCGGTCCGTCGCTCTGCTGCATCCATCATTTGTGCGCATAACCATCCGTCCGGTGATCCTTCTCCATCACAGGAAGATATCCTTGTCACCAAGCGCTTGCAGGAATGCGGCAAGATGATTGGCATCGAGCTTTTGGATCACCTTGTCATCGGTGACCGTAAGTTTATTTCCCTAAAGGAAAAAGGATACTTGTAATCACTATCTATTTTTTTAGTTTTCTCGTATAATTGATACTAGCTTTGTAGATAAGCGCCTAGCATGGTACAACTTACTAGCTGGCGCTTCTTCTGATGGTATGCTTTAATACCTTACTACTATGTCTGGTGGATAGGTTTCTGCTATGATAAAGTACAACATAATGAGACAATATATGAAAAGTATGCATTGCTGACAAGCAGCTTTGCTGAGACGAACGGACTCGGAAAAGGAGAATTAATTGTGGCGAAATTCAGTTTTTCACAAGACCTAGGTATCGACCTGGGTACAGCAAATACATTGGTTTTTGTAAAAGGAAAAGGCGTAGTCGTCCGTGAGCCTTCTGTCGTGGCGACAAATGTGGAAACTGGTCAGGTGGAAGCAGTAGGCGGCGACGCAAGAAATATGATCGGCAGGACACCGGGGAATATCCGTGTCATCCGTCCGATGAAGGATGGTGTCATCGCGGATTATGATACAACGGCAACGATGATGAAATATTATATCAAGCAGGCGCAGCGCAATCGTTCTTCGTTTGCGAAAAAGCCGAACGTCATGGTATGTGTGCCATCCGGCATCACGATGGTAGAGGAGCGTGCTGTCATCGATGCGACGAAACAGGCAGGGGCCAAGGATGCTTTCCCTATCGCCGAGCCTTTCGCGGCAGCTATCGGTGCCGGTCTGCCGGTATGGGAGCCGACAGGGAGTATGATCGTTGATATCGGCGGCGGTACGACAGAGGTTGCCATCATCAGTTTGGGCGGTATCGTAACGAGCCAGTCCATCCGGACAGCAGGGGATGATATGGATGAAGCGATCAGCCAATACATCCGTAAAACATACAATCTGATGATCGGGGAACGCTCCGCTGAACAATTGAAGATGGATCTGGGTCATGCTGGCATACCGGAAACGGACGAAGATACGGAAATTCGCGGCCGCGATCTGCTGACTGGACTGCCGAAGACCATCAGTGTGAGTGCGAAGGAGATTTCCGGGGCATTGCAGGATACAGTAAGTGCAATCGTGGATGCCGTGAAGCTCACATTGGAAAAAACACCGCCTGAGCTGGCCGCGGACATCATGGATCGCGGTATCGTCCTTTCTGGTGGAGGTGCACTGCTTCGCAATTTGGACAGCGTCATCAGTGAAGAAACGAAAATGCCGGTTTTCGTAGCGGAAAACCCGCTTGATAGTGTTGCCATCGGTACTGGTAAGTCACTGGAATTCATCGAGCATTTCCGTTCCCATCCACATGTATTTTCCAAAGCTACTAAAAATTGAGTTGGGTGAGTTATGAATTTCTTTAAGAAAAAACGGATGTTCCTGTTCCTGATTGCGATCATCATCCTGGTCGGATTGATCGGCTTTTCAACCAGGGATCGGAGCAGCCAGACATTACCAGAACAATTGATCAGCGATACCGTAGGGTTCGTGCAGAATATCTTCTCCAAGCCTGCACAGTTCACCTCTACGGTAATGACGAATATCAAAGACTTGAAGAATACTTACGAAGAAAATCAGGTGCTGAAATCGAAAGTGGACGATTATAAAGGCCTGCTCTTCCGTTATCAGGAATTGGAGAAGCAGTATGATGAATTGGAGAAATCCAATGAAGCCTTTAATCAATACACATCGATGGACTATGATCCGATTCCTGCCGATGTCATCGTGCGCAGTCCAGAAGGATGGTTCGATCAGCTCACGATCGATAAGGGTTCCGACGATGGTATCGAAGCGAATATGGCTGTCATGACAGCCAGCGGCATGGTCGGCAAGATTGAAGATGTCAGCCGCAGCACTGCTTCCGTACAATTATTGAGCGGATTCAATGAAACAAACCGGATTTCTGCCCAGATCTCCGGAGGGGAAAACAAAGACGGAGAAAAGCAAGATACGATTTTCGGTTTGATCGAAGGCTACGATGAAAAGGACGGCATGCTCCTGTTCACGGGCGTGAAGCCGGAATTGGAGATCAAAGAAGGCTCGCTTGTGACATCATCCGGACTTGGCGGTGTATTCCCTAAAGGCCTTCCGATCGGGGAAGTGGATTCCGTAGAGCTTGACCAATATGGCTTGTCGCAGACAGTCCACGTAAAACCGACAGCTGATCTGTATGATATCGATAAAGTCATCGTCGTCGATGCGGCGTCCGAGAAAGCCTCTTCCGGCAATGGAGATGAGGGGCTGTAATGAAAAAATTGTATCTGCCGCTCATCATGCTCCTGATCGTGTCGCTTGAGGGTGTGGCCACTGCTCTGCTGCCCAAGCAGTTCATTGGCGGTGACACATGGCTGATTCCGCATTGGAGTCTTTTATTCCTTGTGCTGATCGCGATGCTTTATGATTTGGATAACACGTATTACAGCTTGTTATATGCGATCATCTTCGGTTTGCTGAAGGATATCGTATATACGGATATGCTGGGTGTTTATATGTTCACTTATGGCTTCAGCATCTACTTGATACTGGAACTTCGCAGAGTGCTGCATGGCAATATCTTTGTGGCTGCACTGCTGGGGGTGCTATCGATCGTTTTTGCCGATGCCATCGGCTATCTTATCTATCATCTTATCGGCATCACACCGATCGGATTCGGTGCTTATTTAGTGCAGCGTCTTTTGCCGACGCTTGGTGCCAACCTTATCATGCTTGTAATCTTGTATCTGATTTTCCAAAAACCTCTGCAGAAATGGTCCGATTCGCAGCTCAGAAGAACGACTAGCTTATAGAGAAGAAAATCAGACGACGAACGGAGGTGACCATCTTGATTGGAAACAAACAGATCATCACGATCAAAGGTACCCGGGAAGGGCTGACCTTGCATATGGATGATGCCTGTTCTTTCGAGGAATTGCTGAAGGAATTGGAAGAGAAGCTTGAAGCAAATCGCATTGATTCTGCTGATCATCTTGTCAGTGTACATATTCAGTTAGGCAACAGATATCTGTACGAAGAGCAGGAGGAAACCCTCCGTCAGATGATTACCAGTAAACAGCGCCTTCGGGTCGAATCGATCCATTCTGATGTCATTACGAAGAAAAAGGCTAATGAATGGAAGGAAGAGGCTGAGGTGAAAGCGATCAGCCGCGTCGTCCGTTCCGGTCAGGTACTGGAAGTGAAGGGGGATTTGCTGCTGCTTGGCGATGTGAATCCAGGTGGCTGTGTGACAGCTACAGGGAATATTTTTGTCATGGGGAATCTGCTTGGAATTGCGCATGCTGGAAAGGATGGCAACGCTGATGCTGTCATCGCTGCTTCCTATATGAATCCGACGCAGCTTCGTATAGCGGATTATATCAGCCGTGCCCCTGATCATGAGACGGATGGTGTTTATATGGAATGCGGACACATCGATGAGGAAGAGAAAAAGATCATCATCGATCGTTTGCAGGCAGTGATTCGCAAACGTCCGGGCATCAGCAGTTTCGAGAGGAGAATGTTAAATGGGTGAAGCAATCGTTATTACATCCGGTAAGGGAGGAGTAGGGAAGACGACTACTTCGGCCAATCTGGGAACAGCGCTTGCACTGATGGAGAAAAAAGTCTGTTTGATTGATACGGATATCGGTCTTCGGAATCTGGATGTTGTGATGGGACTTGAAAATCGCATCATTTATGACATCATCGATGTAATTGTCGGCAGATGCTCGCTGAAGCAAGCATTGATCAAAGACAAGCGTTTCGATCATCTATACTTACTGCCAGCTGCCCAAACTAGTGATAAATCGGATTTGACACCAGAGGGAATGGAGAAAATCGTAGCCGAGCTGAAGCCGGAATTCGATTACATTCTTATCGACTGTCCAGCCGGTATCGAGCAGGGTTATAAGAATGCTGTAGCAGGAGCGGATAAAGCGATCGTCGTCACCACACCGGAGAAACCGAGTGTACGTGATGCAGATCGCATTATCGGCTTGCTGGAGCAGGAGGATATCGAATCGCCTAAACTGATCGTCAACCGGATCCGCAATCATATGGTACAGGAAGGCGACATGCTGGAAGTGGATGAAATAGTCCAAGTACTGTCGATCGACTTGCTTGGTATCGTGGCCGATGATGATGAAGTGATCAAAGCTTCCAATCACGGGGAACCAGTCGCTTTCCATCCAAATACCAAGGCAAGTATTGCGTATCGTAACATCGCGCGGCGTATTTTGGGAGAGTCGGTACCGCTTATGAGCTTTGAAAGTGAAAAAGGCATGTTCAGCCGATTGAAAAAGCTTTTTTCCAAAAGTAAATGAACTTATAATGAACTCGTAGCTCTTGTCGGAGTTGCGGGTTTTTTTGTCATTACACACAAGGGGAATGTACAACATGACATGGGATATTTTCAGTATCATTGGCACAGCTGCTTTCGCCATCAGTGGTGCCCTCGTCGCCATGGATGAGAAATATGATGTATTCGGCGTTTATATTTTGGGTTTTGTGACAGCATTTGGCGGAGGGGCCATCCGTAATTTGCTGATTGGCTTGCCTGTCTCTTATTTATGGTCCCAAACGACATTATTCTATATATCTTTCCTATCGATTACCGTCATCCTGATTTTTCCTAAATGGGTCAGCTATTCATGGAAAAAGTCGGGCTTGTATGCCGATGCAATCGGCTTGGCGGCATTTGCCATCCAGGGCGCACTGCATGCTGCCAGTTTGAATCATAGTCTGCTGGCAATCATGGTTGCAGCCTTTTTGACCGGGAGCGGAGGCGGTATTTTGCGGGATGTGCTGGCTGGCAGGAAACCATATGTCTTCAAAGCCGAAATCTATGGAAGCTGGGCTGCGTTGGCCGGTCTTGTCATCGGCCTTGGTGCTGCCGATCATCCCATCTTGCTTTATGGATTGTTTGCAGTCATCATCTTCCTGCGTATCTATTCCTTCCACCGGAAATGGCAGCTGCCGGTACCGAAGATGCATTATCAATAAGGATCAGCATAAAGAACGGGTTTCTGCATGTCAGACAGCATCGTTTCCTATTGTCGGCAGTGCCGAAATGATGGAAGCCTCCCTTGATTCAAAGGGAGGCTTTTTTCGCTTGTTTTAATAACTTGTCCGCTTCCTTCATAGACTTGTACAAAGAAGGAGAGAGGGAGGGGTTCGTTATGGGAAAGAATCTGCATACGGTACGAAAAGGGATAGCTGAGCGTAAGCGGCGGAAGGGGGAACAGATCCAAAAAGGCATGGCGGATACAGTCAGATCATTTACAGTCGATGAGGAGGAATCACATGGATTCCCATCGAGTCCAAAATATGATCCGCCAAGTCCACAGGATAACTCGAAGTTCGCTTCCCGGTTCATGTTCAGGCTGATCCTCTCTGCAAGTCTGTTTTTTGGTACGGCTATTTATTTACAGGCGAACCATCCATTAATAGAGAAGACAAAGGGGACCGTGCTCACTGCTCTGACAGAGGAGTTTCCCTTCGCGACCGTCAATAGCTGGTATCAGGAACGTTTCGGTGATCCGGTGGCACTGAGCCCGGGTTCAGATGGCGATGCTGCAGCTGAGGGGCAGGCAATGCCGGTGAATGGGACTGTCGTGCAGCCGTTCGAAGAATCAAAGGAGGGTATTTTGATTGAATCGGAGCGGCAGACTGATGTAGTGGCAGTCGATGAAGGAATCGTCATTTTCGCAGGAAATGATAAAGAAACAGGAAAGACCATCATCCTGCAGCATGCGGATAAGAGCAAAAGTATCTATGGCCATCTGGATGCCATCGAGGTGAATCAATACCAGCGGATCGACACTAATGAAAAAATCGGTGAATTCGTGCCGAATGAGCAAAATGCCCAATCTGTCTATTTTGCAATCCAGCAGGGAAATAAGTATTTGAACCCGATGCAGGAGACACCAGTTGACGCGCCGTAACTGGCTCCCGCCTATTCACCTGCACCCGGTTTTCTGGGGATTTCTGCTCATTGGGGTATTTACCGGCATGCTCATGGAAGTGCTGGTTTTGTTCGTGATCGTCCTGCTGCATGAATTAGGGCATTTTTTGGCAGCGCGTCATTTTCGCTGGCGTATCCGCCGCATCATGTTATGGGTATTTGGCGGTGTGATGGAAACCGATGAACAAGGAAACCGGCGGGCCATGGAAGAGGCGGTCGTCATCCTGGCTGGACCGGCTGTTCATCTTGTTTTGTATGGCGTTATGTACGGGCTTACTGCCACATCCGTCCCTGAAGCTGTCCTGGAAACAGCCATGATGTACAATACGACCATATTGCTGTTCAACCTGCTGCCGATCTGGCCGCTGGATGGCGGCAAGCTGATCGGATTGATTCTTTCCATGCAGCTGCCCTACCGGAAGGCGCATACTGTCCTTATCCTCATCAGCTGGATGATCGGAGCAGCTGCACTTCTTTATGTTTGCATGGCAATGCCTTTTACATTGAGTACCGTCGGTCTTCTTTGTTTTCTAATGTGGGAAAATCGGCTAGAATGGAAACGACGTTATTATGTGTTTTTGCGTTTCCTGCTGCAGCGTGCTACTTACGGGCCGATAAGCGGAATCAGCACCCCGATTTTTGCAGCGTCGGACACGGCTCTTCTTGATGTGCTCTCCCAATACAGGAGGAACAGACGGCATTTGATAGTCGTGAAAGAGAAAAATGCTATCCTGGATGAACAGCAGTGCAGTGATATGTATTTCAAAAGGAAACATGCACATTGTACGGTGGGGGATATCCTGCGACAAAATAGACAGTGAGGAAAACGATGCTATCATTATATATACTATGTAAAGGGACAGAAAAAGTGGCTTTGACAGTGAAGCGCGGACAGGTGCAAGAGGTCTTTCTTGAGAGGCCAGGTATGGGTTCGAAAGTCGGGAGCATCTATAAAGGAATTGTCCGGCATGTCGATCAGGGATTGCAAGCGGCATTCGTCGACTTTGGAGACGAGCGGCAAGGGTTCCTGCAGCGGCAGGAAGTCCCGGCATGCAAACAAGATCCATCACTTCGCATCGAGCAGGCGGTTCGCGAAGGACAAACACTTTTTGTACAGGTTCAAAAAGATGCATTTGGGACAAAAGGGGCAAAGCTTTCAGCCAATATAACCATCCCCGGTGATGCGCTTGTTTATCTGCCGGACGGAAACTATGTGGCTGTCTCCAAAAAATTGCCGGAGGAGCAGGCGCGGAAATGGAAGGCGCAAATGCCGGGCCTGTTAATGCCAGGTGAAGGGGTCATCGTGCGGACGGAAGCAGATAGACTAACAGAAGAGGCATTATTGGAAGAACTGGAACATCTGCGGACAAAGTGGCATACGTTATCGGGTGATGATGCTCGGGCCCCTGCGGAAATCTTCCGTGATGCGCTTATTCCGGATCAGCTGCTCCGCCGGATGTCAGCCGGTGCTTTAAGTGAAATAGTGGTGGATGACGGTTTCCACGCGAGGCTGCTCCGAGGACAGTTTCCGGAATACGCCGGGAAAGTCAGATGGGAACGGGATGCTGCTGCGCTCCTTCCCCAGCCGCTGTCTTTGCTTTGGGAGCAGCTTATTTCACCGGTTGTCAGCATTGACAGAGGAATCACGCTGCATATCGATCAAACGGAAGCGATGACAGTCATCGATGTGAATAGTGCCGGTTATACAGGGCACTCGGATAAGCATCAAACAGCCGTCATGGTCAATCAGCTGGCAGCAAAGGCAATTGCCCGGGAAATTCGATTGCGCAACTTATCCGGGATCATCCTGATCGATTTTGTATCCATGAAAAGGCAGGATCAGCAGCGGGCTGTCCTGCAAACATTCCGTCAGGCACTCCAGCAGGATTCCCAGCGGACGGAGGTCCATGGATTCACGAAGCTGGGCATATTGGAAATGTCGAGGAAGCGAGAGCGCCCTTCCTTGATGGAGCAGCTGCAAGCTCCGATCAGCAGGAGCCTTTCCTTTGAGACACAATGCTTCCAGCTGGAGCGGGAAATCAGCAGCCTCTCAGCAGATAGGGCATATGTCCTCTCAGGCAAGAAGGAACATATCAAGCAATTCCTACACCTGACAAACTGCAGTCAGGCCCATGCAGATGTGTTTGCGAGATTTACGGATGCCGAGGGGCTATCCTTGACAGAATCAGATTGGGATTCTGTGAAAAGAGATGGGCTGCAGAGCCTTGACAATCTTTTTTGATGTATGATAACATCAGTATGTTACACGAGGTTAGCACCCGTGCTACAACCGCTCAGATCAGGTCAGAAGCCTATGGCGCCTGTGATGGCGAGTCTGAGTCATAGAGGAGGTGCGTTATGTACGCAATTATTGAAACTGGTGGTAAGCAAGTTAAAGTAACAGAAGGACAAACTATCTACGTTGAGAAATTGGACGCAGAAAACGGTGCGGAAGTTACTTTTGACAAAGTATTGGTAGTTGGCGGCGACGATGTGAAAATCGGTGCTCCATTCGTTGAAGGTGCGACGGTTACTGCAACTGTTGAAAAACAAGGCCGCGCTAAAAAGATCAACGTGATCAAATTCAAAGCGAAGAAAAACTACAAACGCAAACAAGGCCATCGTCAACCATACACTAAATTGACAATCGGCAAAATCAACGCGTAAGGCGAACCATGATTACTGTTACAATAAACCGTGTTGAGGAGGATATTCATAGTTTCGAGCTTAGCGGACATGCGGAAAGCGGCCCTTATGGCTACGATCTTGTATGTGCAGCTGTTTCGGCAGTTAGCTTCGGAGCGGTGAATGGCCTTTTCGTTCTCGGTGAGTTTGAGCCGGAAGTTGAGCAGGGCGGCGACGGAGGGTATCTGAAAGTGGTACTTCCCGATAACTTGTCCGAGGAGCAGCTTGATAAAGCGTCTCTTCTGCTGGAAGCTATGCTCGTCTCGCTCCAAACGATTGAACAGGACTATGGGAAGCATATAAGAATCATCGAACAATAAGGAGGTGCACCACTATGCTACGTCTAGATTTACAGTTTTTCGCATCCAAAAAGGGTGTTGGTAGCTCCAAAAACGGACGTGACTCTGAATCCAAGCGCCTAGGTGCTAAACGTGCCGACGGTCAGTTTGTTACTGGCGGATCTATCCTTTACCGTCAACGCGGTACAAAAATCTACCCAGGTACAAACGTTGGAAAAGGAGGCGACGACACTTTGTTCTCTAAAATCGACGGTGTTGTCAAATTCGAACGCTACGGCCGTAACCGTAAGAAGGTCAGCGTATATCCGGTAGCTCAAGAAGCTTAATGTTTGCCAGAGAGACTCTAGCCTTCGGGTTAGGGTCTTTTTTTCTAACCCACATCTAATTGCACCACATATTGTTTATGAAGAAGAGTTGCCCTCTCGACTGCTTCTTCTTAAAGGAGGAATACAGTTGGAATACCATGAAGTGATGACGCTGTTAGGATATACACGCCATGAATGGATGAATCGGCTCCAACTCCTACATAGCTATTCCAAATTAGGCAAGGATGAAAAGGTACAGGAAAAAATCGAGGAATCGATTCGTTTGGCGGATGAGGAACGTAAGCTCTCCAATTTGAATATCCCGGAGACTTTCGTTTGGATCCTTTCTTTCAATTGGACCTACACCCAGTTCCGGATTAAATTCCAAGTAGATGAGTCCATACCGAAGATTTGGGAATATGACAGGAAGATCCGAGAAAACTTAGAAGCAGTTGTGGATGCACTAAGCTACAGCGCGCAGAAGATGGAATTGTATGAAGGGTTGCTCCATGTCAAGACAAGGGAAGGCGAGCCAGTCATCGAGCTGACGTTTTCGGGGGCGTTCACAGGCTGGGATAATCTGCAGATGATCGGCCAGAAGGACTATGTACTGGAAGTGAAGATCGAATCATTACCAGAGAAGAAATCACGCTGTACCATCGTACTGACGTGTAATTGATGAGGTGAAACTATGTTTGTAGATCAGGTCAAGGTATTTGTGAAAGCAGGCGACGGAGGCAATGGCCTAGTCGCTTATCGTAGAGAGAAGTATGTTCCGCTCGGAGGTCCTGCAGGCGGCGACGGAGGTAATGGCGGGGATGTCATTTTCAAAGTCGACGAAGGTTTGAACACGTTGATGGATTTCCGCTATCAGCGTCACTTCAAAGCAAAACGCGGTGAAAATGGAATGAGTAAAGGGCAGCATGGGAAAAATGCAGAGCCGCTCATTTTGCCTGTGCCGCCGGGTACGCTGGTTCGCGATGAAGATAGCGGGGAATTGATAGCGGATTTGACGAAACACGGACAGGAAGCGGTCATTGCAAAAGGGGGCCGCGGAGGCCGCGGGAATTCACGCTTTGCCACACCGCGCAACCCTGCGCCCGACTTTGCGGAGAATGGCGAACCCGGCGTGGAGCGTAATTTGCAGATCGAGCTGAAATTGATTGCCGATGTCGGACTAGTCGGCTTCCCTAGTGTGGGGAAATCCACATTCATATCCGTTGTAAGTGCCGCCAAGCCAAAGATAGCGGATTATCACTTCACGACGCTTGCACCGAATCTGGGTGTGGTGGAGACGAAAGATCAGCGCAGCTTCGTATTGGCTGACTTACCAGGATTGATCGAGGGAGCGCATGAAGGAATCGGGCTTGGTCACCAGTTCCTGCGTCATGTCGAGCGGACTCGTGTCATTGTTCATGTGATTGATATGGCATCGACAGAAGGCCGGGATCCGTACGATGATTACGTGACGATCAATAAAGAGCTCCAGGAATATAATGAAGATCTGCCAGCGCGTCCGCAGATCATCATCGCCAACAAAATGGATATTCCGGAAGCGGAAGAGAATTTGGCTGTGTTCAAAGAGAAAATACCGGAGGGAATCGATGTATTTCCGATATCCGCCATCACCCGAGATGGACTTCAGGACGTATTATATGCCATTGCGGACAAGCTGGATGAGATACCAAAAATCGAAAAACCGGTAGAAGAACAAACAGAGCGTGTCGTCTATCGTTTCGAAGAATCAGAGAAGCCATTCGAAATCACGCGTGATCCAGATGGTGCATTCGTATTGTACGGAGAACCAATCGAGAAGCTATTCAAGATGACGGACTTCAACCGCGATGAGGCTGCCAGACGTTTTGCCAGACAGCTGCGCGGTATGGGCGTGGATGAAGCGCTGCGCAAGCGGGGAGCGAAAGATGGCGATACCATTCGCCTGCTGGAATACGAATTTGAATTTGTAGATTGATTTTGTATGAGCCAAGGTGGGGAGAGTATGGCAGAGAAGGAAGAGCAATTTTATCTTGTGCGCAGTGATGTACTGCCGGAATCGATGAAAAAGACATTGCAGGCAAAGGAGTTGCTGGAGCGCAAAAAGGTTGCTTCAGTTTTCGATGCTGTGCAGCAGGTCGATCTTTCCCGCAGTGTGTTCTATAAATATCGGGATGCGGTGTTCCCATTCCGGGCTATGGTGAAGCAGCGGATGATCACGCTCTTTTTCCATTTGGAGGACCGGACAGGGACGCTTTCAGAGCTATTGGCCATCGTGGCACGGTCAGGCGGCAATATCCTGACGATTCACCAGACGATTCCCTTGCAAGGAAGAGCCAATGTGACCATATCATTGAATACGTCGGGCATGCATACGGATATCCAGTCATTGCTGGATGAGCTTCGTGCATTGGAATACGTAGATAAAGTGGAGATTTTGAGTTCGGAAGCTTAGGCAAGGGAGCAGAGGAATATGAAGATCAGTTATCTAGGACCAAAGGGAACATTCACGAAAATGGCAGTCGATGCCTTGTTCCCTGATGAAGAAGCTTATAGCTATGCGACGATCCCGCAATGTATGGATGCTGTCGCAAATGGGGAAATGGATTATTGTGTCGTCCCAGTCGAAAATACGATCGAGGGTACAGTGCCGATTACAATGGATTATCTGATCCATCAAGTGCAATTGCCGATTATTGGGGAGATTGTCATCCCGATACGGCAGCATTTATTGACGAACAAGAAGCTGGAGCTTCGTGACATAGAAACAGTGTATTCTCATAGTCATGCGATTGCACAATGCCATCAGTTCCTGCATACACAGCTTCCACAAGCAGCAACCCATGCAACTTCTTCCACAGGGACCGCAGCTGAGATGGTTGCCGGTATGGAAGAGCCTGCAGCTGCCATCGGTAATGAACTGGCTGCCAAAGAATTCGGTCTGACGATTCTGCAAGAAGACATCCATGATTATGCAAATAATCATACACGCTTCTTCGTTTTGGCGAGGCCAGAAGCCAACATCCCAGAGACAATCAGTACTGGGAATCAAAGAAAAACATCTTTGTATGTAACGCTTCCTCACGACTACGCAGGAGCCCTGCATCAAGTATTGGCAGCTTTTGCGTGGCGGAAGATCAATATGTCGAAAATTGAATCCAGACCAATGAAAACCGGTCTTGGTAATTATTTCTTCATAATGGATGTGACTTGTGAAGCAGAAGATATTCTTTTCCAAGGCGTCCAGCAGGAAATTGCAGCATTAGGCTGCAGTCTTACGGTACTTGGAAGCTACCCGATTCATCAGTATAAGGAAAAAGCCGGCGCGAAATCATGACGTGCCGGCTTTTTCTATTTCAACCTTTTTGAATTTGATGCATAAGATGATGGAGTAATGCGTGAGTTCATGAAAGGGGAGTTTCAGATTTGAAGATTCATATTGTACAAAAAGGTGACACGATGTGGAGTATCGCAAACAAATATGGTGTCAGCTTTGATGAATTGCGGGAAATGAACGGGCATATTCGTGAACCGGAATTGGCAGTTCCGGGTATGAAGCTGAAGATACCGACAACAACCAAAGCAGTAGAAAAAGAAGAAGTTATCCGCTCGGAAGCTGGAACGGGAGCCTCTGGAAACACAGGGCAGCAATCACCAGCTCAAACGTTCCATGATACACCGGCAATCCAGGAGGATGATATGTCTGCTGCCCCATATCCCATCATGCCTCAAATGCCGCAGATGTCCGCGCCGGATCAAGGTGGCGGTGCATATCCGGGTATGCCGCAGCAGCAAGGTTATATGGGAGGATTGCCGCAGTCGATGACACATCAGCCAAGTACGGGTTGGGGACAGGGTCAGCAAATGCACGGCCAGCCTTCCTATCCGCAGTCAATGAATGGAAGCTGGCTGATACCGCAGTCGCCAGATGGAAGCATGCAGAATCAAGGTGGTGGAAGTATGCAGGGTGACTGGGGCCAGCAAGGAGGTCAGCCAGGCCAGCAGATGCAAGGAGGCTGGGGCCAGCCAGGGGGCCAGCCAGGCCAGCAGATGCAAGGATACTGGGGCCAGCAAGGAGGTCAGCCAGGCCAGCAGATGCAAGGAGGCTGGGGCCAGCAAGGAGGCCAATCAGGTCAGCAGATGCAAGGAGGCTGGGGCCAGCAAGGAGGCCAGCCAGGTCAGCAGATGCAGGGTGACTGGAGCCAGCAAGGAGGTCAGCCAGGCCAGCAGATACAAGGATACTGGGACCAGCAAGGTCAACAGATGCAGGGCCGCCATTACCAAGCTCCTGCGGTAAATCAACCAATCCCTTACTTCTATCCGCAAACACCGATGCGCTCCTGCTGCGGTCCGGATATACCTTTTCCTGCAGCGCCGCCGTATCAGCAAGCTCAGCCTGAATACAGAAGAGATCCTTACGGCGTACAGCCACCTCTTTCCGATTTCTATGAACCTTCCCCTGCCCAGGATTTGCCAGGGGATGAACAGGATAATAAATGAAATGAAAAAAGCCCCTTCTTCCGTTGAAGGGGCTTTCATTTATAATATACCATGTTCCTCGAAAATCCGATGCATATCCTGGCGATACTTATCTTCCATAGCAAGTACTTCTGCTTTGGATAATCCGGCGTTCTGTATGTGATTTCTAAGTATCAGGGTCGCTTTTTCCTCGGAGAAAACGCTCGCCATATTTGCTTCGCTTTTCGCTTCCACGTAGCGGAGGTACTTTTGCTGCGCATCGTTCCTCACTATAACCATCCCGCCTTTGTCTATGACTTTCTAATTCTCTACCACATATAATCGAAAAGAAAACCTAAAAAGTGACGGTTAAATGAATTTTTTTTGAAAAAAATCGGATAAAGAACTGTTAATGGGAAAAAATGAAGAAAAAGAATCGGAATAGGGGTGGAAGGTCATGAGACGTTTTTCAGTCTTTTGCATGCTTTTCCTTTTAATCGTTCCAATCATGGCAGGGCAAGCAGCGGAACCGGTGGAAGTGAAGGTCGTATTGCAGCGTCAATATATTGATGGCAAGCAGACAGAGGTGACCCATCGGGAGAAAATATATGCGATGGAGGATTTTTGGTCAACCTACCATGACTGGCAGCTCGTTTCGCAGAAAGAGGGGGAAGTCGTTTTTAAACAAGAGGTGATGGATATCTCACCGGCATTGAAGAAGAACGGTTATTTCGGCATTTATAAAGGAAAGCTTACGATATTCGAAGGCCGGCCCATCGATCAGCAGGCCATCCAGTCCTTTTATCAGATAAATAAGGGCAAATTGGAAAGCCATCAAGCCAAACAGCTGGAGGATGGCATCCGGATTCAATCAAAAGAAGTCTATGAAGATGTCCTGGAGGCATTTCGTTCCAAAAATGATATCGAAGCACTGCCAAGCTAAAAGGATCTTTCCTGGGAAGGGAAGGTCCTTTTCCTGTTTTTCGCCTATAATCTTATACGAACATACGCTTGTGTGGTAAACTAGAAAGAAGTTATTGATTCAGGTAGGAGAGAAACAGCATGATAGCGTATGTCAAAGGCAAGATTACTGGAATTACAGATGAAGCGGTGCTTGTGGAAGCACATGGGGTAGGTTATGAGATCATATGCCCGAATCCCTTTCAATTCCAGATGGAAGAAGGAAAGGAAGCGCTCGTCCATACATACCATTATGTACGGGAGGATGCCCAGACTTTATTCGGGTTTAAAAATACAGAGGATAAGTTTTTATTTCAAAAGCTGCTTGGAGTTTCGGGGATAGGACCCAAAAACGCCTTGCAGATCCTTGCTGGTGTCAATGTCGAGGAATTCGTGGCTGCCATCGAAAGGGAAGATGATAAATTCCTGACAAGCTTTCAGGGTGTGGGTAAGAAGACGGCGCGACAGATGATACTCGATCTGAAGGGCAAGCTTGTCTATATGGTTTCGCTCACAGCCATCGAGGCATCGGCAGGAAGCCAGAGCAATACTGCAAAGAAACGCATTGCTCTGGAGGATGCAGAAGATGCGATGCGGGCGCTCGGTTACCAGGAGCGCGAGATCAAAGCTGTTTTGCCGCAACTTAAAAAGGAAGACAGCGACAGTGCTGATCATCTGATCAAGAAAGGTTTGGCTTTGTTAAGTCAAAAGAAATAAAGGAGTGCGAAGATGGAAGATCGCATGATTACGAACGAATTGAAGCAGGAAGACGAAGTGATCGAGCTCAGTTTGCGCCCGAGCACATTGAAACAATACATCGGTCAGCATAAGGCAAAGGAGAACCTGGCGATCTTCATCGAGGCAGCGAAGATGCGGGATGAGCCGCTTGACCATGTATTGCTTTACGGACCTCCTGGTTTAGGGAAGACGACGATGGCCTCGATCATCGCCAATGAAATGGGGGTGCAGTTCCGGGCAACGAGCGGGCCGGCAATCGAAAAAGCAGGGGACCTGGCAGCGATACTGAGTTCGCTGGAGGCAGGAGATGTGCTGTTCATCGATGAGATTCACCGTCTGCCCCGTGCAGTCGAAGAAATACTATATCCAGCCATGGAAGATTTCTGTCTGGATATTGTCATCGGGACCGGTCCCAGCGCCCGCAGTGTCCGTCTTGATTTGCCGCCATTTACATTGGTGGGCGCCACAACACGTGCTGGCTTATTATCCGCTCCCTTAAGGGACAGATTTGGCGTGTTGAGCCGCCTGGAATTTTATAACACGGAGGATCTGGCAAGCATCGTTGAGCGGACAGCACTTATTTTCGATGTCGAAATAGAGCCGTCGGCTGCCATCGAGGTCGCATTGCGATCAAGGGGGACACCGCGGATTGCCAACCGCCTTCTGAAACGGGTCCGTGATATTTCACAGGTCAAAGGAGAAGACTGCATCACACAGGACACGACCCATGCAGCGCTCAACCAGCTGCAGGTAGATGAAAAGGGCCTTGATCATATCGATCATAAGCTGTTGACGACCATCATGGATCAGTTCCGCGGCGGGCCGGTCGGGCTCGATACCATCAGTGCGACGATCGGGGAAGAGTCCCAGACGATAGAAGATGTGTATGAGCCATATTTGCTGCAGATCGGTTTCATCCAGCGGACGCCGCGCGGCCGGGTTGTCACTCCGCTTGCTTATGCCCATTTCAACCGGGAGGTGCCAGGTACTTGACCGGCATTGGAAAAATCTTTATCCTTATAGGCGTTGTATGTATAGTGATCGGCATCATCATGTCGTTCATTGGCAGACTGCCGGGAGATATCGTTTTTAAGAAAGGGAACACGACAGTATATTTTCCGATCGTAACATCGATTGTCGTCAGTATCGTACTGTCGCTTATCATGTTCCTATTCAACAAATTTCGCTGAAACAGACTAGGAGTTAACAGGTATGGATATAAAGGATTATGATTTTCATTTACCAGAAGAACTGATCGCCCAGACGCCGCTTCAGGACAGGACAGCATCGAGGCTGCTTGTATTGAATAGGGAAGCGCGTACGATGGAGCATCGCCATTTTGCCGATATCGGTGACTATTTGAAGCCAGGGGACTGCCTTGTCCTGAATGATACACGTGTCCTGCCTGCGCGGCTGTATGGCATCAAGAAAGACACGCAGGCGAAAGTGGAGATCCTCTTGCTCAAGCAAATGGAAGGGGATAGCTGGGAAGTTTTGGTCAAACCGGCCAAGAAGGTCAAAGTCGGCACGGAGCTATCCTTCGGCGATGGCAAGCTGACAGCGGTATGCAAGGAACTGCTGGAGCATGGCGGACGAATCATCGAATTCAAATATGATGGTATTTTCTATGAGGTATTGGAGGAGCTTGGTGAAATGCCGCTGCCTCCATATATCAAAGAGCAGCTTCCTGACCAAGAGCGCTACCAGACTGTGTATGCCAAGGAAAAAGGCTCTGCAGCCGCGCCGACAGCCGGTCTGCATTTCACTAAGGAATTGCTTGCGGATCTTCAGGAAAAAGGCGTTGAAATTGCATTCATCACCCTTCATGTTGGGTTGGGAACCTTCCGTCCCGTCAGTGTGGAATCCATCGAAGAACATGAAATGCATGCCGAGTTTTATCAAATGTCCCAGGAAACGGCAGATCAGCTGACTCGAATCCGTGAAAACGGAGGTCGGATCATTTCCGTCGGGACTACATCCACACGTACATTGGAAACAATCGCACGGGACCATGACGGAAAATTCGTCGCCGCAAGCGGATGGACGGATATCTTCATCTATCCTGGATTTACGTATCGAGCCATCGATGGCTTGATAACCAATTTCCATTTGCCAAAATCAACTTTGATCATGCTGGTCAGCGCATTTGCAGGACGGGATTTCATCCTGGATGCATACCGGACAGCAGTAGAGGAGCGTTATCGTTTCTTCAGCTTCGGTGATGCGATGCTGATTGTATAGATCGAGAATAGAAAGGGAACTACTATAATATGGCAATTCGTTATGAATTCATCAAACAAGATAAGCAAACAGGCGCAAGGCTCGGTATCGTACATACGCCCCACGGGAGCTTCGAAACGCCTACTTTCATGCCGGTAGGGACACTGGCAACGGTAAAGACGATGAGTCCGGAGGAATTAACCGAACTTAACGCGAATATCATTCTATCAAACACCTATCATTTATGGCTCCGTCCGGGACATGAGATTATCCGCGAAGCAGGCGGCCTGCATAAATTCATGAACTGGGATGGTGCCATCCTGACCGATTCAGGCGGCTTCCAGGTATTCAGTCTGAGCGATCTTCGTGATATCCGGGAAGAAGGCGTTCATTTCCGTAATCATATCAGCGGGGAAAAGCTTTTCCTTTCTCCGGAGAAAGCGATGGAAATCCAAAATGCCCTCGGCAGCGATATCATGATGGCCTTCGATGAATGTCCGCCGTACCCAGCGACATACGATTATATGAAGGCATCTGTAGAGCGGACAAGCCGTTGGGCGGAGCGCTGCTTGGCTGCGCATGCCCGTCCGGATGTACAAGGTCTCTTCGGGATAGTGCAAGGTGGGGAGTATGAAGATCTGCGGAAGCAGAGCGCTCAGGATCTTGTAAGCATGGACTTCCCTGGCTATGCAGTCGGAGGTCTGTCTGTCGGCGAACCGAAGGACGTCATGAACCGTGTATTGGAATTCACCACGCCATGGCTGCCGCAGGATAAGCCGCGATACTTGATGGGTGTAGGATCGCCGGATTCCTTGATTGATGGTGCGATCCGCGGTATCGATATGTTCGATTGTGTGCTTCCGACCCGGATCGCCCGCAATGGGACCTGCATGACATCCAATGGCCGTCTTGTTGTACGCAATGCGCAATATGCTCGTGATTTTGGTCCGATTGATGAGAATTGTGACTGTAAGGTATGCAAGAATTATTCACGCGCTTACATTCGTCATCTTATCAAATGTAACGAAACTTTCGGATTTAGACTTACTACTTACCATAACTTGCATTTTCTGATAGAATTGATGAGAAAAGTACGAGAGGCGATCAAAGAGGATCGGCTTGGCGATTTTCGAGACGAATTCTTCGAGAGTTATGGTTTCAACAAGCCGAATGCGAAGAATTTCTAGAAAGGGGGAGCAGTGAATGAATATTCAAAGTATAATACTTATCGTATTAATGTTTGTTATTTTCTACTTCCTGTTGATTCGTCCGCAGCAGAAGCGTCAGAAGCAGGTTAGAGAAATGCAGGCTAATTTGAAAAAGGGAGACAGCATCGTTACCATCGGTGGTTTACATGGGAAGGTGCATGCGATAGACGAGGCGTCTGTAGTCCTTACTACGGATGATGGCAGTAAGTTGACATTCGACCGCAATGCAATCCGTGACGTCAAACCTTCAGAAGCGTAAAGATAAAGACAGGAGATCCTTCTCCTGTCTTTTTATGTGCTCGTTTTAATGTTGACACCGATCATGCCGCCGACCAGGGCTGCTGCCAGGAACCCGCCATGCGTGAGCAGCTGTGTTCCTGAAAAGCCTACTTGATATCCAAGGTATTGATAGAGAAGGATGAATAGGGAAAAGCCTATCGCGGTCATGCCGCCAAGCAGCCAGCCTTTATCCTCACCCTTCACCCCGGCAATCAGCCCTCCGATGAATAGACTGAGGATGCCTGCGCCAAGTGTCGTCCAGTCCAGCATTCCTTCGCCAAGCTCCGTGAAACGCAATAGTAATGCCAATGTAAAGCTGATGAATAATAGAAGCGCGAAAACGGTGATCCAGCCATACAATATCGCTTGTACGTTTTTCTTCACAAAAATCCCCCCAGTATGTCTATATGGCTACTTTATGCATGTCCTTTCTGATTCAGAACGTATAGAACCTGTCTCCTGACACAAAATAATAAAATAAAAAGGAGGCGGGTGTTTTGTTCGATGCATTGGATTGGTCGCTTGTTGGAAGGACGATTCTTTCGTATATTGTCATCGTCATCATTTTCCGTCTCATGGGGAAACGGGAAATTGGTGAATTGAGCATCATAGATTTGGTCGTTTATTTGATGTTAGCCGAAATTGCAGTATTATCGATTGAGGATCCCAGCAGCGATTTGCTGCATTTTATCATTCCGATGGTAATACTTTTGATCATCCAGAGAAGTACTGCATTTTTATCCCTTAAATTTCCAAAGATGCGTGATTTCATGGAAGGAAAACCATCGATCATCATCAACAGAGGGCGGATAGACGAGCATGAGATGCGCAGACAGCGTTACAGCTTCTCCGACTTGCAGCAGCAGCTGCGCGAAAACGGAACAAAAAGCATACAGGATGTGGATTTTGCCATCCTGGAGACCTCGGGTGAGCTATCAGTGTTCGAGAAACGGGATACTGCTGAAGGCAGCAGCGGTTTTGTATCACCGCTAATCATCGATGGCAAGATCCAGCACGATGTATTGGATGAGCTTGGTAAGTCGGAATCTTGGCTCCGCGGTGAGATGAAACGGCACGGCCATCCTGATCTTGCTTCCATTTCATTTTGTACACTCGATCAGGATCATAGCTGGTTTATTGACCGCAAGGATGACCGCTGATCATTTTTTCCTTTTTGATAAAAATTGCTCTGCTTCTGCTCTCGTAATGAAACCGAGACTTAGCATGAACAAGAGGTAGAGAAAGAGAAGGATGAGCAGTACTAGCAGAAATGCCGGCAGCTCATAGAGTGAGCTTGAGAAAATACCCTTCAGCAGTTGTGCAGTAAAAGTTGTCAATCCCAACAAACCGAGCATTTGAGCAATTTCCTTCAGTGTCAGCCGAAAGCCGGCGACACGGGCCAATGAGATTAAATGCAGTAAAGTGATCAGAACCACTGTGACGATCATGCTGATAGCGACACCGATGATTCCGAATTTAGCATTGGAGGCCAAAGAGACAAGCAGGATGATTTTGACTCCTGCACCGATGATTGTATTCCACATTGCGGCTTTTGCTGCATCCAAAGCCTGCAATGCGGTGCTTAACGGCATCTGGATATACATCATGATATAAAAAGGTGCCATCAGCAGAATGAATCGCTCTGCGCTTTCGCTGCCGTACATATAATGCAGGATTGGCCCGGAAAATACTGTAAGAACTACCGTTGCAATCGCACCTGAAGCGAAGCTGAGCCGGATCGCTTGGTGAATCCGATAATGGACGAATTGGTGTCGGTTCTGTTCGTTTGCTTCACTGATGGATGGCAGCAGGGCAGTGGCCAACGAGTTGGTGATGAATGTCGGCAGAGCCAAAAGTGGCAGGGCATAGCCTGTCAGTTCCCCATACTGCCTGGTTGCCAGTGCCGTTCCAACTCCTGCCAGCGCCAGGCTCTGAGCTGTGAGTATCGGCTCCAGGAAATGTGTGCCGCTGGCAATGAGCCTGCTGCCTGTTGCAGGCAATGCTATTGAAAACAGGCGCTCCAAGGTCTGCTTGCCGCCTTTTAAGGCAGTGACGAATTGAGAGCGTATTTTCACGCTCTTCTTTCGCTTGAATTGGCGGAGCATATACAGCAAGGAAACGAACTCCCCGATAATGACGGATATCATCGCGCCTAGGGCAGCAAATTCAACTCCGTAGGGCAGGAAGAATTTAACGAGATAAACCGTACAGCTGATCCGGACAATCTGTTCGATCACCTGTGAGAAGCTCTGCGGCTTCATGTTCTGTTTGCCTTGAAAATAACCTCGCAGCACAGCGGCAACCGCCAATATCGGGATGATGGGCCCGATGGCCAGCATCGGGTAAATGACTCGCGCATCCTTCAGCAGCTTGTCCGCAAGAAATGGGGCTGCAAAATAAAGAAGGCCGACAAATACAATGCTGATGCTGAGAGTGACAGTCAGGGAAACAACAACGATTTTCTTGATTTGTTCGTTATCTCCTCGGACATCTGCCTCTGCCACTCTTTTCGAGATAGCGGTGGGCAGACCGAATTGGGTGATGGCAATGGCCAGGAATAATGTCGGCATCGCCATCATGTATAAGCCGATCCCCTCTTCTCCCATGACACGTGCAACGACAATCCGGTTCACGAATCCAAGGAAGCGAGTGATCAAGCTGGCAGCAATCAGGATGAGTGCCCCTTGTAGAAAAGTCTGCTTCGTCACATCGACAACCTGCCTTCTCAAATAATTGTTTTTCGGATACAATTAAATGTATGCATGAGATATGGCCAAGCATGACTAGCCTGTACAGAACTGAGGCAAGTTGGTTGAGGAGGTAGAAATGTGTACGAATCAAAGACAGTGAACGAATGGAAGTCGGAAGTGATGCCTGCCGTGATCAGCAAGAAGGAAGAATTCCATCTGCTGGGCTATGATAAAGCATCCGCTGCGGATATTTGGAGCTGTATGGAAAAAAAGGTGTGGAAGAAAGAGATAGACAAGCCGAAGCGATTATATGAAGTGGTAGCTGATATCATGCAGCTTAGTGTATCGGTGTATATGGGATATCTGACCATGTCCGTCTACGAGGAAGATGAGGATCTGATGGCGTCGATAGCGGCCATCAATGGTCAATCCTGATATAGGAAAAGTTGACAGTGCTGGCTTGTCTTTTCTATACTATGTGAGTATTTGACGGATGGGTACAGCATGTACATACAAGTAATTTTGCAGATGTTCATCTGCAGTATTTTAGGTTTCGTTTTGACGGAACATGGGAGGCAGTTGCATCATGGTGAAAAGAGGCAGAATCGTTGCCTTCTTTTTGATCGTCCTATTGCTTTTGGGAGGAATGGGCACGACGATTAAAGGAATAGCAAAGGATTTAAATTTAGGACTGGATTTGCAAGGCGGGTTCGAGGTCCTTTACGAAGTAAGCCCGCTGGAAGAAGGGGATAAGATAGATTCAGCGACCTTGAATGCCACGGCACAGGCATTGAACGAACGAGTCGATACCCTTGGCGTCAGTGAGACCAGCATCGACATTGAACAGCCGAATCGGATCCGCGTGCAGCTTGCCGGGGTGAAAGATCAGGACCAGGCTCGTGAAATGCTGTCGACGACTGCCAATCTATCATTCCGTGACACAGAAGATAAAGAATATCTGAATGGTACGGATATCGAGGCAGGCAGCGCCAAGCAGGCATTCGACCCGCAAACGAATCAGCCGCTGGTGACAGTGGAGATGAAGGATGCTTCCAAATTCGGTGAAGTGACAAGTGAACTTTCACAGCGTTCATTCCCGGATAACAGGCTGGTCATCTGGCTTGATTATGAGGATGGGGACTCGTATGAAGAGGAAGCGAAAAAGCCTGAGGACGAACAGAAATTCATATCCGCTCCGGCAGTATCCCAAGCCATCAATAGCAAATCGGTGCAAATTGAAGGTGATTTCACAGTCGAAAGTGCGCAGGAGCTTGCCGATCTATTGAACGCCGGTTCCCTTCCGGTGAAGATGGATGAAGTGTATTCCAACTCTGTCGGGGCTCAATTCGGTCAGGATGCACTGGATCAGACAATGCTTGCAGGGTACATCGCATTTGCCCTTATCCTGCTGTTCATGATCGTTTATTACAGACTGCCTGGTTTGATTGCGTCGATCACATTGGCACTATTCGCTTATTTGAACATTGTTGTCTTCTACCTGCTCCACGTAGTGCTGACATTGCCTGGGATAGCAGCCTTGATTCTCGGTATCGGGATGGCAGTGGATGCGAACATCATCACATATGAACGTATCAAGGATGAGCTGAAGGCAGGCAAATCTTTGAAGGCGGCTTATAAAGCTGGTAATAAAAATTCTTTGGCCACAATTACCGATGCCAACATCACAACGATGATTGCCGGTATCGTGCTATTCATCTTCGGTACCAGCTCCATCAAAGGATTTGCGACGACACTTATCATCAGTATCCTGCTCAGCTTCATCACCGCCGTCGTTGGTTCACGTGCGTTGCTGAGCCTTATGGTGAAAAGCCGCGCCTTTGATAAGAGACCAGGCTGGTTTGGAGTATCCAAGAAAAACATCCGTAAGCTGAGTGACAAAGAAGAACGAGATGTCACTTTTTATGGGATGAAGCTGAACCTTGTGAAGCATCGCAAAGCTTATTTCGCTTTCTCGATTGCACTCACCATTGCCGGCATCATCTGTCTGAGCATCTTCAAGCTTAATCTTGGCATCGACTTTACCAGCGGCTCACGTGTCGAATTTGATTCAGATCAAGCTGTCACGACCGAGCAGGTGGAGCAGCAGATCGAGGATATCGGCTTGACTGCCAAAGAAACGCAGCTATCGGCAGATGGCAAGCATGCCTCTGTCCGGCTGGAGGAAACATTGACCAAGGATCAGGAAACCGATGTTAAGGGTGAAATTCAAGAAGCTTATGGAGATGCTCCCAGCATAAGCACAGTATCTCCGGTCATCGGTAAGGAACTGGCGAAGAATGCCTTGTATGCAGTCATTTTCGCTTCGATCGGTATCGTCCTCTATGCGACTATCCGCTTCGAGTTCAAATTTGCCGTGGCGGCAATCATTTCCTTGCTGCATGACGCCTTCTTCATCCTGGCGATTTTCAGTATCACCAGATTGGAATTCGATGTCACTATCATTGCGGCCATCTTGACCATCATCGGTTATTCGATAAATGACACGATTGTGACGTTTGACCGGATCAAAGAGAATATCCGGATCAAACGGAAAGTCAAGACGTTTGATGAGCTTGCGAAAATCGTCAACGATAGCTTGCTGCAAACACTCGTACGCAGTGTGAACACAGTAGTGACGGTGATCGTAGCGGCAATCATCCTCTGGATATTTGGTGCTGCTTCGATCACGAACTTCTCGATCGCCCTTGTCATCGGTTTGGCGGCAGGAACATATTCTTCCCTCTTCATCGCTGCACAGCTGTGGCTCGTCTGGCGAGGAAGGAATATCGACCAAAAGCCGATCGTCCACGAGGAGAAGAAGAAAGTCGAAGGACCACAGGTTTGATGACATGACCCCCGTATGAAAAACGGGGGTTAATTTTTGGATAATGGGGAATGTATAAGTAGCCGCATTGGAAAGGAGTCAGTAAATGAAAGCACAATGGTATATCATTCTAGCAGTCATTTTTGCAGTACTTATTGCAATATTCGCAGTTATCAACGTAGATAGTGTGCAGGTGGACTATTTATTCGGTACAGGTTCAGCTCCGCTGATCCTGATCATTCTGTTCTCCGTTTTGATGGGCGTCCTGATTACAGCATCTGTAGGAGGGTTGCGTGTGTTCAAGCTGACAAGGGAAGTACGCGCTTTACGCAAGGAGAATGATAAAAAGGCTGCAGAAATCACGGAACTGCAGGAAAAACGTGCAGAACAGGGGCATGAGAAGCCGGAACGGACAACGACGAATATTTCCGATCCGACAACGAATACGTACCCTACTTCCGAAAGAATGAGAGATGAATACAGGCAATAATCGATTGCCCCCTTGACCAGGCTCTAGTATAATGGCTTGGTTAGGGGGTCTTTTTTTATGTTGAAAAGCAGAATGAGATGGAAGGATAATAGCAGCAGCCCTTCAGCTCACGCGCCGGCGGGCTTCGGTGTTTCCCCGCTTGTGGAGCAGCTGCTCATACAGCGCGGAATAACAACGGCAGAGGCTGCAAGACGGTTCCTTCATCCGTCTCTGGAGGACCTACATAGCCCGGAACGGTTACATGATATAGATGCTGCAGCTGAACGGATACATGCAGCTGTGGAGCAGAACGAAAAGATCCTGGTATTCGGAGATTATGATGCGGACGGAGTTTCTTCCACGGTTGTCCTGCTGGAAGCATTGCGGGAACTGGGAGCCGACTGTGATTACTATATACCGAATCGGTTCACCGAAGGGTATGGGCCGAATGAAGCTGCATTTCGAGCTGCCAAGGACAATGGATACCATTTGATCGTGACTGTCGATACTGGTATCGCTGCACACCACGAAGCAGAGGTGGCAAAGCAGATCGGAATCGATCTTATCATCACCGATCACCATGAAGTGCAGGAAACAGTCCCGGATTGCTTGGCGGTTGTCCATCCCAAATGCTCTCCGGACTATCCTTTCCATGAACTGGCTGGGGTAGGCGTCGCTTTCAAACTGGCCCATCATTTGCTTGGTTATTTCCCGAAGCAGCTGCTTGATCTCGTCGTCATCGGTACGATTGCTGATTTGGTTCCGCTGGTTGATGAAAACAGGGTCCTGGCTGCAGAGGGTTTGAAGGCGATCACATCGTCCGCGCGGCCGGGCATACGAGCGTTGAAGGACAGCTGCGGGCTGGACGGAGTAGTGACCGAGGAAGACATAGGCTTCAAAATAGGGCCTCGGATCAATGCTGTCGGCCGATTGCAAGATGCTGACCTTGCCGTCGAGCTGCTTCTGGCCGCTTCGTACGAAGAAGCTATGGAGATGGCGGAAGAGATTCAGTCACTGAACACGGAACGGCAGAATATCGTTGCCAAAATTGCAAAAGAAGCGGAAGCGATGGTCATGGAACAGCCGGAAGAAGAAAGCAGCCATGTCATCGTGGTGGCGAAGGAAGGCTGGAATGAAGGTGTCCTGGGAATTGTGGCCTCTAAACTGGTGAGGACATTTGACCGGCCGGCAATCGTGCTGGCCATCCACCCGGAAAAAGGCACCGCAAAAGGCTCGGCCCGGAGCATTGACGCCTTTGATCTATTCCACCATTGTATGCAGGTACGCGATCATTTCTTGGCCTTTGGCGGACATGCACAGGCAGCCGGCATGACATTGGAGCTGGAACAGGTGGACACGCTCCGGCGGGCATTGAATCGAATGGCGGCAGAAAGCCTTACGGAGGAAGATTTCAAACAAACGCTGGCCATCGACTTGTCGCTGCGTGTCGGTGATGTATCGATCGACTTGATACGCGACATCGCCCAGCTATCACCATTTGGAATGCAAAATCCGAAGCCGCTCGTCAAACTTACCGCCCCGATGCGGGAAGTGAAGCTCATCGGAGCGAATAAAAATCATCTGAAATTCGTTTTTGCCGAGGACGCTGTGCAGTTGGACGGTGTATGCTTCGGGCAGGGGGATCTTTATCCGTTCCTGACACCGATGGATGAAATGGAAGCTGTCGGGGAGCTATCGATCAATGAATGGAATGGCAGACAAAAGCCTCAGATACTGATTGAAGATGTGGCGATCCGCGGATGGCAGCTGCTTGATCACAGAGGAAGCAAGCAGCTGCAGAAAGGGATCCGCATCAAGGAAGAAGAAGAGGAAGAGGCGGCTGTTGTACGTTTCCGGCCGGATACGGAGCTCGGCTGGCTGTCCGACCGGATTCGTATCCTAGATTATGAAACAGAAGGGCTGACAAATGCAGCTGGCAATATAAAGGCAGTCATATTGGCGGATCTTCCCAGGCGCTTGGAGGATATATCTTTTGTCCTCAGGAATCTGCAGCCGGATTTGATTTATGCCTGTTATGATGTGAAGGAGAATGCCTATCTGCAAGGATTTCCGGATCGTGAGCAATTCAAGCTGTTCTACGCGATTCTGTTGAAGCAAAAGACGATTGGCTGCCAGCAGCTCGAGGAATATTTGAAAAACAGCCGGGGCTGGAGTCCGGAAAGGACGAAGTTCATTTCCAGCGTGTTTTTTGAGCTCGAATTTGTTAAAATAGATAAGGATCAAATTTCAATCAACCCAAATCCTTCCAAACGCGATTTGGCTGACTCCAAAGTCTACCAGGGATTGCGGGAAGCGATGGAAGTGGAGAAGATCTTATATTATTCCAGTTATAAGGAATTGAAAGCATGGCTGGAACGCGTACTGGAACGCGGGGAAGTTATCGAGGAGGAAGCAGTAAATGGATTATAAACAATATATAACAGTCGTTGAGGACTGGCCGAAACCAGGGATCAAATTCAAGGATATCACTACCTTGATGGATAATGGCCCGGCTTATAAATCAGCGGTGAATGAAATCGTGGAATTCGCTAAAGATAAGAATGTGGACCTGATTGTTGGTCCGGAAGCCCGCGGTTTCATCGTCGGCTGCCCGGTATCATATGCGCTGGACATCGGTTTTGCCCCTGTCCGCAAAGAAGGGAAGCTTCCTCGTGAAGTAATCAAGGTGGCTTACGGACTTGAATACGGCGAGAATGTGCTGACGATCCATAAAGATGCAATCAAACCGGGACAGCGTGTCCTTATCACGGATGACCTGCTCGCAACAGGCGGTACGATCGAAGCGACAATCAAGCTTGTTGAACAGCTGGGCGGTATCGTGGTCGGTTGCGCGTTCTTTGTTGAACTTGCATATCTTGACGGCAGAGAAAAGCTGGATGGCTATGAAGTGCTGACACTTACAAGCTACGAATAATATCGGACGGAAATCAGAGTGCCTCAATTGAGGCACTCTTTGTTTCATTTTAATTACAGATACTTGTCGAATAGATTGGATATTTGTTAAGCTAATAAAAATAACATGTGACAGTTCAGAACCCTCGTCGCTTTTGCAGACGATGAGAAGGAGTTTAGCTAAAGAGATGCCAAAGGAAAAAGTTCTAACGGCCGAAGAGGTCATTCAAGAAGCAGCCCGCTATCTATCGGACGAGCATGTTGCTTTTATCCGGAAAGCTTATGAGTTCGCCGAAAAAGCGCATGAAGGGCAATTCCGCCGATCTGGTGAAGCCTACATCATCCATCCTGTGCAGGTAGCTGGGATCCTTGTCCACTTGGAACTCGATGCGGAGACGATTGCAGGCGGCTTCCTGCACGATGTGGTGGAGGATACACCTGTTACGGTCGAGGAATTGGAAGAGGCCTTCAATGCCGAAGTCGCGATGCTTGTAGATGGGGTGTCCAAGCTCGGTAAAATCAAATATAAATCAAAACAGGCCCAGCAGGCCGAAAATCACCGGAAAATGTTCGTTGCAATGGCGAAGGACATCCGGGTCATCCTGATCAAGCTGGCTGACCGTCTGCATAATATGCGTACGCTGAAACATCTTTCCCCGGAGAAGCAGCGCCGGATTTCCAATGAAACACTTGAAATCTTCGCGCCGCTTGCCCACAGACTCGGAATCAGTACAATCAAATGGGAACTCGAAGATACAGCACTCCGTTATATGAATCCGCAGCAGTACTACCGGATCGTCCACTTGATGAAGCAAAAGCGTGAAGAACGGGAAAGCTATATCGGTGACGTAATGGATCAAATCCGCAGCCAGCTCAGTGAAATCAATATCGAAGCGGATATATTCGGACGGCCGAAGCACTTATACAGTATTTATCGCAAGATGGAACATCAGCATAAGCAGTTCAATGAAATTTATGATCTTCTTGCGGTGCGTGTCATCGTAAAAAGCATCAAGGACTGCTATGCCGTCCTGGGCGTCATTCATACCTGCTGGAAGCCTATGCCTGGCAGATTCAAGGATTATATTGCCATGCCGAAGCTCAATCTGTATCAATCCTTGCATACGACGGTCATCGGACCGAAGGGTGATCCGCTTGAGGTGCAGATCCGGACCGAGGAGATGCATGAGATCGCCGAGTATGGAATCGCGGCTCATTGGGCATATAAAGAAGGCAAACAGCTCAGCGCAAACAGCCCAAAGAAATCTTTCGAGGAAAAATTGACTTGGTTCCGTGAAATCCTCGATTTCCAGAATGAATCCGAAAACGCAGAGGAATTCATGGAATCTCTGAAACTCGATTTGTTCAGCGATATGGTTTATGTTTTCACACCAAAAGGGGATGTCATCGAACTTCCATCTGGTTCCGTACCGATTGATTTTGCTTATCGTGTTCATACCGAAGTAGGGAATCATACGGTAGGGGCGAAGATAAACGGTAAAATGGAGCCGCTGGAGTATAAACTGAAGAATGGCGATATCGTGGAAATGATGACGTCGAAGCATTCCTATGGACCTTCCCAGGACTGGATCAAGCTGGCACAGACTACCCATGCCAGGAATAAAATCAAGCAGTTCTTCAAGAAACAGCGCCGGGAAGAGAATGTTGCCAAGGGTAAGGAGCTTGTGGAAGAGGAAGTGAAACAGTCCGGCTTCGATCCGAAACTCGTGTTCACACCGGAAAATCTTCGCAAGGCTGTCGAGAAATTCAATTTTACTTCCGAAGAAGATATGTATGCGGCTGTCGGTTATCAAGGGATCACGGCTGCACAGATCACAACCAGGCTGACGGAAAGCCTGCGCCGTCAGCATGAAAAAGAAGAAGCGATGGAAAAGACGATCGAAACGGCGAAGATGGCGAATGCGTCCAAGTTCGCTGCCACCAGCCGCAAACGGGATTCTGGTGTACGCGTCGAGGGCGTGGATAATATGCTCGTTCGGCTTTCGAAATGCTGCAATCCAGTGCCGGGGGATGAAATTGTCGGTTACATCACCAAAGGAAGAGGCGTTTCCGTCCATCGCACCGACTGTCCGAATATGCAGACGGAGGAAGCCCAGACCCGTAAGCTGCATGTGGACTGGGAGAACAGTGCGACAAGCGCCAAGCAGTACCATGTCGATTTGGAAATCACTGCCTTTGACAGACACGGCTTGATGAATGAAGTACTGCAGGCAGTTAATGAAACACGTACACAGATCACCGCTGTCGATGGCAAGTCGGATAGAAATAAGCTGGCGACGATCCATCTGACAATCTTGATCCACAATATCGGTCATCTTCGCAAGATCGTAGAACGGATCAAACAAATCAAGGATATTTATACTGTCACTAGAAAGCTGCAATAGAAATGAGGCCTTTGAGATGAAAGTAGTAGCCCAGCTTGCCAAAGAAGCTTCCGTCACTGTCCGGGAAGAGGTCATCGGGAAAATCGGCAAAGGATTCATGCTGCTTGTCGGTATCACGCACGGCGATACCGAGGCAGATCTTGATTATATTGTGAATAAGCTGATACATCTTCGTGTATTCGAAGATGCAGACGGCAAAATGAATGAATCTCTCTTGCAAACCGGAGGGGAGATTCTGTCCATTTCGCAGTTCACTCTATATGCGGACACGCGGAAGGGACGCCGGCCAAGTTTTACAGATGCGGCTAAACCTGATGCCGCCAAAAAGCTCTATGAAAGATTCAATCAGAAGCTCAGGGAGGCTGGCATCCATGTGGAAACCGGGGAATTCGGTGCTCATATGGATGTACAGCTCATCAATGAAGGACCGGTTACCATCATTTTGGATAGTTCGGATCGACCAAACAAGGAAGCGTGAAGCTTTCTTGTTGTTTAGAAATCGTGCGGAATGTGAATACTAGTTGAGAAAAAACAACAAAAGGTGTGATCGGCTTGCGAGGCAGTGACGCACAGCAGCATGTTTTCGCAGCATCCCGGCTGGATGCAATCCGGCTCAGGGGTGAACCTGCTTCCCTTGAGGAAGACTTGCTGATACCGCATATGGGTGAATTGCCAGAAGGCACGGAACGAAAAAAATTACAAGAACGGCTAAAACAATCTTGACAATCTTTCTTACAAACAGGTACTATTATTACAATCTAAAGAAACCGGAAATCCATCGAGGGAAAGAGTAAGTCGAAATCACTGTGGACAGAGACCAGGCGTCCTAGGCTGCAAGCGCCCGGCACAGCTTCGAACTGAAAGACATTCCTTAGGAGCACTGTCGAACAATGCAGTAGGCAGTGACGTAGCAGGCGTTAACTGACCAAGGTGGGGTACAGGGCTGTATCCAACTAGGGTGGCAACGCGGGAAGAACTCCCGTCCCTTGAATGAAGGGACGGGGGTTCTTTGTCGTTATTTTTAGGAATCCGGGGATTGGGTCATTAGTCGAGGAGGTTATGAAATGGAGATGAAAGCGCCAAGAGGTACGCAGGATATTTTGCCTGGTACATCTGAAAAATGGCAGTATGCCGAACAAGTCCTGACGGATCTGGCAAGCAGATTCAACTACAAGGAAATAAGGGTGCCGATTTTTGAACATACAGAGTTGTTCCTTCGCGGTGTGGGGGAAACAACGGATATCGTGCAGAAGGAAATGTACACATTCAAGGATAAAGGGGACCGCAGCCTGACGCTGAGACCGGAAGGAACGGCGTCCGTCGTTCGCGCTTATGTACAGAATAAGCTGTATGGTCTGCCTGAGCAGCCGACGAAGCTGTTTTATCATGGGCCAATGTTCCGTTATGAACGGCCGCAGCAGGGACGGATGCGTCAATTCGTTCAATTCGGTGTCGAAGCGCTGGGGAGTGAGGATCCGGCGATCGATGCGGAAGTGATCAGCCTGGCGATGAGTGGTTACCAGCAGCTTGGCTTGAAGTCCTTGAAACTTATCATCAATACGCTTGGAGATAAAGAAAGCCGTGATGCACATCGCACAGCTTTGATCGATCATTTCACACCTGTCAAAGAAGAACTATGCAGCGACTGCCAGACCCGTCTGGAAAAGAATCCGCTGCGTATACTCGATTGTAAAAAAGACCGTGAGCACCCGAAAGTGAAAAGTGCACCATCCATACATGATTATCTTAACGAAGGATCCAGAGCGTACTTTGACGCTGTAAAAGAAAACCTGGATGCGATCGGAATCGCTTATGAGGTTGATCCGAATCTGGTAAGGGGCTTGGATTACTACAACCATACAGCATTCGAAATCATGAGTGACGCAGAAGGTTTCGGTGCCCTGACAACACTTACTGGCGGCGGCCGTTATAACGGGCTTGTCGAAGAAGTCGGGGGCCCATCGACTCCAGGTATCGGTTTTGCACTGAGTATCGAGCGTCTGTTATTTGCCCTTGAAGCAGAAGGTGTGGAACTTCCTGTCAAAACGGGAACAGACGTGTATGTCGTGGCACTTGGGGAAGAAGCTGTCCAAAAAGAAGCGGTGAGACTGACCTATCAGCTGCGCTTGGCGGGCGTGACCGCGGATAAAGATTATTTAGGCAAGAAAATGAAGGGCCAATTCAAAGCTGCTGATCGGCAGCAAGCAAAATTTGTTGTCGTACTCGGTGAAGACGAGCTGCAAAAAGGTGTCATTTCCTTGCGTAATATGCAGGATGGACAGCAAACCGAGGTGGCAATCACCGAAGCTGTCGATGCGATCAAAGAACAGTTGGATGGAGGAAAAGCAGATGAGTGAAAGACAAAAGGCAGGTCTGCTGCGAACGAGTCATGCAGGCGAGACGGTGACTATCAAAGGATGGGTGCAGAAACGGCGTGATTTGGGCGGATTGATCTTTGCTGATATCCGGGACCGTTCCGGAATCGTGCAGGTCGTTTTCAATCCTGATGTATCGAAGGAAGCATTGGAAATCGCAGAGCAAATCCGTTCCGAATTCGTTGTCAGTGTGACAGGTGAAGTTGTGGAAAGGGAAGAAGCAACGAAGAACCCGAACATGGCGACTGGTGATATCGAAATCGCTGCCGGGGAGATAGTCATCCTGAATAAGGCGAAAAGTCCGGCATTCCAAATCGAGGATGAGGTGGATGCATCCGAGGATGTGCGTTTGAAGTACCGCTATCTTGATTTGCGCAGAAAGCCTCTTCAGGAAACATTCCGCCTTCGTCATCAGGCGACACAGGCTATCCGCAACTTCCTTAATGAAGAGGAATTTTATGAAATGGAAACACCGATGCTGACGAAAAGCACCCCGGAAGGAGCACGTGACTATCTTGTACCGAGCCGTGTGCATCCAGGGGAGTTCTACGCCCTTCCGCAGTCACCGCAGCTCTTCAAACAGCTGCTGATGATTTCGGGCTTCGAGAAATATTATCAGATTGCCCGCTGCTTCCGTGACGAAGACCTGCGTGCGGACCGTCAGCCTGAATTCACTCAAATCGACATCGAAACCAGCTTCATGTCCACAGAAGATATCATCGACATGACAGAGCGGATGATGCAACGTGTCATGAAAGAAGTGAAGGATGTGGATATTCAAGTGCCATTCCCGCGGCTGCCTTATGCAGAAGCAATGGAACGATTCGGCTCCGATAAGCCGGATACACGTTTCGGCCTTGAGCTTGTCGATGTGAGGGAAGCGGTGAAATCTGCTGAATTCAAAGTGTTCCAGGATGCCATCCAAAATGGCGGCCGTGTCAGCGCGATCAATGTAAAAGGCCAGGCTGCGAATTTCTCGCGCAAGGATATCGATGCCTTGACTGAATTTGTCAAAATTTACGGGGCAAAAGGACTTGCTTGGGTCAAGGTCGAGGAAGACGGCTCCTTGAAAGGACCGATTGCTAAATTCCTAGATGATTCCGTCCAAGGACAGTTGAAGGAAGTACTTTCCGCAGAAGCCGGGGATTTGCTTGTATTTGTTGCCGATAAGACGAAAGTGGTCTTCGATAGCCTGGGAGCATTGAGAAGCAAGCTTGGCCGCGATCTTGGTCTGATCGACGAATCGCTGTTCAACTTCCTTTGGGTGACGGATTGGCCGCTATTCGAATATGACGAAGAGGAAGGTCGCTATTACGCTGCCCATCACCCATTCACCATGCCGGCTGCGGCAGATATCGATAAGCTGGAAACAGATCCAGCCTCCGTCAAAGCGGAAGCATATGATATCGTCCTGAATGGTTATGAGCTGGGAGGCGGTTCTCAGCGTATTTACCAGATGGATCTGCAAAATCGGATGTTCGAGGTGCTGGGATTCACGAAGGAAGAAGCACAGGAGCAGTTCGGCTTCCTATTGGACGCCCTGGAATCCGGTGCGCCTCCACACGGCGGTATTGCATTGGGTTATGATCGTTTCATCATGCTTTTATCCGGCAGCACAAACCTTCGGGACACCATCTTGTTCCCGAAAACAGCGTCGGCGACGGATCCATTGACGGATGCGCCTGATCCAGTGAGCAAGAAGCAGCTTGATGAGCTTCACTTGGATATCCAGAAAAAAACGGCAGGACAGGAAGCGCAGTAGATAGACTTTCCAGTTGAAAACTCGTTCCATCCATGCTAATATAGTTGCATAGTCAAATAGCAATCCTGATGTGTACGTTCTTCATATGTTTTGACCGAACACGATGAAGTACGGGAGCCCGATCGTCTTCACGCGGCATGCAAGCCTCCATGGAGTGGACGCATAAAGTGTGAATCAGGGCACCCACCTGCCGAGAGCGGGTTCAAAACTTCAATAGGACGGCACGATCGGGATTGCTATTTTCCGTTAAAATGAACAAAGCAGCACACACCCTCCATGGGCATGTGCTGCTTTTTATTTAGCCACTTGTTCCAAGTTGCCGTTTTTGTCCATTCTGAAAGCAGGGGATGCGAAAGTGTCCTTATCATCAAAGATGACCATCTTCCGTGCCCGGTCCATGATTTGGATGAGCACTTGATAATCTTCTTTCATGGTTTTCAGCTGATTTTTCAGGCTTTCGCATTCTTCCTTGAGCTGCTCGTTTTCTTGACGGAGATGATGGCTCTCGGCTTCCAGATGATGAATGGTCTGCCGGTTCGTTTCACTAGTTTGATAACCTTGCTCCAATGTTTGGAGATAGCTGATGACTTGAGACAGGTTCAGCGTATCCGGCTGCTTGCCCGAGTCAGTGTCTGTTTTGGTATGTTCACCGACAATGAATGTTTCTTGTGCTATCTCCGCTTCGAATCGAGCGGTCTCTTCATCCATTGTAATCGGGAATGCTTGTTGTCTTTCAGCAGCGTTCATTACTGGCGTTTTTGGCTGCACTTGTGCAGAAGCTGTTTTTTGAGATCTTTGTTCTGCGCGCTTTTTTTCTTTTCGCTGGCGTTTGGCAATCGCAACGGCTTGTTCGTAACGGCTGCGGATTTCAGCATTCCAGCGGAAGCCGCAAGCTGCCGACGTGCGGTTCAGTTTGTCGCCGACTTCATCAAAAGCTTTCAGCTGTGTGCTGCCTTCCCGGATATGCCGCAGGACGGTCTCGGCCAGCAATAAGTCGTCTTCATGACTCCATGCGTCTTGTCTTACTTTAACCATTGGGACTAACACTCCATTTCTTATCTGTTAATCTACAAACATAGATAGTGATGAAAACTGTTAGCCCCATTGTTGCCGTTGAATGCCGGGTATATACATGCAACGTCATTTTCTTTTTGATACGCGTTCATAGACTTGTTTGAGTGCTTGTTCGAATTTGCCCGTGTCGATTGGCTCATAATATCGTCTGTTCTTCAATAAATCAGGCAGGTACTGCTGTTCCACCCATGCTCCTGGATAATCATGGGGGTATCGATAGCCGAGACCGCGTCCAAGATGCTTTGCACCTTGATAATGGGCATCCTTCAAGTGCGCGGGTACTTCGCCGACCTTGCCGGAACGGATATCCGACAGGGCGGCATTGATGCCTTTATATGCGCTGTTCGATTTCGGGGATAGACAAAGCTCTACGATGGCATTCGCCAAAGGAATGCGAGCTTCCGGAAAGCCGACTCGTTCAGCGGCTTCCACAGCAGCCAATGTCCGCGGCCCTGCTTGCGGGTTAGCCAGACCGATATCTTCATAGGCACACACGATCATCCGGCGTCCGATGCTATCCAGGTCGCCGGCTTCAATCAAACGCGCCAGATAATGCAGGGCTGCATTCACGTCGCTGCCGCGTATCGACTTCTGAAATGCACTCAGCACGTCATAATGGGCATCCCCATCTTTATCATGGGAAAAGCTCTTTTTTTGCATGCAGGCTTCTGCCACTCCCAAATCGATCTGGACAATATCATCCTTTGCTGGCGTGGAATAAGCAGCAAGCTCCAAACCGTTCAGCGCTGCCCGCAAATCCCCGCCTGATGCACTTGCGAAATGATCCAGTGCCTCAGTCGTGATGTCGAGCTGCATGCCGCCCAGCCCTTGGCCGGGATCGAGCACCGCTCGCTGGAGCGCTTCTTTTACATCGGAAGGTTCCAGGCTGTGAAGCTCGAACAAATGACATCGGCTCCGGATCGCCGGATTTATAGAATGATAGGGATTGCTTGTCGTACAGCCGATCAAGGTAATCAAATTACTCTCGACATGGGGCAGGAGGAAGTCCTGCTTTGCTTTGTCCAGTCGATGGACCTCATCCAGTATAAGGACAAGCTGACCGCTCATCTTCGCTTCTTCCACGGCGATTTCCATGTCCTTTTTCTTATCCACCACTGCATTCAGCAGCTTGTACCGGATTTGGACGCTGGAGGCAAGCGCAATTGCCATCGACGTTTTTCCTGTGCCCGGCGGACCGTACAGGATCATCGAGCTCAATCGGTCTGCCTCCACCATCCGGCGGATCATCTTGCCTTCCCCGACGAGATGCTTCTGTCCGATGATTTGGCTGATATCCTTTGGCCGCATACGGTATGCTAATGGTTGTCTGACCATAATAATTCCTCCATCCTGTTTCTGCTTGTCTTAGCGTATCCAGCCATCGGGGAAAATGCAAGCCACTTGCTATCCATGTTATAATATTTTCTGGTATAATAATCGTTATTGTTTTGGAAACCGAACATTACAGAGGCAGTTATGAGGAGTTTTAAGAGATGAAGATATCGACTAAAGGACGATATGGATTGACTATCATGATCGCATTGGGAAAGCATTATGGAGAAGGACCAGTCTCTTTGAAGACCATTGCGACAGAAAATAAATTGTCCGAGCATTATTTGGAGCAGCTTGCTGCACCCCTGCGTAATGCCTGTCTGGTGAAAAGCATACGCGGCGCCAAGGGCGGCTATATGCTGGCATCGCCGCCGTCGGATATCACGGCCGGTGATATCATCCGGACGCTCGAGGGGCCGATTACGCCAGTCGAGGGGATCGAAGAAGAGGAGCCGGCGAAGCAGCAGCTTTGGCTGCGCATCAGGGATGCAGTGAGGGACGTATTGGATACGACGACTTTAGAGGATCTTTGCCGTCATGGGGATGACGAAAACAAAGATCCATATATGTTCTATATTTAATGGAGGCAAGCAGTTATGAAACCAATCTATCTTGATCACGCGGCAACATCACCGATGCATCCAGACGTCATCCAGGCCATGATCCCGGTGATGGAGGGCACATTCGGCAACCCATCCAGTGTCCATGCATTCGGCAGGGAAGCACGTCACATCGTGGATGTAGCGCGTGAGAAGGTTGCAGCAAGCATTGGTGCAACGGATAAACAGATCATCTTCACAAGTGGAGGCACCGAAGCGGATAATATGGCACTTATCGGTGTGGCGAACGCCTGCCGTGAACAAGGCAAGCATATTATTACAACTGCAATCGAGCATCATGCTACACTACATGCAGCCAACTATCTGGAAAGCCAAGGCTTCGAGGTTACGTATTTGCCGGCAGATGCATCGGGAGCGATCAAGCTGGCCGACCTGCAAGCGGCACTGCGTCCGGACACGATACTTGTATCCGTGATGATGATCAATAATGAAACAGGTGTCATGCAGCCGATTCAGGCGATCGGTGACTTGCTGCAATCACACCCTGCCTATTTCCATACAGATGCGGTCCAAGCCTATGGCACGGAAGAGATCGATGTCGATGCATTGGGTGTTGATCTTTTAAGCATGTCTGCTCATAAGATCAATGGTCCTAAAGGAATCGGAGCTTTGTATGTGAGGGATGGGGTGCGCATCAAACCGATCACCTATGGCGGTGAGCAGGAGCGCAAACGCCGGGCAGGTACAGAGAATGTCGCTTCCATTGCGGGCTTCGGCAAGGCTGCCGAATTGGCTGTGCAAAAGCGGGCAGAAAGAAGGGCTTCTTATCAGCAGCTTCAGGATGCGTTCGTTTCCGAGCTTCAGCTTGCAGGTATCGATTTTTCGATCAATGGCGGGGCATCTCAGCGATCTGCTGGGATAGTCAACATCAGTTTTCCGGGAACGAATGTCGAGTCTTTGCTGATGAATTTCGATTTGTCCGGTGTGACGGCATCCAGCGGCAGTGCCTGCACAGCAGGTTCTGTTGATCCATCGCATGTCTTGAAGACGATGTACGGCGAGGATGAGCGTGTCACGAACAGTATCCGCTTCAGCTTCGGATACGGCAATACAGTTGAATCTGTCGCAGAGGCTGCCCAGACAGTCGCTGCTATCATAAAACGTCTGACAAAAGGAAAGGAGTGACAAATGATGAAAGAAAACAAAGATATCCGGGTCGTCGTCGGTATGAGCGGCGGTGTCGATTCTTCCGTTGCAGCCCTATTGCTAAAACAGCAAGGCTATGACGTAGTCGGCATCTTCATGAAAAACTGGGATGATACGGATGAGAATGGCTTCTGTACCGCTACAGAAGATTTCGAAGATGTTAAAAAAGTTGCCAATCAAATCGGTATTCCATACTACGGGGTGAACTTCGAAAAGCAGTACTGGGACAAAGTATTCACCTACTTCCTCGATGAATACAAAGCCGGGCGCACCCCGAATCCCGATGTGATGTGCAATAAAGAAATCAAATTCAAAGCTTTCATGGATCACGCCATGTCCCTCGGAGCCGACTATTTGGCAACGGGACATTATGCACAAGTCGAAAAGCGTGACGGCAAGACGGTCATGCTTCGCGGCTTGGATGAAAACAAGGATCAAACGTATTTCTTGAACCAATTGACGGAATCCACTCTTTCCAAGGTCATGTTCCCGCTTGGCGGCATGGATAAGAAAGAAGTGCGCCGCATTGCAGCAGAGCATAATCTGGCTACTGCAACGAAAAAGGATTCCACTGGTATCTGCTTCATCGGGGAGCGCAACTTCAAGAGCTTCCTGAGTGAATACCTGCCGGCACAGCCAGGTGTCATGTCCACATTGGACGGTGTCGTGAAAGGGAAGCATGACGGTCTTATGTACTATACGATCGGGCAGCGCCAAGGCCTTGGAATCGGCGGGGAAGGCGAACCATGGTTCGTTGTCGGGAAAAACCTGAAAGAAAACATCCTGTACGTGGAACAAGGTTTCAATCATGATAGTCTGTTTTCCGATGCACTGATCGCCAGTGATGTCAGCTGGGTTTCTGAAACAGAGCTGGCTGAGCCGATTACGGTGACAGCCAAATTCCGTTACCGTCAAAAAGACAGCAAAGTGACGGTGACACCGGTCGGAGACAGGAAAGTGCGTGTCGATTTCCATGAGCCGCAGCGTGCGATCACACCTGGACAAGCAGTCGTTTTCTATGATGGCGATGTATGTCTTGGCGGCGGAACGATCGATGATATCATCAAGAACGAACAACAGCTTGAATACGTTGGTTAAAGCAGAAACCCTTGTCTTATGGCAAGGGTTTCCCTTACATAGAGGAGTGGAACAATGGATCATATCAAATTAGGAATCGAGGCTTTGCAGCAGCAGGATCTCGAGGGTGCTGCCAAGCATTTCAATGCAGCGATAGAGGAACGGCCCAACGATCCTGTCGGCTATATCAATTTTGGCAATCTGCTGATGCGGATGAATGAGCTGGAGAAGGCAGAGCGATTTTTCCAGCGTGCCATCGAATTGGATGAAAAAGCTGCAACAGCCTATTACGGGCTGGGAAGTTTGTATTATACTGGTGAGATGTACGAAAAAGCGATCCAGCAGCTGATGGAAGCAGTGAAGCTTGGGTTGGATGAAGGAGATGTCCATTATTTGCTGGGTATGTCCCTGCAGCAGACTGGCAAGGAGAAACTGGCATTGCCTTATCTCCAGCGAGCGGCGGAGCTCGAAGAACGGGATGCTGCCATCGTCTTTCAATATGGTTTGGCACTGGCGAACGGAGGAGAGGTCGATACCGCTCAAAAAGTTTTGCTCGATCTGCTGGAATGGAGTCCGAACCACAGTGATGCCCTTTATAATGTAGGGGTTGCTTATTTGTATCAGCAGCAGCTTGAAAAAGCACTTGAATACATGGAAAAAGCGCTGCAAGCGCAGCCGGACCATGAGATGGCCATGCATGGCAAGGCACAGATTGAATTGATCATGGAGCAAATCGAGAACGAAGAGTAAGGAGCACAGGCGTATGGAATATGGGGAGACGGCTGAAAGCCCTAGAGGCTTTGTGAAAGGTGAATTATTGCATACGATTTTTCGCAAAGAGGAAGAGCAATTTTCCATCGTCCGCATCAAGGTATTGGAAACCAATGAGACGTTCGATGAGAAGGATATCGTCGTCAAAGGATACATTGGTGAACTGGACCAAGGCGAGCCTTATTTGTTTTATGGTTCGATGGTCCATCATAAACGCTTTGGTGAACAATATGAAGTGACGGAATACAAGCGGTATGTACCAGAAACGAAGGATGGACTGATTCAGTACCTTTCCAGTGACTTGTTCTATGGAATCGGAAAGCGGATTGCCGAGCGTATTGTAGCGAAGCTGGGCGAGAATGCAATAGCGGATATTCTGTCCAATGCTGATTTACTGGATGGCATCCAAGGGCTGAACGATGAGAAGAAGGAAAGATTCCTTCATGATCTTCGTACCCATCAAGGCTTTGACCATGTGATGGTGCATCTGTCCAAATACGGCATAGGTTTGAAGCTGGCACAGAAGATCTATAAAGTGTATCGTGATGAGGCCATTCAAGTATTGGAGAAGGACCCATATCAATATGTATTCGATATCGAAGGATTCGGGTTCCATCGAGCGGATGAAGCTGCCCGTAAGAATAACCTCCCGATGGACCATGGCAGCAGGCTGCAGGCAGCCTGTCTGATGGTGCTGCAAGACAGCATGCAGGCGGGTCATGTTTATTTGCCGAACGAAGAGGTGCTGAAACAGGCAGCTGTCTTATTGCGCAGTGCCCAATACGGTATTAGTGCGGACCAGATCGAAGAACAGCTGGGCGTACTGCATGCTCAGAAAAAAGTTGTCAAAGAAGAGGAGCGGATCTATCATCCGATGCTTTACTTCGCTGAAACTGGATTCTGCAAGCATTTGCAGCGTTTGAATGAACAAGGCACCCAAACGGAGATCGTGCAAGCAGAACTGCTCAAGATCATCGGGAAGCTCGAGGAAAAAGAGACGATCAGCTACGGGAAAGAGCAGTTCGAGGCAATCGAGCAAGCATTGCAATCCAAGGTGATGATCCTGACCGGAGGACCGGGAACCGGTAAGACGACGGTCATCAAAGGTTTCATCAAAGCATATGCGGAAATACATGAGCTATCCCTTGATCCAAAGGACTATAAAGATAAGGATGAAAGGTATCCTTTCGTCTTGACGGCACCAACCGGAAGGGCCGCCAAACGGATGAGCGAATCGACAGGCATCCCTGCCAGCACCATCCACCGATTATTGGGATGGGATGGCACCGAATCCTTCGAGCGTGACGAAGATAATCCGCTTGCCGGGAAGCTGCTTATCGTCGATGAGTTTTCAATGGTCGATATTTGGCTGGCAAACCGATTGTTCAAAGCGATCCCGGATGATATGCAGGTGCTGCTTGTCGGGGATGAGGATCAATTGCCATCCGTCGGTCCTGGGCAGGTGCTTTCTGATTTGCTTCGTACCGAAGCTGTTCCGCGAGTGATGCTGAAGGATGTCTATCGACAAAAAGAAGGCTCGAAAATCATCACGATTGCCCATGCCATCAAAAATGGCACCTTGTCGCAGGACGAACTGGAAAAGGACAAAGATTTTAATTTCATCCCTTGCCGCGAGCATCAGGTAGTCGACGTCATCACTCAGATCGTTGGCCGTGCCGTCGAAAAAGGCTGGGATCTGCGCGATGTACAGCTGCTTGCCCCTATGTATCGTTCGCAGGCCGGTATCCATGCGTTGAACCGCCAGCTTCAGCAGCTTGTCAATCCAAAGGATAAGCAAAAACGGGAAATGGCAGCAAAAGACGTAATCTTCCGAAAAGGCGATAAGGTCATCCAGCTTGTCAATGACCCGGAAGAAGGTGTTTTCAATGGCGATATCGGGGAAGTGGTTGCCTTGTTCCGGGAGGAAGAGAATGTCGAGCAAAAGGAGCAGCTTGTCGTTGCCTTCGATGAAAAAGAAGTCGTCTATGAGAGCAAGGATTTATCTAATTTGATGCATGCTTACTGCATCTCCATCCATAAATCCCAAGGGAGTGAATTTCCAATCGTCATCATGCCGGTCGTGCCGGGCTACCGCCGCATGCTCCGTAAAAATTTGCTGTATACCGGCATTACGAGGGCGCAGCGCTCCCTCATACTTGTCGGGGAGAAACAGGCGTTTTTGCAGGGGATCCAAACAGAGGATACGAATACGCGCTACACTTCTTTGGTGGAGCATCTTGGTTTCAGTGAAGCAGAAGGAGATGACATCGACCGGATGCTGCGGGAGGCCGAGGCTGAGCAAGAGGACATTTCCCCTTACGATTTCATGTAGTATATACAAGGAAATAATTGGACATTCTAACATGTAAAAAGGATTTGGAGTGATCCGACATGTTGAAATGTCCGAATTGCGGCAGCAAGGATATCGGGAAAATCGGACCGGAGCAGTATTACTGCTGGGGCTGTTTTATCGAACTGTCCTATAAAGATGAGATGCTTTCATTGCATCAAGTCGAAGAAGATGGCTCATTGAGTTCCCTTGATGATTTGTTCACGGATGAGGAGCGGAAATGCGACGGCGCATCATTCTAGGAAAATGAAAGAAGCATCCCGCCTTTACCGTGTCCTCTTATGGATGGTGACGATCGTTGTCGCTTTGCTGCTATGCTTCCTGCTGATCAAGCTGTACCCTTTTTACCGTTCGTTTTTACTGTTCCTGGGCGGACTTTTCCTGCCTTTCATCGTCGCAGCTTTGATTGCTTATTTGCTGCATCCGGTGATTGATTTCCTTGCCGCGTGGCGTTTGCCGCGTTGGCTGTCGATCCTTATTATCTATACACTGTTTTTTGGCGTATCCGGTTTCCTGGTGTACAAAGGATTCCCGGTGCTGATCAGTCAGGTGAAAGAGTTCAGCCATAATCTGCCCGCGTTGATCCAGCGTTATGATCATTATGTCCGATTCTTATATGAACGGACGGCATTCTTGCCGGAAACGGTGCATGACCAGATGGATGCCGTGCTGCATGGCTTGGAGCAGCGTGCCGAAGGATTTTTGAAAAAACTTCTGCATGCTTGGAACAAGCTGCCGCAAGTGATCATCTTCCTGGTGGTTACACCGGTCATTGTCTTTTATATGCTGAAAGATACGGATAAAATCGGTCATGCAGGCCTTATGCTCCTGCCGCGCCGTTACCGCAGCAAGGTCAAGAGCTTGGTGCTGAGGATCGATAATAATCTGGGTCATTACATCAGGGGGGTACTGCTTGTCAGCTGCATCATCAGCCTTTTGACCTGGACTGCTTTCACACTGATCAAGCTGCCATATTCCCTGATACTGGCTTTGCTGGTCGGGACGACCAATATCATCCCTTATTTCGGTCCGATCATCGGAGCGGTGCCAGCTGTATTGGTAGGACTAACAATCAGTCCGAAAACAGCCCTGCTTGCTGGTATCACGGTGTTCATCATCCAATTGATCGAAGGGAACCTGCTTTCTCCTTTCATTGTCGGCAAAAGCATCCATATCCATCCGCTGCTGATCATTTTCGCCTTGCTTGTCGGCGGTGAACTAGGGGGTATTATCGGTATGATCGCTGCTGTGCCTGTCCTGACCATTTTGAAAGCATGCGTGGATACGGCAAAGGAGCCGGATGTTTGACAAAATCCGCTTTTTTCTCTATACTTACGCTTAGATTTATAGTGAAAAGCGATGAAGGTACCAGTACATGACGTCCTTTTATCAAGAGAAGAGATTCCTTGGCTGCGAGAATCTCCATAAAAGCGTGATGGAAAGCTATACCGGAGCTCTGAGTTAATCCTTATCGGATGCGCACCGTTATCTGCGCTTAAAGGTGATAGGCCGTTTTTTGGCTTATAATCAGGGTGGTACCGCGATCATACTCTCGTCCCTGCAAATGGCAGGCACGGGAGTTTTTTGTATGTTTACATAATAAAGGAGGCTTTTTCATGGAAAAATTAACGTCTGCTGAAGTAAGACAGAAATTCCTCGATTTCTTCAAGGAGAAAGGACACAGCATCGAGCCGAGTGCTTCATTGGTACCGGTCGATGATCCATCCTTGCTATGGATCAACAGCGGAGTTGCAACACTGAAGAAATATTTTGACGGACGGGTCGTGCCCGAGAATCCGCGCATCGTCAATGCACAGAAAAGCATCCGTACAAATGATATCGAAAATGTCGGCTTCACTGCACGCCATCATACGTTCTTTGAAATGCTTGGGAACTTCTCGATCGGTAACTATTTCAAGAAGGAAGCAATCCTGTGGGCATGGGAGTTCCTGACTGATAAAAAGTGGATCGGCTTTGATCCGGAGCGTCTATCCGTTACCGTTCACCCGGAAGACGAGGAAGCTTATCAGATGTGGCGTGACCTTGTCGGTCTTCCAGAGGAGCGGATCATCCGCACGGAAGAGAACTTCTGGGATATCGGCGAAGGTCCAAGTGGTCCCAATTCGGAGATTTTCTATGACCGCGGCGAAGAATATGGCAATGATCCATCTGATCCCGAGCTTTACCCAGGCGGTGAAAACGAGCGTTATTTGGAAATATGGAACCTTGTTTTCAGTCAATTCAACCATAACCCGGATCACACGTACACACCGCTTCCAAAACAGAACATCGATACCGGTATGGGCCTGGAGAGGATGGTATGTGTCATCCAGGATACAAAAACGAATTTCGAAACAGACTTATTCATGCCGATCATCGAGAAAACGTCAGAATTTGCAAAAGTCAAATATGGCCATACCCCTGCAGATGATACGGCGTTCAAGGTCATTGCCGATCATATCCGTACTGTTTCCTTTGCAATCAGTGATGGTGCGCTTCCTTCCAACGAAGGCCGCGGCTATGTGCTGCGCCGCTTGATCCGCCGGGCGGTGCGCTATGCGAAGAATATCGGAATAGAGAAACCGTTCATGAAGGAACTTGTCCCTGTCGTTGGTGACATCATGGATGCTTTCTATCCGCAAATCCTGGAAAAACGCGAATTCATCGAAACTGTCATCCAGACAGAGGAAGAAAGATTCCATGAAACACTTGCTGATGGTTTGAACATCCTCAATCGTATCGTCGCGGAAGAAAAGGAGAAGGGAAGCAACGTCTTCCCTGGCACAGAAGTATTCCGTCTGTATGACACATATGGCTTCCCGAAAGAATTGACGGAGGAATATGTCAGTGAAGAGGAGGGCTTCATTATCGATGAAGCCGGTTTTGAAGAAGAGATGAAACAGCAGCGGGAACGTGCCCGTGAAGCTCGTCAGAAAGTGAACAGCATGCATGTACAGGACAGTGTCCTGCAGGAAGTGGAAGCCGAAAGCACATTTATCGGTTATGACCGTACGGAGACAGATGCAGCCATTTTGGCCATCGTCAAGGACAAGCAGCTGGCTGACGTGGCAATGGAGGGTGATGAAATCTTCTTCATCCTGGAAGAAACGCCATTTTATGCTGAAAGCGGCGGGCAGGTAGCCGATGAAGGCTGGGTGACGACAGAAACAGCGACCGTATTCGTACAAGCTGTCAAAAAAGCACCGAAAGGGCAGAACCTTCACCAAGGTGTCGTAAAGCAAGGCCAGATCAAAGTAAAGGAAATCGTCCATGCGAAAGTCGATACAAGCAGACGTCAGCATATCGTCAAAAACCATACAGCGACGCATCTGCTGCATCAGGCTTTGAAGGATGTATTAGGTACACATGTCAACCAGGCTGGTTCCCTGGTCGCTCCTGACCGTCTTCGATTCGATTTCTCCCACTTCCATGCAGTGACGAAAGAAGAATTGGAAAAAATCGAGGAGATCGTCAATGAAAAAATCTGGGATGAGCTTGCTGTCAGCACATCCTACCAAAGCTTGAGTGACGCAAAGGAAATGGGCGCGATGGCGCTGTTCGGTGAAAAATACGGCGATGTCGTCCGCGTTGTCCAAATCGGTGATTACAGCCTTGAGCTTTGCGGAGGGGTGCATGTACGCAACACTTCCCAAATCGGTCTGTTCAAGATTGTTTCCGAAAGCGGCATAGGTGCAGGAACACGCCGTATCGAAGCAGTGACTTCCAAGGAAGCATATCGATTCACGATGCAGCAGCAGCATATCCTTTCTGAAGCTGCGGCAGAACTGAAAACAGCAAACGATCAAGTACCTTCCCGAATCGAGGCGGTATTTGCCGAACTGAAGGAAGTACAGCGGGAGCGTGACAGCCTGCGCGGCAAACTGTCCCAGCTGGAAGCAGGCAATATCCTTGATAAAGTGAAAGAAGTGAAAGGTGTCAACGTGCTGGCAGAGCAAGTGGACGCAGCCGATATGAATCAGCTCCGCGACATGGTCGATGATCTGAAGCAGAAACTTGAAAGCGGCGTTATCCTGCTTGCTGCAACGGCTGAAGGCAAGGTGCAGCTGGCAGCCGGCGTATCCAAGGATCTGATCGGACGCGGCCTTCATGCGGGCAACCTGATCAAAGAAACAGCAAAACGCTGTGGAGGCGGCGGGGGCGGCCGTCCGGATATGGCCCAGGCTGGCGGTAAGAATCCGGAGCAGGTGCCACAAGCTCTTGCATATGCAGCCGTATATGTCGAAGAACAACTTTGATTTTCCAAATCCGACAGAAAAGTATATACTGTAAAAAAAGACTGGCAATAAAAGCGAGGTGGCTGCTTTGAGTTCGATGGATAAAACAATGAAATTCAACTTCCCTGAGGAACCGATGGACGAGAATGTCCGAGAAGTGCTGATGTCCGTGTTTGAAGCATTGCGGGAAAAAGGATACAATCCTATCAATCAGATCGTGGGCTATCTGCTGTCCGGGGATCCGGCTTATATTCCCCGGCACAAAGATGCCAGGAATCTTATCCGCCGCATGGAGCGGGATGAGATCGTGGAACAACTGGTAAAATTTTATTTGGAACATAACCATCATGACTGACATACTAAAAACGATCGGACTGGATGTCGGCTCCAAAACGATCGGCGTGGCGATCAGCGATGGACTGGGCTGGACTGCCCAGGGCCTGACAACGATCCATTGGAATGAACCGGATTATGGAACAGCCAGGAATGAATTGCAGCAAATCATTCAGCAGCATGAAGTCGGAAGGGCTGTCATTGGCATGCCGAAGAACATGAATGGTACAATCGGTCCAAGGGGAGAAGCATCACAGGCTTTTTCCCATTGGATCAAAGAAGAGTTCGCTATTGAAACGGTGCTCTGGGACGAGCGTATGACAACGATGGCAGCTGAACGTGTGCTGCTTGAAGCGGATCTCAGCCGGAAGAAACGCAAGAAAGTAATCGATAAGATGGCAGCAGTCATGATCCTGCAAGGCTATCTGGATTCGAAACAATAAGGAGTGTAGCCGTATGGCATTGGAAGAAAAAGAACGTATCATCATCCCGGATGAAAATGGGGAGGAGCATTTATTCGAGGTTTTGTTCAACTTTGACGTCGATGAAACCGGAAACTCCTATATCGCAGTCGTCCCTGCGGAACAAGCTGATGCAGATGACGAAGTAGAGGTGTTTGCTTTCCGTTATGAAGAGAAAGGCGACGACAAGGACCTGACATTGTTCCAGATCGATACAGAGGAAGAATGGGAAATGGTCGAAGAAATGCTGAATACACTAACTGATGAGGAAGACGGCATCTAATCTTGGAATAGGCAGTCCTCTCTTTCCGATAAGGCAGAGAGGATTTTTTCTTGCAGATTTATCCGCATAATTTGTCGTGCGGGTGGTGAGCCCCCTGACGTTTATTGTATAATAGGGCGGATAAAGGAGGAAAGATAGCTTGACTGCCTCGAATGATGATCTTTTTCAACAGAATCGGGACAGAAGAATGGAGGAAGCAAGCGTCGTGCGGAAAATAGTATTGATGATCATATCCGTAATAATCGTACTTCTATTGATTGGTGCACTCGGGACCTTTATCTACGTTAATGCCAGTATGAAAGCTGTCGATTCAGACAATGATACAACACAGGTTGTCGAAGTTCCCATGGGAGCTACTGCTTCCTCGATCGGTCAATCCTTGGAGGAGCAGGGTCTGATTAAGAATGCCTTCATTTTCAGGCTGTATGTGAAGTTTTCCGGTGAGGCCAACTTCCGCGCGGGGAATTATGAGCTCTCCCCATCCATGTCCATGCAGCAGGTCGTCGATGAACTGAACGACCCAGAGGCGGGGAATACCCCGTCTGCATCTGCTGCTGTTCCTGAAGGATCTGATATCGAGGAAATAAGCGTCATCCTTTCTGAGTCATTGGGCATAGATAAGCAGGCTTTCCTGTATAAGATGAAAGATAAGGCCTATATCAAACAATTGATCAGTGAATATCCGGATATCCTGACGGAGGATATCCTGAATGAAGATATACGTTATCCGCTTGAAGGCTACTTATTTGCGGCTACTTATAACTTTACATCCAAGGATGATATTACGATCGATAAGGTGGTCCATATGATGCTGGACAAGTCACAGCAGATCATCACACCTTATTTGGATGGATTCAAGCAGAAGGACTTGACTGTGAACGAGGCACTCACATTCGCTTCACTTGTCGAGAATGAAGCGAGGAATGAGGATGAACGCAAGATGATTGCGGGCATTTTCTATAACCGTCTGGAAGAGGATATGAAACTGCAGACAGATCCAACTGTGCTTTATGCATTGGGAGAGCATAAGCCGCGGGTGTATTACAAGGACTTGGAAGTGGATTCCCCTTACAATACATACAGAATAAAAGGACTTCCTGTCGGTCCGATCAGCAACTTCTCAGAGGATGCACTTGAAGCAGTCGTGAATCCGGAGAATTCGGATTACTTGTATTTCCTGGCCGGGGATGATGGAGAAATCTATTATGCGCGGACCTTCGACGAGCATGAAGAACTGATCGAAAAACATATGCATTTGGATGAGTAAGCAGGTAAAGTGAGGAAATGATATGTTACAAGCAATAATGGATTACTTGGAGGAGCATGTGGAGCCTTCACCGGAATGGGCCAGAAAATTGGAAGAGCTTGCTGCAGGGGATCGTGTCCCGATCATGGAGCCGCTCGGCATCCAATTTTTGATGCAGATTATACGGCTCCATCAGCCGGCCAAGATTTTGGAAATCGGTACGGCAATCGGATATTCCGCCCTTATGATGCGCCATGCGAAACCCGGCGTGCGCATCGTGACTGTCGAGCGGGATGAAATCCGTTATGAACAAGCGATCACACATATCCGGGAACAAGGTGCCCAGGAGGATATCCTGGTTCTAAAAGGCGATGCATTCGATTTGGAAGAGACGATCCGAGCGCATGCTCCTTATGATTTCGTTTTTATCGATGCAGCAAAAGGGCAATACCAGCGTTTCTTCGAGGCATATAGTGAGATGCTGAGTGAGCGCGGGGTGATCGTCAGTGATAATGTCTTATTCAAAGGCTATGTAGCGGATGACAGCGATGCAACACCGCGCAAAGCAAATATTGCAAAGAAGATTCGTAAATATAACGAATGGTTATTCGGGCATGAAGCTTTCCATACTACTATTTTGCCAGTGGGTGATGGAGTAGCCATCAGTGTGAAGAAATGAATGAGGAAGCAGGAAGAGGAGCAGAAATAATGGCAAAGAAACCTATCATTATCGGTGTTGCAGGAGGATCGGGTTCAGGAAAGACTTCTGTCACAAGATCCATCTACAAACGGTTTACGGACAAGACGATCCTGGTAATCGAACAAGATTCCTATTATAAGGATCAATCCCATCTTCCGTTCGAGAAGCGTCTGAACACAAACTATGATCATCCTTTTGCATTTGATAATGAGCTGCTGATGCAGCATTTGCAGCAACTTGGAGAACAAAAACCAATCGAGAAACCGATTTATGATTATAAAATCCATACACGTTCCGAAGAAACGATACCAGTGGAGCCGAAGGATGTCATCATCCTGGAAGGCATCCTTATCCTGGAGGATGAACGGCTGCGGGATATGATGGATATCAAAGTATTCGTCGATACCGATGCCGATCTTCGCATCATCCGCCGGCTGCTGCGGGATATCAAGGAACGGGGCCGTACGATTGATTCTGTCATCGAACAGTATGTGAATGTCGTCCGTCCGATGCATCTGCAATTCATCGAGCCAACGAAGCGATATGCAGATATCATCATACCGGAGGGCGGCGAAAACCATGTAGCCATCGATTTGATGGCTGCAAAAATCGAGACGATCCTTTCTGGCCGCACGACATGACTTGTACAGATAAGTATTGAATTTTCGGCGGGAATCTGCCATAGTATGGAATATGCATGAAAACGCTATAGAAGCAAGGCAAAGGGAAAGAATCTTTTAGAGCTCAAGGGGTGGTTGAATTGGCTACAGAAAAACAATATTACATGACTAAAGAAGGTTTGACGAAGCTTGAAGAGGAATTGGAATATCTGAAGACAACTCGTCGCCAGGAAGTCGTCGAGCGCATCAAGATTGCTCGCGGCTTTGGTGACCTGTCGGAGAACTCCGAATATGATGCGGCGAAAGACGAACAGGCTTTCGTCGAATCCAAAATCGCTACAACGGAAAATATGATCCGAAATGCTGTCATCATTGAAAGTGATACAGATAATCCAGATATGGTAGGCATGGGTAAAACGGTTACCTTCATCGAACTGCCGGATGGTGAAGAAGAGAGCTATACAATCGTTGGAAGCGCGGAAGCAGATCCGTTTGAAGGTAAAATTTCAAACGATTCCCCGATTGCCAAGAGCTTGATCGGACATGAAGTCGGCGAAGAAGTGACTGTCACGACTCCAGGCGGAGATATTCAGGTCAAAATTACCAAAGTGGAATAGACATAAAACAAAAGCTGCTTCCGAATTATATGGAAGCAGCTTGTTTTATTGAAACTGAATGACTAACTTGTTCGGAAGATTTCTCAAAAGGAAAAAAGGGTATGAGCTTTTGCAGGATAAAACTTTCTTTGTCGAGTGCAAGCAGAAAAGAAAAGACGACTTGTTCCTTCACACTGGTAAAAGACAGACAGCATCCTTCCGGTAAGAAGATAGAGAAGATCTCGGCTTCCTTATCGTAGCCGACATACTCGAACGATTCGTGGCCCCAAAGGTTCGTATCCATTCTTGTCACTTTCATCATGCTTATCTTCCTCTCCTTCCACAGGAACCATGATGACTGACGATGCAGTTACACCTGCTTTTATTGTTTATATAGTTAGATATATATGCACAGAATCCTTCCGCTATGTCAAAATTAGATTTGCTTCAACAAAATCATCAAATGAAAACAGCTTATGATATGACTTTGGCTTCGCACTAGTTCATAGTATAATAGAGAACAATGAGGAGGGAAGAAGCATGGCGAATGATAATCAGGATTATTCCAGATTGAATAATAGAAACAAACGCAGAAAACCCAGGAAGTGGCTGAGTGTCGTCCTGGCAATCGCGGGTGTCGCTTTGGTCGTCGTGCTGCTCGCAGCAGTTTTGAACGATAAGCCGACAATGGATGACCAGGCCAATGCCAATGACGAACAAAGCAATAAAACCATTGCAGAACAACTTCAAGGCAGCGATGATTCCAGCAGTGAAGAAAAAGATACAGAACAAAGTGACAAAGAGAAGCAGGATAAGGAAAAAGAGAAAAAAGAAAAACAAGAGGCTGAGCCATCAGATGATAATGTAAAGGAAGCGTACACGAAGGATTGGGATCCAGTGGGCACGGAGCAGTCCGGAACGCATACGACAACCTTCGAGAAAGGCACGCAGGACTGGAATGAGCTGATGCAGGCTGTCGGTGGCGCTGTAGGGCTGGACCCAGCATCCATGACGGTATGGTGGGTCGAGAATAACGGCAATGGAGGCAATGATGTAATTGCGACGGTCTCCGCCCCTGATTCAGAAGAGACATTCCGCGTATTCGCAAGCTGGGTCGATGGAGAAGGCTGGCAGGCGAAAAAAGTGGAAGTGCTAAAAGAAAACGATAAGAATTAAAGGAGCAGACAGAATGACAATCGGCATTATTGGAGCAATGGATGAAGAAGTAGCATTACTGAAAGAAACGATGGCAGACAAAAAGGAAATTATCGCAGCAGGATATGAAATCATAGAAGGCACATTATCCGATAAGCAGGTTGTCCTCTTAAAATCAGGTATTGGCAAGGTGAATGCCGCGCTTGCTGCCGCGATGCTGATCGAGCGTTACGCACCGAAAGCCATTATCAATACTGGTTCAGCCGGAGGATTTGCAGAGAATCTGGAAGTCGGGGATGTGGTCATATCGGATTCTGTCGTGCATCATGATGTTGACGTGACAGCATTTGATTATGCTTACGGACAAGTACCGCAGATGCCGCCCGCTTACCAGGCGGACGGCGAGCTGATTCAGCTTGCCAAGGATGTAATCGATCAATTCCCGGACACGAAAGCAGAAATCGGTCTTATTGCAACAGGTGACAGTTTCATGTCTGATCCGGAGCGTGTTGCTTTTGTCAGGGAGAAGTTCCCTGCCATGCTAGCAGCAGAGATGGAGGCAGCGGCAGTGGCTCAGGTTGCCTACCACTATGGGACTCCTTTCGTCATCGTACGGGCATTATCTGACATTGCCGGTAAGGAATCTCCCGTATCATTCGATGCATTCCTTGATCAAGCTGCCCGAAATGCAGCAACAATGATCATGAAAATGGTCGAGCGTTACTGAATATCCATGACAGCAATTACCAGGTAATTGCTGTCTTTTTTTATGTTACAATGTTGCTAGTTTGGAAGAGGAGGCGACATGATGAATAGAAGACAGCAGCTGCTGCTTGATAAAATCGCAGATTACCGTCGTTTTGCATTGGCGCTTCTGATTCTTGGCATTTATTTATACCTTGGATCGGTGATCAATGTTTATTTGACACCTTCAGATAAAGCAGATATCCTGTTCGCTATGACTGGCGGGTGTGTTGTTACAAGCATCCTGATCTGGTTTGCCATTGAACGATGGAAAAAATTATTGGAAAGCTAAAAACTCCGGCATTATGACCGGAGTTTTTTTAATCCCAAATATTCTCCCAAGCATAAGCTCCGCCAATGAAAAGCAGTACAAGGAAGGCGGCAATGAGTACGCCCGTACTGGTCCGCTGCTTGCAGTGGCTGAAGGAAGGGGATTTGGCATACATAGTGATTACCTCCTTTTCAGCACTTATGTCCTGTGCTGTCGGTAGTATTCATGGAAAATCTTCATCAGGGCACGTTTTTCGATTCGGGAAACATAACTGCGGGATATATTCAATTTCTTCGCAATTTCGCGCTGTGTCATATCTTCTTCGTTATTGAGCCCATAGCGGCTTATGATCACTTCTTTTTCACGTCCATCCAATATATCGATATACTCTTTGATTTTCTCTACTTCCATATTCAGCTGGATATATTCGATGATATCTTCATTATCCGCTTGGAGTATGTCAATAAGGCTGATTTCGTTCCCTTCCTTATCCTGACCGATTGGATCATGCAGGGATATATCTTTCTTGGTCTTCTTCAAGGCTCGCAGATGCATGAGGATTTCGTTTTCGATACATCTAGCTGCATATGTAGCAAGTTTTGTACCTTTATCACTCGAATAACTTTCAATTCCTTTGATCAGTCCGATCGTGCCGATGGAAATAAGATCCTCTGCGTCTTCTCCTGTGTTCTCGAACTTTTTCACGATATGCGCGACGAGACGCAGATTATGTTCAATCAACTTGTTGCGGCTCTCCTCATCCCCTTGCTGCATCTTTTCAATATGCAGTGCTTCTTCCTCGGGAGGGAGCGGTTGAGGGAATGCGTGGTTCTTGACGTAGGAAACGAAGAACATCGCTTCTTTCAGCAGAAGTCCGATTGCACCGATGATACTCATTTCATTGCACCTCCTGTACACTTTCAAAGATTGCCTATACACTCACTGTATGTGCTGGGCAAGCCGATCGTGTCTGTCCACCAGAAAAAGAAAAAGTGAATGCCTCGATGGCATTCACTTTGATTTCTTTTGTTGTTTTTGTCTTCGTTTCTCTGCATCAATCGCTTCCTGATACTGATCCTTTAATGTTCCATATGGTTTTGCACCGCGATGATGTGCCGCTCTGGATATCAGATGGCTGGCAACTGGGGCAGTCAGCATGATAAACAATACACCAAGAATCAGTTTTCCGCTAATGATCCCATACTCTGTGTAATGGAAAATAAAAGCGCCGATGAGTATGCCGGCTACACCAAGCGTGGAGCCTTTACTGGCTGCGTGAAGCCTTGTATAAATATCAGGAAAACGCAGTACACCGACGGAAGCTGTGAACATAATGAAAGCACCGCCTCCCAAGAAGAGGATGACAAGCAAGTCCAGGATGATTTCAATCATTTTCTGTATCAATCAAATCACCCTTTTCCAAATAGATTGCAATTGCCACTGTACCAATGAATAAGAGGATACCGATCAACAGCACGATATCATTGAAGTTCGGTGTGATCAGGATGATGGCAAGCAAGGCGGCAAACGCCATGATATTGACACCAATGGCATCCAATGCAACTGCACGGTCAGCATTCGTCGGTCCCTTCATCACCCGGATGATCAGCAAGAGGATGGAAACACTCAATGCAATCAAACTAATGATGGATACGATTTGGATGATGTCAGCTAAATTATCTTGCAGGACACTCATCTTGTCACCTCCATGATGTGTTTCTCAAAGCTGTCTTTGATTGAATGGACAGCCTCCTTCATGTCCACGATGTCCATGGCGTGGATATAAAGCATCTTCTTATCAGGTGAAACGGCCACTGTGACTGTACCGGGAGTCAATGTGATAAGAGTTGCCAATAACGTGATTTCCCAATCGGACTCCAATTCCGTTTCCAAAGTGAATATGCCAGGATTGATGTCCAGTCGTTTTGCGTAAACAAGTTTTGTGATTTCTAAATTTGAAAGCAGGAGCTCCTTGATGAAAATCAGTGCCAAAGCCAAAATCTTGTATACACGTCTTAAATAGAACGGACCTTTCAGGAAGCGGCGCAGCAGGAATAATAGAGCGATACCTACAAAATAACCGGTAACGAAGCCTGCGATGCTGTACGATTCACCGAGGAATACCCACATGAATGCAATCAGCAGATTAATGCATATTTGAAAAGCCATCTAGCGCCCCTCCTTTAACACAAGTTCCATATATGCCTGCGGATTGAGAAGATAATCCGCAATGTGCTGGACAGTCGGCAGGACAGCTTCTGCCCCGATACCGAGAAAGACGGTGAACAGCATCAGGAATCCAGCTGGTAAAATGCCGCGGAGATACTTTCGTTTTTGTTCTTTTCCTGTTTCTCCTTCTCCCCAGAACACGCGGATGAAAGCTCTCACGATGGAAAGCAGGATGAGCAAGCTTGTCAGCAGCATGATGATGACTGTGACAGTTTCCCCTTTCTCAAACGCCCCGCGCACGAGGAGCAGCTTGCCGATGAAACCGCTGAAAGGCGGTACACCTGCCAGGACAAGTCCTGCAAGGAAAAACAGCCAGCCGAGAAGAGGGTGGGAGCGAATCATGCCGCCCATCTTATTGATATCGGAAGTACCTGCCAGAGCCGCGATAATACCGGCCAGCAGGAAGAGGGCTGCCTTCACAATCATATCCTGCAGAAGGTAGTAGATGCTGCCGCTCAATCCGTCATGATTGAAAATACCGATGCCGACAAGCATGAAACCGATGGCAGGAATGATGTTGTACGCAACAATCAATTTTATGTTTCGTGATGCCAAAGCACCAATCACACCGAATAGCATGGTCAGGTTGCCGACCCAGATGAAGAGCTGATCCATGATTTCGGGCTGCTGATGGAAAATCAGTGTAAAGGTGCGAATCAGGGAATATACCCCGACCTTGGTCAAAAGAGCGCCGAATAAAGCTGAGACAACAGGATTCGGTACAATATATGAGCGCGGCAGCCAATAATAGAGCGGGAATGCGGCGCCTTTCGTTGCAAAGACGAAGAAGAGCAAAATGGCTACTGTCGTTATGATTCCCGGCTGCTCAGCAGCTGCTGCCCGTTCTGCCAGCTGTGCCATATTCACAGTGCCTAAAACGGCGTATATGTATGAAATGGCTGTAACGAACAGCATCGAAGAAAACAGATTGATCAAAACATACTTGATGGATTCACGAAGCTGTACTTTTTGTCCGCCATGGGTGATCAAGGCATAGGAAGCCATCAAAAGCACTTCGAAGAATACGAATAAGTTAAATAAATCTCCAGTGACAAAGGCACCGGATACTCCTGTCACCAACAAGAAAATGAATGAGTAAAAATAGAAACTTTCTTGTTCCCGGGATACAGAAGCTGGTGCATACCAGACTGCAGCCAGCAGAATGATGGATGTAGTCGACACCAGCAGCACACTCAATGGATCGAGCACGAGTATGATGCCGTATGGTGCCATCCAGTCCCCGGTTTCCAAGACGATGCTTCCTTCGGTGAGGACTTGGATGAGCAAGAACCCCATTGCAGCAACGTGGATTACCGCAAAGACAAGTGCCAAACGTCTGGTAAGCAGGATGCGATTATGGGTGAATGCCAGCAAGATGCCGGCAAGGAATGGGATCAGTATCGGTAAAATAGCAAGATTAGTCATGATCATTACCTCTTAATTCTTCCATATTATCAGTGCCATTCGTTTTGACGGTACGGTAGGCAAGCACGAGAAGCAGGCTGGTTACACCAAAACTGATGACGATGGATGTCAGGATCAGTGCTTGCGGCAGCGGATCGGTATAATTTTCGGTTCCGTCTGTCAATACAGGGGACGCTCCGCGCTTCAATTTACCCATCGTCAGGATGAACAAATGCGCTGCATGTGACAGCAGGGCTGTACCGATGATGATACGCAGCAGCTGCTTTTGCAAAATATTATAAATGGCGAACCCGAAGAGGATGCCGGCAAGTACAATCATGATGATTTCCATTAGCGATCCCCTCCTTTTTGACGCAATTTGATAAGAGAATAGATTCCCAAAGCGGCAATTGCCAATACCGTGATTTCGAATAATGTATCCAGTCCCCGGAAATCGACAAGGATGACGTTGACGATATTATCCCCGCCGCCTAGCTTATAGGCATACTCGACAAAGTAATCCGAAATAGCCGGGAATGGACGCTGGCTGTATGCAGCCAATCCGACGAGCGTCATCATGAGGCCGCAGAGCGAGGCAATGATGATATTGGTTATCTTCTTCGAAAGTTTTTCTTTTCTTTCCTTTTTGAATTCCGGCAGATGTCGGAAGCAGAGCAAGAACAAGACAACGGTAATCGTTTCAATACTCAATTGCGTCAAGGCAAGGTCCGGTGCCCGGAACAGAACAAACAGAATGGACAGCCCGTATCCGACTACCCCTAAGATGATGACCGCCGTCAGCTTCTTCTTGGAGACAGTGCTTCCAAAAGCTGCAGCGATCATGATGATTGCCACAGCCAATTCGGGCAGGCTCTGCGGAAGCGATACTGGCGATGTATCGATATTGGAAAGATCGAACGAGTTCGTCCCAAAAAGAATCAGCAGTGTCAAAATCGAGATGACACTGATAATGATTGCATTGTACTGGCGGAGGGAGCCGCTGACGATATGATCATTGAGTCTCTTGGTCTGCTTTTCACTGGCAGTAAGGAAGGCCGAATAGACGGTATTTCCCGATAACTTCCCTGGCAGTACCTTATAAAGTCCAGTCCAATATTTCCGGGTGATATAAATTACGATTCCGAAAACGACAACGATAAGGGACATGAACAAAGCAGGAACGAAGCCATGCCAGAAATGAATGCTTTTATTTTCCAGTGCTTCGCCATAAACGGCATTCGCTGCCGGCTGCAGTAAATGCCGGGTGAACCAGTTTGGAAAAATACTGATAAGAACAACACCAGACACTAGTAATACTGGAGAAAGCAGCATGCCAACCTTCGGATCATGTGCTTTTTCAGCAGCTGATGTCTCTGATTTCCCCGTGAATGTACGGAAAAAGAAATACATACTGTACACGAATGTGAAGATACTGCCAGCGACAGCTGCATATGGAACGATATCGGCTAGTACCGAAGCGAAGCCGGTTCCGAATGCACGATCGGCTGACAAATCCCAAGAGCTGGAGAAAAATTCTTCTTTACTATAAAAACCATTTAAGATTGGCAGCGGAACGCCAGCCATCGAAAAGGAAGCAAGCACACTGATGATCCCGGTGACCGGCATCAGTTTCCAGAGACCGCCCAGCCTGCGTATATCCCGTGTACCCGTTTCGTGGTCGATGATGCCGACAGCCATGAATAAGCTACCCTTGAATGTTGCATGGTTGAGGATATGGAACATAGCAGCAAAGATGGCCGCTTCGGTTCCATAACCGATCATTGCCATGATCATACCAAGCTGACTGATGGTGGAAAAGGCTAGTATCCCCTTGAGATCTGTCTGCCTGACTGCCATATAGGATCCCCAGAATAAGGTCAGCAGGCCGATTATGGAGACTGCTATGAAAAATGCTTCACTTTCCCGGAATACGGGAGTGAAACGGAGCAGCAGGAAGAGTCCGGCTTTGACCATGGTAGCCGAATGCAAATATGCACTGACTGGTGTCGGAGCCTCCATTGCATCCGGAAGCCAGATATGGAAAGGAAACTGGGCAGATTTCGTGCAGGCTGCCAGAAGGAGCAGCACAACGATCAGCGGGAACCAATCACTGCCAAGGATCAAGTCTCCTTTTGTTAATATCTCGCGGATGCTTGCTGTCCCTGTTACCAGATGAAGAAGCACCAATCCCCCGAGTAACGCAAATCCCCCGAGGAAGGTTATCAGCATGGACTTGAGAGCGCCATCCGTGGAAGCTTTCCTGGTGAACCAGAAACTGATCAATAAGAAAGAAGATACAGAGGTGAGCTCCCAGAAAGTATAGAGTGCGTATATATTATCTGACGTAACAATACCGAGCATGGCTCCCATGAATAACAGCAGATAGACATAGAAAGAGCCCAGCCTTTCCCCGCGGTCCAGATAATAAATGGAATAAAATGCGACGAGCACACCTATCCCGCTTATCAGCAGCGCAAAGAACAGGGCCAGTCCATCTGTATGGAATGTCAAGTCCAATCCGAGTGAGGGTATCCAGCTGTAACGGTATAATATGTCGGTTTCCCCATTGATGAGGAGTGTGAGAAAGTAAATGAAAATCGATAGCGATGCAGCAAGCGCCGCATAGCCGGTATGTATCCTGTATTTGAATTTAGCGATGAATGGAATGCAGATGGCCATAATGAATGGCATCAGTATAGCAATGATCATGTTGTGGCAGTCCTCCTCTTTCAGCAAGATAGTCCTTTCATTATAAATGATAACTAAAATAGTACTATACCCAATTCTAAAGGACTTCACGCCTTTACTGCAACTGACGCAGTTCCGGCTAAGAAAAAAACCCTGCCAGGCCGGCAAGGTTTAACGGAGACGATGTTCAGCTAGTGTAACGGATTTTATGTGATAAGCCCCGTGATTGGATTTCTTTCTCGATTAGATGAATAAACTCTTGGCTCAGGTGGAGTTCGTTCGCTTTGTGGTAAGATTCGATCAGCAATTCATCAGACAGATGTTCCATCTTGCATTCCTCCTGATTGGAGATAACTTACTATCTTGCAGATCTTCTGTACGTAAGTTGGGGAGTTGATAAGTTATTAATAATGTATCATGAAAGAAAAAGAGGAACAAGGTGATAGTTATCTACAGAAAACTGTTCATAACCTGTAGATAAAGTGTTTATAAATGTGCAAAATTGTTCTCTGTAGCTGTTGATAATGTGGACATAGTTATCCACAATGAGGAGTGTGTAGAGATTTGTCGAACGGTTTTACTTCTGAATTTGACTCTGCAGCATAGAGAATAGTCGAAAAAAAGCAGAACGATGAAAGATTTTTTTGAAACCGTCGTAAAAATGCCTTATGATGGGTAAGTAACTGTTGAAGTGCATGAGATCGGAGGAAATCCATAATGCTGAAGAAGTTTTTGCCCAATGAGCATGTAAAGAGCATTTTTGATATAAAGCCAGAAAAATTGAAAGCGCAGGGAATCAAGGGTATCATTACAGATCTGGATAATACGCTGGTGGCGTGGGATGTTGCCGATGCCACACCGGAAGTGATAGATTGGTTCAAGGAAATGCGTGCCCATGATATTAAAATCACCATTATATCCAATAATAATGAACAGCGAGTGAAAGTATTCTCCGAGCCTTTGGAGATACCTTTTGTCTATAGTGCAAGAAAACCCCTTGGGCGGGCCTTCAAACAGGCCGTGAAGCAAATGAACCTGGAGAAGGATGAGATTGTCATGATCGGCGATCAGCTCCTGACAGATGTATTAGGGGGGAATTTGGCTGGCTTCTACACAATCGTTGTCGTACCAATCGTGAGAACGGATGGGAAGATCACCAAAATCAATCGGATGATTGAACGACGGATATTGAACTACTTCAGAAGAAAAGGAAAGATCACATGGGAGGAATGAATGTGGAAGAATTGATTTGCCAGGGATGCGGCGCACCGATTCAGACAGAAGACGCATCTTTGCCAGGTTATATCCCAGCATCGGCATTAGGGAAAAACGATGAGGTCATCTGTAAGCGCTGCTTCCGGCTCAAGCATTACAATGAGGTCCAGGATGTCGCAGTGACGGACGATGACTTCTTTACATTGATAAGTGAAATCAGTAACAAGGAAGGAATTGTCATCAAGCTGGTGGATATTTTCGATTTCAACGGAAGTTTCATCGGCAGCATCAAACGACTTGTGGGGGACAAACCAATCATATTGGTCGGTAATAAAGTGGACTTGCTCCCTAAATCGACAAATCATGATCGCGTCAAGCAATGGCTGCGGGGGGCGGCTAAAGAATATGGCATCCAAGTGGCCGATGTACATCTTATTTCGGCGAAACGGGGAATCGGGATGCCTGAGCTTGAGGACAGCATCCAGGAATTGCGCGATGGAAAAGACGTCTATGTGGTCGGCAGTACAAATGTAGGAAAATCTACATTCATCAACGCCTTGATCAAACATTCCACAGGAATAAACGATGCAATCACGACTTCTTATTATCCTGGTACGACGCTTGGGTTCATCGATATCCCACTCGATGACAGAAGCTCTTTGTTTGACACGCCTGGTATCGTGAATCGCCAGCAAATCGCCCATTATGTGACCGACAAGGACTTGAAGACCATAACGCCGAACAAAGAGATCAAAGCTCGGATTTATCAATTGAATGACAGGCAGACATTGTTCATCGGAGGATTGGCTCGGATCGATTTCGAAAAGGGAAGCAGGCAGCCATTCGTATGCTATTTCTCCAATGCGCTCGACATCCATCGAACAAAGCTTGAGAATGCGGATGCACTTTATGAACGTCAGAAGGGGGAATTGCTCGCACCGCCGCGTGATGAGCAGCTTGAGCATTTTCCGCCTTTCCAAAAGACGACTTTCAAGATAAAAGAACAGAAAACGGATATTGTCATTCCTGGTTTGGGTTGGATAACACTGTCGGGTGAACCAGCATCGGTGACTGTCCATACACCAGAGGGCGTCCCGGCAACTATCCGCAGGTCATTAATCTAAAGGGGAGCGAGAAAATGAAAATATTGAAGTTGGGCCTGATCGGCCATCCAGTGGAGCATTCTTTATCACCATGGATCCATGCACAATTCATGGAACAGGCCGGTATCGACGGAGAATACAAACTATATCCGATCGAACCAGATGTTTTTGATAAAAAAATCACGGCATTATTGCAAAGCGGGATAGATGGCTTCAATATTACGGTTCCTTATAAGCAGCGCATCATTCCATTCCTGGATGAGCTCGATCCGGATGCGGCCAGAATCGGAGCTGTGAATACGGCTGTCCGGAAGAACGGCAGGTGGATAGGGTATAATACGGATGGATCGGGCTATGTACGAGCATTGAAACAGGTCCTTCCCCCGAAGGATTCCTTGCATGTACTCATGCTGGGGGCCGGAGGGGCTGCCCGGGGGATATATCGGGCGCTGGTAACGCATGGATTCCAGTATGTCGATATTGCCAATCGCACCGTCTCCAAAGCAGAACAGCTGCTGCAATTGCAGGAGCCGGAAACGATTACCGACATCCTGACCTTCCAGGAAGCACAGGAGCGATTGGCGGACTATGATGTCATCATCCATACGACAAGTGTCGGAATGAGCCCGAATACAGGAGAGCAAATCATTCCGTTAACGAATTTGCAGCCCGGGGCAGTGGTCAGTGATATTGTCTACAAACCGATCGAAACGCAGCTGCTGCATGCAGCCAAGCAGCAGGGGGCACTTATTCATCATGGACATGCCATGCTTTTATATCAAGCACAATACGCATTTGAAATCTGGTCTGGCCAGGAGGTCATGATCGGTGATCTATTGAATCAGCTGGAACAAAGATTAACGGAGGCATAATATGTTAACTGGTAAACAAAAAAGATATTTACGTGCACAAGCACATCATTTGAAACCGATTTTCCAGGTGGGGAAAATCGGCGTGAACGACAATATGCTCGTCCAGATTGGCGAGGCATTGGAAAAACGGGAATTGATCAAAGTGAGCCTGCTGCAAAACTGTTTGGACGAGAAAGAGGATGTTGCAGCAGCTATCGAAGAGGGTACAGGTGCTTCTGTCGTCCAAATCATCGGCAGCACAATCATCCTTTATAGAGAATCGGAAGAGCATAAACAGATCAAGCTGCCATGAAGGAGCGGGTCATGAAAAAAGTCGGATTATTAGGCGGGACATTCGATCCGCCCCATCTCGGGCACTTATTCATTGCCCAGGAAGTCCAGTACAGACTGGGATTGGATGAAGTTTGGTTCCTTCCTGCCCACGAAGCACCGCATAAAAAGAAATCCCGAACAGATGCGGTTCTGCGTCTCGAAATGGTGCAGGCAGCAATCGAAGATAATCCATACTTCCGCATGGAACCCATCGAGGTGGATCGTTTAGGCAAATCATACACATTTGATACAATGGAATTGTTACAGGAAATGCATCCCGATACAGCATTCCATTTCATCATCGGCGCTGATTTGGTGGAGACTTTGCACACATGGCATCGTATCGATGAATTGGTCGGCATGCTGACATTTGTAGGTGTCGGCAGGCCTGGATATGAATTGAAGACAGCCTATCCGGTTACGTACGTGGATATCCCGGAGCTTGAGATTTCCTCGAGCATGATCCGGGAACGCGTCGGACAGGGGGCTCCTGTCCATTATCTTGTTTCGGGTGCAGTGTTCGATATCATAAAGGAGCAAAAGCTGTATGCAGAGAGATAAGGCATTGGCGATCGTTGAGAAACAATTAAAGAAACCGCGGTATGAACATACTATCCGTGTAATGGATACGAGCATCAAATTGGCAAAACAATATGGTGCCGATGCGAAGAAGGCAGAGCTTGCTGCCATTTTTCACGATTATGCAAAATATCGTCCGCTTGAGGAAATGAAACGCTGGATCATAGCGGAAAAGCTGCCGAAGGACTTGCTGGATTATCATCATGAACTATGGCATGGACCGGTGGGGGCGCTTATGGTCAAACGGGAAGCAGGCATCAGCGATCCGGAAATACTGCATAGCATCGCTGTACACACAACAGGATGCGTTGGTATGTCGTTACTTGATAAGGTCGTATTTCTTGCGGACTATATCGAACCTGGGCGTGCTTTTCCCGGTGTGGATGAAGTACGCAAAGTAAGTGAGGACGATTTGGATAAGGCTTGCTGGATGGCTTCGCGTAATACCATCAATATGCTCGTCTCCTTGAACCGCAAAGTTTATCCGGACACGTTCCATGCTTATAATGATTTATTAAACTCTACTGGAGGTAACACTTAATGGAAAGTATTGAATTGGCACAATTAGCAGCAAATGCCGCAGATGCGGTAAGAGGGGAAGATGTCGTCCTGCTGGAAATGAAGGAGGTCTCCTTGATTGCTGATTACTTCATGATTTGTCATGGAACGAGCGAAAGGCAAGTGCAGGCCATCGCCAGACGAATCAAAGAAAAAGCGGAGGAAAATGGCGCCGAAGTGAAACGGCTCGAAGGATTGGAGCAATCCAGATGGGTGCTCGTCGATCTGGGAGATGTCGTTTGCCATGTATTCCATATCGATGAACGCCGATATTATAATTTGGAACGCCTATGGGGAGATGCACCGCAAGTCGAACCGGTATTCTCCCAAGAAAGCTGATGGCAGCTTACGAACGGCTTGCTGCCGTATATGAACGTCTGATGCAGGATGCACCTTATGCACCTTGGCAGCAGTTCATGCAGCAAATATTCCAGGAACATGCCCGTATCGATATCAAGGAGATAGCCGATTTGGGCTGCGGCACTGGATTTGTCACCAGGAAGCTGGCAAAGGCCGGCTACCGAATGACGGGCATCGATCAATCCGAGAACATGCTTGCCTATGCAGCTTCCAGGGATACAGATCAGCAAGTCCGCTGGATTCAGCAGGATCTGAGGGGATTGGAGACAATCAAAGCGGATGCCGCTATCAGCATGTTTGATGTCATGAACTATATAACGTCTCCGGCAGATGTGAAGCAAGCATTCTCAAGGATATGGGATATGCTTGCTCCCGGCGGCGTCTTCCTGTTCGATGTCCATAGTATGAGGCATATCGAACAGGATTTGGCTGGTCAGGTTTTTGCAGAAATCTACGATGATCTTTCCTATACTTGGTTCTGCGAAGCCGGAGAGGAACAAGGGGAGGTATTTCATGACCTTACCTTTTTCACAAAAGAACCGGACTCTGAGAAATATGACCGATTTGACGAATATCACCATCAGCGTACATATTCCATCGATACGTATGTATCATGGCTTGAGGGAGCGGGGTTCCAAGTGTCTGGCGTATATGGCGACTTCGATATGGAACATACGGAGAATCTGGAAGAAGCGGATCGGCTATTCTTTGCATGTTTGAAAAACCAGGAGGCATGATGCAGCCTGGTTTTTTTTGCAGGAAAAGCTGGTCGTGCGTCGAATCCCTAATTGTACAGTCCTCTCTTGATAGCATCCTTCTCTTCATGGTACTTATGATGTGTCGCCTGGAACAGCATCGGGAAAAGATCAGTCGTCCCTTTTTCCAATACTGCAATTCCTTCACCGGTTATGCCGCCTTTCACACACACCTTCCTGATCAATTCTTCCAGGGTATAATGCCCATCTTCCAATAACTTTCCAAGCCCGATCAGCATTTCGGCAGTCAGATGAGTGGCTTGCTCTTTTGAAATAGCTGTTTCAGTCACAGCTCCATCGATGAATCGCTGTGCGAGATAGCCGAAGAAAGCAGGTCCGCAGGAAACGATATCCGAAGAAACACGGGTTATTTCTTCCGGAATATAGACAGGATCCGAATAGCTGCTTATAAGATCGATAAGGCGGGCCTTATTCCGATTGGTCAAGCTGGTTCCAAAAGTAAGCAAGGTAGCGCCGGATGCAGCTCTATTCGTGATACTGGGTATCGCGCGTGCCACCTGGCAAGGGACGAGTGCTTCCAGTTCTTCTGTGGAGAAAGGGCTTGTGATCGAGACAAGTACTTGATCCTCTTTTAATAAGGGCCGGAGTTCATGGCATACCCCCTGCAGATGCGGCGGACGCACGCAAAGAAATAATATATCGGCATGATCAGCCAGCTGGCTGATCGAGTCTGCTATGCGGATAGATGGGAAAGATTGTTTCCAATGCAAAGACTTTTCAGCAGAACGATTCAGGATCATGATATCCTCCTGAGAAATTGCCCCGGAGTTCACCCATGTCTCCAGCAACATGCCACCCATATTGCCAACTCCGATTATTCCCCACTTCGTCATTCCAAATTCCTCCTCTGCTCATATACTGCCTGTTTCCATTTTACGCTGTTATCGATTATATGCTTTCAGCCATTGGAATATGAAAGGAGATGTCGCATGCAGCTACTCAAACAATACAGCTGGCTGCTGCTGTTGGCAGTCATCATTTTCCTTGTATTCGCCATGCGGATCAAAGGGCCTGATCCGGATGCGGCGATCCAGCCGCTCGATAAAGAGGCGGATGCAGCAAAGGGTTTGCTGCAGGAGGGATCGGATGCCGCAGCAAAAAATCAGACTGCAGAAAATACCAAAGTAATGGTGGATATAAAAGGGGAGGTGCACGACCCGGGCGTTTACGAGCTCGAGGCTGACAGCAGGGTGGAACAGGCAATTGAAGCAGCTGGCGGACTGACAGAGAAGGCCGAGGGGAGAAGCATCAATCTTGCCCAGCGCATAGCCGATGAACAGGTGATATACGTAGCAGCTGCCGGGGAAGCAGAAGCAGCGGTACAAACAGCTGGTCCAAGCGATTCGAAGGACAAGATCAATATCAATCAAGCAGATGCCGAAGCATTGACAGAACTCAATGGCGTCGGCGAAGCGAAGGCTCAAGCCATCATTGCCTTCCGCGAGGAAAACGGTCCATTCACCTCCATCGACCAGCTCACCGAGGTACCAGGTATCGGAGAGAAATCACTGGAAAATATGAAGGATCAAATCAGCTTATAAGGTTGGTTGACGGATGCGGAGGAGGATTGTACACTTACTCTAGAAAAGGAAAGGTGGCGAAGTGTCATGGAAAGAATAGCATGGAATCAATACTTTATGGCGCAAAGCCACTTATTGGCATTGCGCAGTACATGCCAGAGACTGATGGTCGGTGCGACGATTGTCCGGGATAAGCGGATCATAGCCGGCGGGTACAATGGCAGCGTCACCGGCAGCAAGCACTGCGTCGATGAGGGCTGTTATGTCATCGATGGCCATTGTGTGCGGACGGTGCATGCAGAAATGAACGCTCTTTTACAATGTGCAAAATTCGGAGTTCCGACAGAAGGCGCGGAAATCTACGTGACACATTTTCCATGTCTGCAATGCTGCAAAGCGTTGATACAGGCAGGAATCAAAACGGTCTATTATGCAAGTGACTATAAAAATCACCCTTATGCAGTCGAACTTTTCGCTGAAGCAGGTGTCAGGACGGAGCACGTAGCGCTCGATGCGGTGGTGGTGGATACAAAACCGCAAGAAACACGTGATTTGATGGAAAGGGTCGTGGACAAGCTCAAGCAGACCGGTGATGCTGAAAGTCAGCGGCTTGCCGATGAAGCTGTGTCTCGCTATCAGCTTCCATATAAAGAACGAATATGATCGGAAGATGGCATATTGTTGCGCTGGCAGCCCTTGGGGGCATGCTGGCGCATTCCTTATCCATTGTCTTGCTGCCTGCAGTCATGATATGGCTGTCCCTCCTGTATTGTACAAAGCGGCTCCCCCTGCAGGCATTCCTCCTATCCAATATCGCCGCGCTGTTATTTTACGGCAACAGCACCCTCGGACAGCCAATTCCACATGAGCTGCCCCTGGATGAATCAATCCTGCTCACTTCCTCCATATCCGGCCTTTCTGAAACGAATGAAATGATCCGTTTCCTGGCCGAAGATCCTTCCGGTTCAGCATCGATACAAGTGACATATTTCAAACAAGACGATCAAGAAAGACTGCCTGGCTTGACAACAGGTGCGATATGTACGATGAAGGGAAGTCCCGCGCATCCCGATGCTGCCACTAATCCCGGGCAATTCGATCATCGGCATTATTTAAAGCAGCAAGGGGTCTTTTATGAGCTGGAGCTTCAAAACCTGGAGGATATCACCTGTACTGGTTCTTCTCCATTCAGCCAGCTGTCAAAGGCTCGAGCCGCGTTTTTGCACGAAGCAGGGGAGCGTCTCGATCCGGAAACCGCAGCATGGGTGCAGGCAATGATCGCCGGTGAAGACAGTAATTTAAATGAGGAAACGATCAATCTTTTTAACCGCTGGAGCCTGTCGCATATCCTGGCCATCAGCGGCATGCATATTGCATTATTTTCTGCCATTCTTCATTTTGTGCTGACGAAGCTTCAAATCCTGACGGTAGAGAAGTCCTTTTGGTTTTTGTTCATTTTCCTGGGTATATATCCAGTTTTTGCCGGAGGCGAGCCATCCGTATGGCGTTCGGCTCTGATGGTGATGCTGATCATGGTGCTGCTGCGTTTTTCGATACGGCTGCCGATCATTGACAGCATCAGTATCGTTTTTCTGCTTTTGCTTGTCCTCGATCCGCGATATTTATTTCATATCGGTTTTCAATTTTCGTTTCTGGTCAGCTTGGCGCTGCTTCTGTCTGCCCGGATTTATACTGGTTCCTTCATCAGTGCCCTGCTGGAAACAAGTTTGTTAAGCCAGCTTGTCATCCTGCCCCTGCAGGTCTCTCAATTCTACTTCCTCAATCCGCTCTCCGTTCTGATGAACCTTTTTGCCATTCCATTTTACACATTCGTCGCTATACCGCTTCTGCTTTTGATCAGTATCCTGCTCTTTCCCTGGCCGCAGGCTGCAGCTCTTCTGGGAGGGGTTTTTCGCTTTCTGAATGATATGGTGATTCGAATCATCCAATCGATAGATAGTGTGGCCTTTTATCCCTGGGTGACTGGAAAGCTGCCGATAGGACTCTCTTTGCTTTATTTTGCGGTGCTTATTTTATTCTGTTCTGCATGGGAGAAGCGCAGACGGAGAAAAGCCGTTGGGTATGGCGCCATACTTACTGCTATCCCGCTGGCAGCGGTGCTCCTGCCGTATACAAGCAGCACCGGGTATGTAACGATGCTCGATATCGGTCAAGGAGACGCATTCGTCATCGAATTGCCGTATCGGAAAGGTATATACTTCATAGATGCAGCTGGCAGTGTCGGCATGGATTTTAAACCAACGGATAAAAATTTCGAGCGAGTGATCAAGCCGTTTCTCTATGAGAGGGGCATTGCACAAGTGGATGGCATTTTCGCCAGCCATGCGGATCATGATCATATCGGCAGCATCGGCAAACTGACAAGAGAATTCCATGTGGATTGGGTGCGGACCTCGGTCTATTTTGAAAAATCCAAGATGGATGACTGGAATACAGATACAGACATAATTCCTTGGCGCTCCGGAGAACTCCTGAGGCTTCCGGGCTGGGAGGTTCAGCTGCTGGCACCTGCCAGGGATAAGGGAGATCCGAATCGAAATTCGCTTGTCATGTATACAAGGCTTGGGGGAAAGAGCTGGCTTTTTACCGGGGATATAGGCAAGGAGGAAGAAATGGAGCTCATCAGGAGTTATCCATCGTTACAGGCAGATGTACTGAAAGTCGGGCATCATGGCAGCAATACATCGACTGATCCGGATTTCCTTGCGTTTATAAAGCCAGAAACGGCTTTAATATCGGCTGGCCGCAACAATCGTTATGGTCATCCTTCCCCGGAGGTGATACAAGCTTTGGAACAGCAAAACATCCGTATCTGGCGAACAGATACGGATGGGGCTGTCGTCTATGCCTTCTCGGGGAAGACAGGCACATTTAGCCCGTTCCTCCCATAGAATACGGTAGTTATAAAAGAGGCATATGAACTTACCTCCTTGCAGCAGGTACTTACCTGGATTAGCAAGAGTTGTCACCTATAACTTGCGGGCTGACAGGTTAACCTAGAGGTAAGAAAAACACCGCTTCGTGTTACAGCCTCCGGAGCTGGCTAACAAGGGCGTTCATATAGATAAGGGGGGACATTGGGTTGTTCCCCTCTGTTTCCATCTTGCGTTTATCTCTGTTTGTCGATACGATAAACAATAGGATTACGTAGGAGTGAGAACATGTCGTATACTGACGCTTTAAAAGCAATCAAGAAAAAGGATTTTTCCCCTATATACTTACTATATGGCACGGAGTCCTATTTCATGCAGGATATAAAGGAAAAATTAGAGAAACAATTCGCCCTTTCCGATGGAACGAATGTTTCTGTTTATGACTTGGAGGAAACCCCCATCCAGGAAGTGATAGCGGATGCGGAAGAATATCCTTTCTTCAGCGAACAAAAATTGATTTTCGCTTACCATCCCTTCTTCCTGAAAGCGAAGCCGGATAAGTCGGCTGTGGATCATCGATTGGAAAGTTTGGAGCAGTATGCACAAAATCCGGCCGCTTGGACGACACTCGTTTTGCTTGCTTCCTATGAAAAGGTTGACGAACGGAAGAAAATCGTCAAGCTCATCAAGAAGACGGGACAAGCTGTCGCCTGCCAGCCAGTAAAGGAATGGGATCTATCGGAGTGGATCGGTACATTAAGCAAGGAGTATAACATCGGGCTGGAGGATACAGTGGCGGATTTGCTCATACAGGAAGCCGGCACGGATCTTGCCCTGCTGCGGGGTGAAATCGAAAAACTTGCCCTTTATGCAGGGGAGGGTAGCACCATAACCTTGGAGATGGCAGAAAAACTGGTATCCCATCAGCAGACCAGCTCGGGCTTGAAGCTAGTCGATGCCCTGATGGCAGGTGACTTGGCGAAAGCAATCTATATTTTCCACGATTTAATCAAGCTGAAGGAAGAGCCGATTGCCTTGGTAGCGCTGCTTGCTTCCCAATTCAGGACGATTCTGCATGTGAAGCTCCTGAAGCAAAAGGGTTACAATCAAGCAAAGATGGCGGAAGTGACGAAGGTCCATCCATTCGTAATCAAGCTGGCGCTGAAGCGGGAAGCTCATTTCGCCGCGGAAGAATTGAAGCATATCCTCTTCTTGGCCGCTGAAACGGATGCTGATTTGAAGCAGGGGCGTATGGAAAAGAATCTTGCCTTTGAGCTTTTGCTGCAGCAAATTGCAACTATACGGAAGAAAGCCCGGATGGTTTGATGAACCTGCCGGGCTTTTCCTATTAAAAAAACGATTCCGTATAAGGAATCGTTTTTCTTAGCATATTATGCGCCAAGAGCGTTAACTTTTTTAGTCAAGCTAGACTTCTGACGGTTTGCTTTGTTGCGGTGGATGACACCACTTTGTGCAGCTTTATCAATTTTGCTGGAAGCTGTTAGAAGCGCTTTTTTAGCAGTTTCAGCATCGTTGTTGGAAACAGCAGTTTCCACGTGTTTCACTGCAGTACGCAAGTCGCTTTTCAAAGCTTGGTTTCTTAGACGGCTATCGTTGTTTACACGAACGCGTTTAATCGCTGATTTAATATTTGCCATGTTTGTTTCACCTCCGGCACAATTCATCTTACAACAAAAGCCATTGTACCAAAGCAGAGCGATGTTTTCAACAATTCTTTTTGCTGAAGCTGTCACTTTTCGTATGATTTGCGGACAATCTGCTTATGCTAAACCTGACTTTTGTGAAAAGTGGAGGGATGGTTTTGATCAAGCAGCTGCAAGTACGGACGGATTTGGCTATCGAAGCAAAGGATATCTATACATCAAGTGAACAAAAACAGGGAACGGCAGCAGGCATTTCGGTGACGGAGAAAAAAACGGAAGGCATCACCGTCAATTATGTACAGGTGAACGAAGAAGGCGCAAAGCAGATCGGGAAGAAACCTGGCATCTATATTACGATCCATACGGAAGCAATCAAGAATCAAGATACGAAACAAGAAGAAGAAACAGCACTTGTGCTTGCCAAAGAGCTTGAACAAATGCTGGCTGAAAACAATATACCAACGGACGCGACAGGTTTGATTGTCGGACTGGGGAACTGGAATGTCACGCCGGATGCCCTTGGACCCGAAGTGATCGAGAAGATCATGGTCACCAATCATCTATTCGAGCTGCAGCCTGAATCGGTGGCGGATGGATATCGGCCCGTTTCCGCTGTATCGCCGGGGGTCATGGGAACGACAGGTATCGAGACGAGTACGCTGATCCACGGTATCATCGAGAAAACGAAGCCGGATTTCGTCATAGCGGTGGATGCTCTGGCAGCTCGTTCTGTCAGCCGGGTAAACAGTACGATCCAGCTATCCGACACTGGCATTCATCCAGGGTCCGGCGTTGGGAATAAACGGAAGGAGCTTAGCAAGGAAACATTGGGCATTCCGGTTTTCAGTATAGGTGTCCCTACTGTGGTCGATGCAGTTACGATAACGAGTGATACGATCGACTATCTTTTCAAACATTTCGGCAGGGAGTGGAAAGAAAAGGATAAACCTTCAAAAGCGCTGGTCCCTGGAGGGATGCGTTTTGGCAAAAAGGAACTGACGGAAGAGGACTTGCCGGGCGATGAACAGCGTCAGGCCATATTCGGTATGGTAGGGGGGCTTACGGAAGGGGAAAAACGCCAGCTGATTCATGAGGTGCTGACACCGCTTGGACATAATCTCATGGTGACACCAAAAGAAGTGGATGGTTTCATTGCGGATATGGCCCATGTCATTGCCGGCGGCATCAATGGAGCCTTGCACGAAAAGGTCGACCCGGCGAATCTCTCCGATTACACACGCTGATTTTTTACGGAGGTTCTACTTCAAGCTCTTCTCTCATAGATTCTAGTAGAGATCAACTAGATTCAAAAAGAGAGGAGCTTCTTTCGTGGGCAAAAAAAGGAGCGGCTATCAGCGAAAGCATTCAGGCGTACTGTTCATCTATAAGCGGACAATCATCCTCATCGGATCTGTCCTTTTCCTATTGACCGGCATAGCGGCGCTCACTACTGCCGGACCTGCATATCGGCTGTCCTCTCAGGCATTGACGGATTGGACAAGGCAGCTTGACAGCACGGTTTATTTGGACATACTAGGCAGTGAAAACAAGGTTTTCCGAAGTGTCCGGCCCGAAGAAGCTCCGCCGATCCAGCTATCCACTGTTTTCCTTCAGATGCTGACAACGATCAAACCGGATGATCCACGGACGCTCCTCGGCTCCGAGATTCCAGGTTTTTCTCTATATGAGAACCAGATAGTCATTGCCGGAGAAGGGACAAACTATACCAACTTGCCGATTGAATCCGGACAGCCGGAGCACATCATAGAGGAAGAACCTGCCCAAGAGCAAGAAGAAGAAACACCGGCCGAAGAGGAACAAAAACCAGCAGAAGATGGTAAGGAAACGGAGCCTGCACCTTCGACGGGCGAAAAAGATGTTGTCTATATCTATTATACGCACAACCAGGAGTCGTACTTGCCCTCCCTTGATGCACAGCAGCAAGAAAATGCTTATAACAAAAATGCCAATGTAACGCATGCCGGCGGGGCATTGGCAAAAAGATTGGAAGAGCTCGGCATAGGGACGATTTCGGATGAGACGGATATCGGAGCGATCCTCAATGAAAAAGGAATGGCATATCATCAGTCCTATGAAGCTTCACGGGAAGTGGTGGAGGCGGCCGTTGCGGAGCATAAAGATATTTCTTTCGTATTTGATATCCACCGGGACAGTTTGAAAAGGAAGGATACAACCAAGGAAATCGACGGTGAAACATATGCAAAAATCGTCTTTGTCGTCGGCGCGGAAAATAAAGACTATGAAAAGAATTTGAAGCTGGCAACGGATTTGCACAAAAAGATCGAAGAGGAATACCCAGGCTTGAGCCGGGGGGTCATCACCAAACAAGGGGCAGGGGTAGATGGAGTCTATAACCAGGATGTTTCGGATAAGGCAGCCCTTCTGGAAATAGGTGGCGCGGAAAATACATTGGAAGAAGCGACACGTACGGCGGAATTGTTTGCGGATATATTTGCCGACTATTACTGGGAAGCAGAAAAAGTCCAAGGGGGACAAGCGGAATGAAATATGTAGTGATTGTACTGACGATGCTGACCTTGTTTTTTGGCGGGATTCTGATCGGCATGGAGAAAGAGGATGTACAACGGGCTGATCTGCCGCCAGCAGCAGGGCAGCAGCCAGCCCCAGAACAGCAAGAAGGAGAACTGACTGCCTCGTCGACATTCGATGGTACAGGCAATGCAGCTGTAATGGAAAAAACGGCACCTGTGACGGATGAAGGCGCGGATGGATCGTTCGTGCAGCGGCTGGCCAGCGGCCTGGGAAGTATCTTCAGCGGTATCTGTTCCGGTTTCATCACAGCTGTCGAACAGCTTTCCAATGCATTGTTCGGCTGAGGCTAAGCGCTTAAAAACATTGAATAAACAAGGCGCAATTGCTATAATCAATGCTAGTTATTGTTACGGCTGCCTCCAAGTGGGCAGCTTCGGACAATTTAGGAGTGATTTTGATTGGTAGAGACGAACAGACGAAATCAGCAGCATGTGCGGAATTTCTCGATCATTGCCCACATCGATCACGGGAAGTCGACACTGGCTGACCGTATTCTGGAAAAGACGAAAGCTCTTACTGCGCGCGAGATGAAGGCGCAGTATTTGGATGCAATGGATCTGGAAAGGGAGCGAGGCATCACGATCAAGCTGAATGCGGTGCAGCTTCAGTATGAACGGGAAAATGGCGAGACATATATATTCCATTTGATAGATACACCAGGGCATGTCGATTTTACATATGAGGTATCCCGGAGCTTGGCAGCCTGCGAGGGAGCAATCCTGGTAGTGGATGCTGCCCAGGGAATCGAAGCTCAGACATTGGCCAATGTCTATTTGGCAATGGATAATGACCTGGAAATCATCCCGGTCATCAATAAGATCGATTTACCGAGTGCCGATCCCGAGAGGGTCAAGCAGGAAATCGAGGATGTCATCGGTATCGATGCAAGTGATGCAATTTTGGCATCCGCCAAAGCCGGAATAGGTATAGAAGAAATCCTTGAGGCGATCGTGGATCGTATCCCGCCGCCAAAAGGTGATGCGGAAGAACCGTTGAAAGCATTGATTTTCGACTCTTTGTATGATTCTTACCGCGGAGTCGTGGCTTATACTTGTATCAAGGAAGGCTCGGTCAAAGTAGGCGATAAAATCCGCATGATGGCGACAGGAAAAGAATTCGAAGTCAATGAAGTCGGTGTCTTCAATCCGGCACCGGTCAAAAAGGACGAGCTGGTCGTCGGGGACGTCGGTTATTTGACGGCTTCCATCAAAAATGTAAGTGATACGCGGGTCGGGGATACCATCACATTGGCTGATAATCCTGCCAGTGAGGCACTGCCGGGATATCGCCGATTGAATCCGATGGTTTATTGCGGTTTATTCCCGGTCGATGCGAACAAATACAATGACTTGAGGGAAGCACTCGAACGTCTCGAGCTGAATGACAGTTCGTTGCAATACGAAGCGGAGACATCCCAGGCGCTGGGCTTTGGATTCCGCTGTGGTTTCCTTGGTCTGCTGCATATGGAAATCATCCAGGAGCGGATCGAACGTGAATTCAATATCGATTTGATCACGACAGCACCAAGTGTTATCTACAACGTCGTCATGAATGACGGCAGCGAGATCCGAGTCGACAACCCTGCAGCTTTACCGGATGCGCAATCACGTGCGGAAGTGCAGGAGCCATACGTCAAAGCTACGATCATGGTACCGAATGATTATGTCGGTACGGTCATGGAGCTATGCCAGAAGAAACGCGGCGATTTCCAGGACATGCAGTATTTGGACGATGTCCGTGTGAATGTCGTCTACGAAATTCCGCTTTCCGAAATCGTGTACGACTTCTTCGATCAGCTGAAATCCCAAACCAAAGGGTATGCAAGCTTCGATTATGAGCTGGTAGGCTATAAGGCATCCGACCTGCAGAAAATGGATATCCTTCTGAATGGCGACACGATAGATGCATTATCCTTCATCGTACACCGTGATTTTGCTTTCGAACGCGGTAAAGCGATTGTTGAAAAGCTGAAGACACTTATACCTCGTCAGCAGTTCGAAGTACCGGTACAGGCTGCAATCGGAAATAAGATCATTGCCCGGTCCAATATCAAAGCGATGAGAAAAAACGTCCTGTCCAAATGTTATGGCGGGGACATTTCGCGTAAACGTAAATTGCTTGAGAAACAAAAAGAAGGTAAGAAGCGCATGAAGATGGTCGGTTCCGTGGAAGTGCCGCAGGAAGCATTCATGGCCATCCTGCAGATGGACGACGAATAAAAAAACAGACAACCCTTGTCCTTATCCGGCAAGGGTTTGTCATTGCGGAAGGAGGCTGCATGATGAACGAAGTGAAATCCGCGTATATCCATATACCGTTTTGTGAACAGCTCTGCCACTATTGTGATTTTACGAAGTTTTTTTACCGGGAAGATAGTGCAGATGAATATGTGGAAGCCTTGAGGAAAGAAATAGAGCACTACATCCCGAGCAGACAGCAAATGAATACGATATTTGTCGGTGGGGGCACGCCGACTGCCCTTAACATGCGGCAGCTTGAGCATGTCTTGAAAAGTGTCGACCGAGCGTTTGATGTACATGCATCCAAGGAATATACTTTTGAGGCCAATCCTGGCGATCTGACATTGGAGAAAGCGAAGCTGCTGAGAGCGTATGGTGTGGATCGCATCTCCCTTGGTGTCCAGGTGTTTGATGATCGATTGTTAGAGGCAATCGGCAGGGTCCATCGGGTGAAGCATGTATATGAAAGCCTTGACCTGCTTAAACAGGCTGGTTTTGACAATATCAGCATCGACTTGATTTATGCGCTCCCAGGACAGACTTTGGAGCAATTTGGACATACTGTGGAAGAGGCTTTGCAATTCGATTTGCCGCATTATTCCTCTTACTCGCTGCAAATCGAGCCAAAGACGGTCTTTTATCAGCGTTACAAAAAAGGGACACTGAAGAAAGCACCGGAAGAATTGGAAGCCAGCATGTACAATCTGCTGCGTGACCAAATGAAGGCGCATGGCAGACAGCAGTACGAGGTAAGCAATTTTGCGCTTCCAGGCAAGGAAAGCCAGCATAATCTGGCGTATTGGAATAATGACTTTTATTACGGCCTTGGCGCTGGGGCGCATGGCTATTTGCCGGGCCGTCGTATCATCAACATCCGCCCGCTGCCTGCTTATTTGAAGCAAGCTAATGAAAATGGCATACCTGTGCTGCATGAGGAGCCTATCGGCCGCAAAGAGCGTATCGAGGAAGAGCTATTCCTTGGCTTGCGGAAAAAATCAGGGGTGAGTAAAGCTGCATTCCTTCAAAAATTCGGTGTGGAGCTTGCCGATGTGTACCGAAAGCCGCTCGATTTGTTGATTGCCAAAGGATGGCTGATAGAAGATGACGCTCATGTTGCCATGACGGAAGATGGTTTCTTATTTGGAAATGATGTATTCCAGGAGTTCCTTTTGGACGAAGAACCAGCAAGCATTTCGAATTGACAATTTTAATAGGCTTTGTTACCTTATATGTATATTTAGCACTCGCCAAACAAGAGTGCTAATCGAGGTGATGATCATGCTGACAGAAAGACAGCTGCGTATCCTTCAGGTCATAGTCGATGATTTCATTGAAACAGCGCAGCCAATCGGCTCGCGTGCTATCTCCAATAAGCAGGATGTTGCCTATAGTGCGGCGACGATCCGTAATGATATGGCTGAACTGGAGCAGCTTGGCTTGATTGAAAAGACGCATACCTCCTCTGGAAGGGTTCCTTCCGAACGAGGCTATCGTTTCTACGTGGATCATCTACTGACACCATTTCATTTGACGCAAGAGGATACGACAGCAATCAAACAGACATTCTCTGCGAATATTCGGGAGATGGAGGAAATCGTCCAGCAGTCTGCAGCACTGTTATCGGAGCTGACCAACTATACGAGTATCATACTCGGACCCGAAATGCTGGAGACGAAGCTGAAGCATATCCAGATTCTGACTTTATCGGATTTCAGTGCGGTGATGATCCTTGTGACAGACACTGGGCATGTGGAACACAAATCTTTCCGTATACCAGATGGAATGGATCATGGCGAAATGGAAAAGGTAGTGAATATCCTCAACGACCGCTTGGCCGGTGTGCCGCTTATGATGGTGCCCGGCAGGCTGAAGGCGGAAGTGCAGGATTTGCTCAAACGGCATACTGTGCATTATGAGACTATCTTTGCTTATCTGCGTTCCTTCATGGAAACAGAGCAGCCGCTCAAGCTTTATTTCGGCGGAAAGACGAATATCCTGATGCAGCCTGATTTTCAGGACTTGAATAAGCTGCGTACCCTTTATACGATGATTGAAGAAGAAGGTGAAATGATAGCCGATCTTCTCAAGGGGGAGCAAGATGGCCTGCATGTTTCCATCGGAACGGAAAACAAGCTGGATGCGCTGCAGGATTGCAGCTTTGTGACAGCGAGTTATACAGCTGATGGCACGCATATGGGGACTGTGGCCCTGCTGGGACCCACCAGGATGGAATATTCCCGTGTGATGTCGCTGATGCATGTTTTATCGAAGAAACTGACAAGTGCATATCAGGACTGGCAGAAATGAGTTGAATATGGCTTGCTCTTTCGGCAAGCCTTTCATATAAGAGATGTTTTTCAGGAGGTGACCATCATGGCGAATGAAGAAAAAGAAAAAGTGAATGAAACCGAAGAGCAGGAAGCTGTCGAGGCAGAAGTGATCGATCAAGCTCCGGCTGAGGAATCCGAAACCAACGATGAAGGCAGTGAAAAACTAGTCCAGCTCGAACAGGAGAAAAACGAAATTTATGAGCGTCTTCTTCGTGTGCAGGCTGAGTATGACAATTTCCGCAAGCGTACGCAGAAGGAAAAAGAAGCTGCCAGCAAATATAGATCCCAAGATTTGGCGGAAGCCTTGCTTCCGGTTGTCGATAATTTGGATCGCGCTCTTCAGACTGTCCAGGATGAAGAGGCGAATAAAGGTTTTGTCGATGGTATCCGCATGGTACATCGCCAGCTATTAGAAGCTTTCGACAAACAAGGCATTGAAACAATCGAAACAGTCGGACAGCCTTTCGATCCGCATTTGCACCAAGCAGTCATGCAGGTGGAAAATGACGAATACGAACCGAATACGGTCGTACAGGAACTGCAAAAGGGCTATAAGCTGAAAGACCGTGTCATCCGGCCGGCTATGGTTCAAGTGAATCAATAAAGCACTACATATGCTTTGAAGGAGGAAAAATACAAAATGGGTAAAATCATTGGTATTGACTTAGGTACAACAAACTCTTGTGTATCCGTAATGGAAGGGGGAGAAGCGCGCGTCATCCCGAATCCGGAAGGCAACCGTACAACTCCATCCGTCGTAGCTTTCAAAAATGGGGAAAGACAAATCGGTGAAGTGGCGAAGCGTCAGGCAATCACGAACCCGAACACGATCCAATCCATCAAACGTCATATGGGTACGGATTACAAAGTGGAAATCGAGGGTAAAGCCTACACACCTCAAGAAATTTCTGCAATCATCCTGCAGTACATCAAATCCTTCGCTGAAGATTATCTAGGCGAAACTGTGGATAAAGCAGTCATCACGGTTCCTGCATACTTCAACGATGCAGAGCGCCAAGCAACGAAAGATGCTGGTAAGATTGCCGGTCTTGAAGTGGAACGTATCATCAACGAGCCGACAGCGGCAGCACTTGCATATGGTATCAATACAGAAGAAGATCAAACAATCCTTGTTTATGACCTTGGTGGGGGTACTTTCGACGTTTCCATCCTGGATATCGGCGATGGCACATTCGAAGTGGTTTCCACTGCTGGTGACAACCGTCTTGGCGGTGATGACTTCGACCAAGTGATCATCGATCATCTTGTGGCTGAATTCAAGAAAGAAAACGGCATCGACCTTTCCAAAGATAAAATGGCAATGCAGCGTTTGAAAGATGCAGCAGAAAAAGCGAAGAAGGATCTTTCCGGTGTCACGCAGACACAGATTTCCCTTCCGTTCATCACTGCCGGTGCAGAAGGTCCGCTTCACTTGGAGCTTTCTCTATCCCGTGCGAAATTCGATGAGCTTTCAGCTGATTTGGTAGAACGTACAATGGGACCTACTCGTCAAGCACTTCGCGATGCTGATCTTTCTGCCAGCGAAATTGACAAAGTCATCCTGGTCGGTGGTTCCACTCGTATTCCGGCTGTTGTGGAAGCAATCAAAAAAGAAACTGGCAAAGAGCCTTCTAAAGGCGTCAACCCGGATGAAGTGGTTGCACTTGGTGCTGCAATCCAGGGCGGTGTCTTGCAGGGTGATGTCAAAGACGTCGTGCTTCTTGACGTAACACCGCTTTCCTTGGGTATCGAAACAATGGGCGGCGTGTTCACGAAATTGATCGAACGCAACACGACAATCCCGACAAGCGCATCCCAAGTATTCTCTACAGCTGCTGACAATCAGCCTTCTGTAGACATTCACGTACTTCAAGGGGAACGTGAGATGGCAGCGGACAACAAAACGCTCGGCCGCTTCCAATTGTCCGATATTCCGCCGGCACCACGCGGTGTACCGCAAATCGAAGTAAGCTTCGATATCGACTCGAACGGTATCGTAAACGTACGTGCAAAAGATCTTGGCACAAACAAAGAGCAATCCATCACAATCAAATCTTCCTCAGGTCTTTCTGACGAAGAAGTGGAAAAAATGGTTAAAGAAGCGGAAGAAAACGCAGAAGAAGATAAAAAACGCCGCGAAGAAGTAGATCTTCGCAATGAAGCAGATCAGCTTATCTTCCAAACAGACAAAACGCTGAAAGACTTGGCTGACAATGTCTCCGAAGAAGATAAACAAAAAGCTGAAACAGCAAAAGAAGAACTGAAAAAAGCATTGGAAGGTTCCGACATCGAAGATATCAAAGCGAAGAAGGACGCACTTTCCGAGCAAGTTCAAGCTTTGTCTGTAAAATTGTATGAGCAAGCAGCACAGGCTCAGCAAGCACAAGGTGCAGAAAAAGCGGACGATGATGTCGTGGATGCTGATTTCTCAGAAGTGAACGACGACGATAAAAAATAAGCTTATATGCAATAATTAGTGACACCCGACAAGTCAAAGCCTGCTCTCCAGCGGCTTTGACTTGTTACATGTTAAGAGCATTTGATGCCTGTACGGCTTAATGGTATGATAAAATTTATGTAAAAGAGAGAGTCGGGAGAGTGATTGTCAGTGAGTAAGCGGGATTACTACGATGTGCTCGGTGTCGGAAAAGACGCTTCCAAGGAAGAAATCAAAAAAGCATATCGTAAACTTGCGCGCAAATACCACCCAGATGTGAACAAGGCTGAAGATGCAGCCGATAAGTTCAAGGAAGCAAAAGAAGCATATGAAGTGCTCGGAAATGAACAAAAGCGTGCCCAGTACGATCAATTCGGCCATGCTGGTCCGCAGAGCCAGGGCTTCGGTGGTGCCGGAGCACAGGATTTTGGCGGATTTGGCGACATTTTCGATATGTTCTTTGGCGGTGGTGCGCGGCGCCAGGATCCGAATGCACCCCGTCAAGGTGCGGATTTGCAATATACCATGACGCTTAAGTTTGAAGAAGCGATCTTTGGGAAAGAAACAGATATCGAGATACCGAAGGAAGAAGAATGTGATACATGCCATGGTTCAGGGGCAAAGCCAGGCACCCAGCCGAAAACTTGTACACACTGTAACGGAAGCGGCCAGCTCAATGTGGAACAGAACACACCGTTCGGCCGCGTAGTGAATCGACGTGTATGTAATACATGTAACGGAACAGGTAAGATCATTCCGGATAAATGTAATACATGCGGTGGGTCCGGCCGAGTGCGCAAACGCAATAAAATCCACATCAAAATCCCTGCAGGTATTGACGATGGCCAGCAGATCCGTGTGTCAGGAAAAGGGGAAGCCGGTGTCAACGGAGGGCCTCCGGGAGATTTGTATGTAGTCATCCAAGTGCGCAGCCATGAGTTCTTTGACCGCGATGGCGACAATATTTATTGTGAAATGCCGATAACGTTCGCTCAGGCTGCGCTCGGGGATGAATTGGAAGTACCGACAGTCCACGGGGCAGTGAAGCTTAAAATCCCTGCCGGCACCCAGACTGGCCGGACATTCCGTCTCAAGGGCAAGGGTTCGCCGAATGTTCGCGGATATGGTCAAGGGGATCAGCATGTCAAAATCCGCGTCGTGACACCGACGAACTTGACCGACCGCCAGAAGGAGCTCCTGCGCGAATTGAACGATATCAGCGGGAACGACCCGGCTGATGAGCAGCATGACAACATCTTTACACGTATGAAACGTGCGTTCAAGGGTGAGTCTTAATAAAAGGAGTGAACGAGTGCGTGAAATGGGCAGAGCTGTGTATCCATACGACAAATGAAGCGATCGAGCCGATTTCGAATATCCTGCATGAAGCAGGGGCTAGCGGTGTCGTGATCCAGGACCCGGAGGATCTGGTAAAAGATCATAAAACGACATTTGGTGAAATCTACGAACTGAACCCGGACGATTATCCGGCAGAAGGCATTTTCATCAAGGCATATTTGCCTTTGAACAGTTTCCTGAATGAATCGGTGAATGAAATCAAGGCTGCAATATCCAATCTGAGCGAATACCAGATTGATATAGGTGCCAATGAAGTATCAGTCAGTGAAGTGGATGAAGAAGATTGGTCCACTGCCTGGAAAAAATATTACAAGCCTGTGAAGATCTCAGAAAAGTTCACTATCATCCCGACATGGGAAGATTATACACCGGTTGCAAGTGATGAAGTGATCATGGAACTCGACCCTGGGATGGCTTTTGGGACGGGAACACATCCGACGACTGTATTGAGTGTCCAGGCGATCGAACGTTTTGTGAAAAAAGGCGACATCGTCATCGATGTGGGATCTGGTTCCGGGGTCCTTAGCATTGCTGCAGTTCTGCTTGGTGCAGAGCATGTACATGCATTCGATCTGGATGAAGTCGCGGTGAACAGTACGAAAATCAATGCAGAACTCAACCAAGCTGCCGACCGCATCACTGCCCGGCCGAATAACTTGCTTGAAGGCGTGGAGGTGGAAGCGGATGTCATCGTCTCGAATATCCTGGCTGAAATCATCCTGAAATTCACAGATGATGCTTATAAATTGATCAAACCAGGCGGTCTGTTCATTACAAGCGGCATTATCAGCCAAAAGAAAAATGAAGTGAAAGAGGCCTTGACAGCTTCGGGTTTTGATATTGTCGAAGTAAATGAAATGGAAGATTGGGTCGCCATCATTGCAAAGAAGAAATAAGGCAGAGGTGAAAGGATGCAGCGCTATTTCGTAGAAGCTGCCAATTGGCAGGATGACCGGATTATGCTGGACGGACAGGATGCGCATCATATCAATCGCGTGATGCGGATGAAGCCAGGCGATGAAATCATCTGTGTCGATCCAAAGGGGCGTGCAGCAATATGCAAGATCGCTGAGCTGTCATCGGAACATGTCACTGTCTGCGTTTCTGAAAATGTCGACAATGATACGGAAATGCCGGTAACAGTAACAATTGCCCAGGGTCTGCCAAAAGGCGATAAACTGGAATGGATCGTGCAGAAGGGAACGGAATTGGGAGCGGCTGGATTCATTCCTTTCCAAGCTGCCAGGTCCGTTGTAAAATGGGATGAGAAAAAGAAAGACAAAAAGCGGATCAGGCTTGAAAAAATAGCCAAAGAAGCAGCGGAGCAGTCCAGTCGCCTGAGCATTCCGGCAGTCGAAGATGTGCAATCCTTTCAAGAGCTGCTTGACAGCAGCGATACATATAAGCATAAATTGTTCGCTTATGAGGAAGCGGCAAAAGGATTGAAGGCAGAACCGCTTCGTTCCGTATTTGAGCGTATTTCGCCATCAGACAATGTGCTTGTCGTAATTGGGCCAGAGGGCGGATTCAGTGATTCAGAAGCAGATGCGCTTCGGAACGCAGGTTTTGCACCTATAAGGCTTGGGCCTCGTATTTTGCGCACCGAAACCGCTCCCTTGTATATGTTGGCTAGTCTATCGTACCATTTTGAAGAATGAGGTGTTTTTTCATGCCTACAGTGGCATTCCATACATTAGGTTGTAAAGTGAACCATTATGAGACGGAAGGTATTTGGCAGAAGTTCAAGGCCCAAGGCTATGAGCGGGTCGATTTTGACCATCAGTCCGATGTTTATGTCATCAATACGTGTACCGTCACCAATACAGGTGATAAAAAAAGCCGCCAGATCATCCGGCGGGCAGTACGTAAAAATCCTGACGGGGTCATTTGCGTCACAGGCTGTTATGCGCAGACTTCACCTGGTGAAATCATGGAGATTCCGGGAGTCGACATCGTGGTAGGCACGCAAGGCCGTGATAAGATGATCGAGCATATCGAGGAGTTCAAGAAGACCAAGGAACCGATCAATGGCGTTTCCAACATCATGAAGAATCGCGTCTTCGAGGAAATGGATGTGCCCGCTTTCACCGATCGCACCCGTGCGTCCTTGAAGATACAAGAAGGCTGCAATAATTTCTGTACCTTCTGTATCATTCCTTGGTCCCGTGGGCTTCTGCGTTCCCGTAAGCCGGAGGACGTGATGAAGCAAGCACAGCAGCTGGTGGACGCCGGCTATAAGGAAATCGTCCTTACCGGGATCCATACAGCAGGCTATGGGGAAGACATGCAGGATTACAATTTCGCAAAATTGCTTCGCGAATTGGAAACGAATGTCCGCGGACTGAAAAGGATCCGGATTTCATCCATTGAAGCAAGTCAGATTACGGATGAGGTCATCCAAGTGCTGGATGAATCGGAAAAGATAGTCCGTCATCTGCATATACCGCTCCAGTCCGGTTCGGATTCCGTCTTGAAACGGATGCGCCGTAAATACTCAACTGACTTTTACCGCAGCAAGATCGAAAAAGTCAAGAAAGCTTTACCTGACCTTGCCATTACCAGTGACGTGATCGTAGGCTTCCCAGGAGAGACAGAAGAGGAATTCATGGAAACGTACCGTTTCATACAGGAAATCGGCTATAGCGAACTCCATGTCTTCCCTTATTCGAAGCGTACCGGGACACCTGCTGCGCGTATGGCTGATCAAGTCGATGAAGAAATCAAGAATGAGCGTGTGCACCGCTTGATCACGCTTTCCGATCAGCAAGCAAAAGAATATGCATCACGCTTCGAGAATGAAGTGCTCGAAGTCATTCCGGAAGAACTGTATGATGAAAAAGAATCCGATTCTTTGTATGTCGGATATACGGATAACTATTTGAAGGTGAAATTCGAGGCAACACCGGATATGATCGGGAAGATCGTGCGTGTGAAATTGACAAAAGCCGGCTATCCGTATAACGAAGGTCAATTCGTCCGTGTCATGGATGACGCAGAAGCAAGTGTCACTATCTAAATTGATTACAAAAGGAGTCATCTCTCTTGGAAAATATCGCAGCATATATTGATCACACATTATTAAAGCCGGATGCAACAAAGGAACAGATCGATGTGATCGTCAAGGAAGCGGCCACGCATAAATTTGCTTCTGTCTGTGTTAATCCGTACTGGGTATCTCATTGCGTACAGCAGCTTAAAGATACGGGTGTGAAGGTTTGCACCGTCATCGGATTCCCGCTTGGTGCATCCACAACTGCAGTCAAAGCTTTGGAAACAAAGGATGCGATTGAGAAAGGTGCAGGGGAGATCGATATGGTCATCAACATCGGCGCTTTGAAGTCAGGCGATTTGGCGACTGTGGAGGAGGATATCCGTGCAGTAGTCCAAGCAGCTGCAGGAGTATTGACAAAAGTGATCATCGAAACCTCCTTGCTTACCGAGGAAGAAAAAGTGACTGCATGTGAACTTGCAGTCAAAGCCGGAGCCGATTTCGTCAAAACCTCAACCGGTTTTTCCGGCGGCGGTGCAACAGTGGAAGATATCCGTCTGATGCGCAAGACTGTCGGACCTGAAATCGGAGTGAAGGCTTCCGGCGGTGTACGCGACCGGGAAGCGACACTTGCCATGATCGAAGCAGGTGCTACCCGTATCGGTGCAAGTGCCGGTGTCCAGATCATCAAGGGACAGGCAGGCAGCAGCGATTATTGATTAAGTTATTTGTGAAAGGTGCAGGTTTCTGCACCTTTCTATTGACCAGGTTTTAGCATTATATTATAATGAGCAAAGACATATGCAGCAGTGCATATGAGATAGCACATTGTTGTATGCTTCGGAGGGAGGGAAATTAGCATGTCAAACACTACTCGCGTTCGCAAAAACGAGTCTCTTGAAGATGCTCTTCGTCGCTTTAAGCGCACAGTTTCTAAAAGCGGTACTCTATCTGAATACCGTAAGCGTGAATTTTACGAAAAACCTAGTGTACGTCGCAAGAAAAAATCTGAGGCGGCTAGAAAGCGTAAGTAAGCAAAGAGGGTGCAAAGAGATATGTCATTAACAGAACGTCTGAACCAGGATATGAAGACTGCGATGAAAGCAAAGGATAAGGAGACGCTCAGCGTCATCCGTATGGTGAAAGCCGCCCTGCAGAATGAAGCAATTCGTACTGGTAATGACACGCTGTCAGAAGATGAAGAACTTACCGTTTTATCCCGTGAGGTAAAACAACGAAAAGATTCCCTCCAAGAATTCCAAGAAGCTGGACGCGATGATCTTGTTCAGAAGCTTGAAGCGGAGCTTCAGGTTCTGAATGATTATTTGCCGGAACAGCTTTCGGAAGAAGAACTTGAAGACATTATTAAACAGACCATCGCGGAAGTAGGCGCTACTTCCAAGAAAGATATGGGCTCAGTGATGGGCGCTGTCATGCCGAAAGTAAAAGGCAAAACCGATGGATCTTTAGTTAATAAAATCGTGAATAAGCACTTGTCTTAACTGATAGTCATATGAATATCTGAAGCGAAAATCCCAATCATCATCTGATTGGGATTTTCGCTTTTTTATTGATAT
>NZ_NQFP01000018.1:0-30478 GCF_002271665.1 Terribacillus sp. 7520-G | reverse complement strand
ATATATAATAATAAAATGAAACCTTTTCTGTAATCAGGCGTATAGGTTACTGTACATAACAACTTAGACGAAATCAGTTGGTCAGGAGGATTCACATGCTGCACTATATCACGCTCCCGAGCCTTCAAACGGCAGTGCATGCCTTCAGCGATACCATGCAAGCGTGGATCACTTCCCCAGTCGTCGTAACCCTCCTTCTTTGTATAGCCTTTGCTGGTTTGGCGGTCGAGATGTTCACTCCTGGCTTTGGGGCGGGCGGAATACTCGGTATCGCTGCCGGAGGTATTTTTCTATATGGCCACATTGCAGGAGGGCTGGCAACAGGTACGGACATCCTGCTACTGACGGCCGCCATCCTTTTACTTGTCCTGGAATTATTCGTACCCGGCGGGATAATGGGCATACTGGGGATGATCGGGCTGCTTTGGGCTTTATTCCGCATGGCAGCTGACAGGACCGATATGATGCTCAGCGTCAGTATCGCATTTGTGGTTACCATATTGGCCCTCATCTATGTCATTCGCATTGTAGGCTTCGAAAAAGGCATGTTCAAGCCAATGATCCTCCAAGAAACACTCCATTCTGATACGCTCCCGAATGTGCCTGCCTTTATCGGTCAGCGTGGTCTGGCTAAAACGCCGCTGCGTCCAACCGGAATGGCCGAAATCAAGGGCATGGAAATGGATGTGATCACGGAGGGAAGGTATGTTGCCAAAGGATCGGAAATAGTTGTTATCCGTACAGAAGGCAGAAAAATCGTCGTCGCTTCCGTGACGAATGAGGAGGAAAAAGAATGAGTCAAGATATTCTTGTACCGATTATCATTGCTGCAGTCATTTTGATCGCATTGATTATCCTATTTACTTTCGTACCAGTGGCTTTATGGATCAGTGCCCTGGCAGCTGGTGTGCGCATCAGCATCTTCACATTGGTCGGGATGCGTTTGAGACGTGTTATCCCATCCCGTGTCATCAGTCCTTTGATCAAGGCTCATAAAGCTGGTCTCCAGGTTGATACAAACCAGCTGGAAAGCCACTATCTGGCTGGCGGTAATGTTGACCGTGTCGTCAATGCGCTGATTGCGGCCCATCGCGCCAATATCGAATTATCATTCGAACGCGCAGCGGCAATCGACCTTGCTGGCCGGGATGTGCTGGAAGCCGTGCAAATGAGTGTCAACCCGAAAGTAATCGAGACGCCTTTCATCTCTGGTGTGGCGATCGATGGTATCGAGGTGAAGGCAAAAGCCCGAATCACAGTACGTGCCAACATCGACCGCTTGGTCGGTGGTGCCGGAGAAGATACAATCATCGCCCGTGTCGGCGAGGGGATCGTCAGTACCATCGGTAGTTCCGAAAACCATAGCAATGTACTGGAGAATCCAGATAAGATATCCCATAACGTGTTAGAGCGCGGATTGGATTCCGGGACTGCGTTCGAGATACTTTCCATCGATATTGCCGATATTGATATCGGTAAAAACATCGGTGCGATCCTTCAGACGGATCAAGCCGAGGCAGATAAGAATATCGCCCAGGCAAAAGCCGAAGAACGACGCGCCATGGCCGTTGCGCAGGAGCAGGAGAACCTAGCGCGCGTACAGGAAATGCGGGCCAAGGTAGTGGAAGCGGAAGCGGATGTACCGCTGGCGCTCGCAGAAGCGCTGCGTTCCGGAAACATGGGTGTGATGGATTATATGAACTATCAGAATATCAATGCTGATACGACAATGCGTGACAGCATCGGCGGCATCTCGCAAGGCGATAAAGATGAGGATGAGCTTTAAGTTCTAGAAAGGTGGCAGGAGCATGTTTGACATTCTGCAATTTCTCGTACCATTAGCAGTCGCTGCCATTGCTTTCTTCATTAATGCAGCCGGAAAAAAAGGCGGAAATGAAAAGGATCCAAGACGGACGCAGCCCCCAGTGAAAAATTGGCGGGAGAAGCAGCCGCGCAAGAGCCCTCGTCCGCAGCAGAAGCAGCAGGCGAAGGCTCCAGAGCTGGCCAAATCGGATCAGAAAGTGGATGACTTGAGGGACCAAGTCAAAGAGGCGATGGAACAAGTGGTCGCAGTGCAGGGCGCCTCTTCCGCCCGTCAGCAGGAGAAAGACCAATCGAAGGCCGAACCGATCAAGCTGAAACGGCCGACAAGCAGACAATTGGCCGAACAAGTGGTATGGTCGGAAATACTGGGAGAACCACGCGCAAAAAAACCGCATCGCATTTATAGTAAGCGAGTCCGTTGATGGACTCGCTTTTTTTTTCGTTCAATGGACTGTTCTTACTTTCTGCCCTTCCACATAGAATGTGCAGAGGGGAGCTGATGGGAATGAAAAAATGGCAGCAGCGAATTGGAAATTGGTTCACTGAGCATTTGGATATGCCTGCTGATGTAGTGCTTGAACTCCCTCGTATTACGACGATTGGCCATTTCCATGCCTATATCGAGAATCACAGGGGACTAGTGCTCTTTTCTGATAATGAACTAAGGCTGCGGCTCAATAAAGGCTTCCTGCGGATAACAGGGGAGTCCTTTGTGCTGAAAGTCATGCTGCCGGAAGAAATCTTGCTCGAGGGCAAAATGAAAGAATTCAAATTCATTGATTCATAAGGCAAGCAGATCGGGGAGGTACGTATGAAGAAGCACACACAGGATATTTATTTTACCGGATATGTGACCGTACTGATAAAAGGGGATAGGCCGGAGCTGTTTTTCAATCAGCTGGTCCAGGAAAAAATACTGGTCTGGGATATCATCAAAAAAGACAGTCAGACATGTGAAGCGAAAATCCGGAAACAGGACATCGGCAGGCTTCGCACGCAGCGAAGAGGGACAGGCTACAAAATACATTTCCGCAGCAAGCATGGATTTCCTTTCCTCTTCACTGCATTGCTTCATAAAAAACCATTGATACTCGGTATTGCTATCAGCATACTGTGTATTTTCTTTCTTTCGAACACTGTCTGGAAAATTGAAATAAAAGGTGTAAGTCCCGAATTGGAGCATCAAATTGAAACCCAGCTGGAAGAGTACGGTGTGCGTCTGGGTGCATTCAAGCTGACGCTTGGTGCTCCAGTCGACATCCAGCAGCGTCTTCTCCAGGATATTCCGGAGCTGCTCTGGATAGGAGTACAAGAAAAAGGGACAACCTATTCATTGGAAGGCGTACCGAAAACCATCGTGAAAGAAGGGGAAAAACCTGGACCCCGTCATCTTGTGGCCAAGAAAAAAGGTGTCATCGTCGACATGTTCGTTTCCGAAGGAGTACCGCAAGTCAGTGTCCATGACTACGTGGAGCCAGGGGACATCCTTGTTTCAGGTATGATCGGCAGCGAGCCTCCTCCTGTATCGGAGGATCAAGAGGATGGGGAAAAGCCGAAAGATACAAGGAAACCAGTTGCTGCGACTGGCAGCGTCATCGCACGGACGTGGTATAATGTGTCGGCAGCGGTTCCCCTGGAAGAAACATATACCGTTCTCAGCGGTAAGCAGGATAGTGATTATGCCATTCGGTTTGGTGATAGTTTCCATTTGCCTATATGGGGTTTTGGGGAATCTGAATTCAAGGATTCACAGGAACAGACCTCTGTGCGCTATCTCCGCTTTCTGCGCTGGGAGCTGCCGATCGCCATCACCAAGACATCGGAATATGAGCGCATCACGAAAGAAGTGAAACGTACGAATGAGGAAGCCAAGGCACAGGCTGAGAAGATAGCCAAGCAGGATTTACAGCTCCAGATCGGTCCGGATGCTGACATTATTTCTCAAAAAATTTTACATGAGACTGTCGAGAATGGTAAAGTAAAACTAATCTTATACTTTCAAGTAAATGAAGATATCGCAACATCTCAACCTATATCTCAAGGAGATTGATTATGCCCGAAGACGTAAAACGTGTGAATTTGCAATTAAAAGATACGAATGAAACATTGGCTCTGTTCGGTACGGAGGATCGGCATCTCAAGCAGATCGAGGAGCAATTCCGTGTATCCATTGTCACACGGGGAGAAGAAGTCCGTGTGACGGGCACAGAAGAGGATGTCCGGACTGCAGAAGAGCTGCTGCAAGCACTGGCTGCTGTTATCCGGCGCGGTATACCGATAGGCGAGCGTGATGTAGTATACGCAATAGAATTAGCTAAAAAAGACAATTTGGATCAATTTGAAACATTATTTGATGATGAAATAACCAAAAACGCAAAGGGTAAATCCATTCGTGTGAAAACGCTTGGTCAACGGAATTATATCAATGGCATCAAGTCCAATGATTTAGTCTTTGGAATTGGTCCTGCTGGTACCGGGAAAACTTATCTTGCTGTCGTAATGGCTGTCAATGCCCTGAAAAAAGGCATCGTCAAACGCATCATCCTGACACGCCCAGCGGTGGAAGCAGGCGAAAGCCTCGGATTCCTGCCGGGGGATTTGAAGGAAAAGGTGGATCCGTATCTGCGGCCGCTATACGATGCATTGCATGATGTGCTCGGATTGGAGCAGACGACACGATTGATCGAACGCGGTACGATTGAAATCGCTCCGCTTGCATATATGCGCGGCCGTACGCTTGATGATGCGTTCGTCATCCTGGATGAGGCACAGAATACGACAAATGCACAAATGAAGATGTTCCTGACTCGGCTTGGATTCGGTTCCAAGATGGTCATCACCGGCGACCTGACGCAGATTGACTTGCCAAAAGGCGTCGCTTCCGGTCTGCGTTCCGTCGAGACAAAATTAAGCAATGTGAAAGGTATCTATTTTACCTACTTGAAACAGACCGACGTCGTGCGTCATCCGCTTGTGCAGCGGATCATCGAAGCATACGAGTCAGAGTAAAAAGGCCCGGCTCCGGGTCTTTTTCGGTTCAGGTGGATAGGAGGGCAGAGCGTGGCTAGAATAAGGTTAAAGGAGCTGTTCAAAAAGAAGTCGAAGGCTGGTGAACAGGCATTCATCCTGATCGGGGCGTTGCTGCTGGGATGCTTTTTCTTTGTTATGACAGCTTCCAATGTGACGACGAAGGATTATGATGTCCAGGTTTACGATACTGCAAGCGAAACGATCCGATCACCGATCACAATCGAGAATGAAGCGCAGACAGAAAGGCACAGGCAGGAAGCCAGCCAGCAGATTGACGACCGATATACTGTATCTTCCGAAATCACAGAAGCCAAAACCGATGCTGTCAAGGAGATATTCTCTGCCATTGGTCAAGCAGATGAAGAAGATCGTTCCATCGATCAGAGGATGGATATCGTCAAGAACCTGCTTTCGGAATCTGTCAAAGAAGATTTGACAGACCGCCAGCTCGAGCAGCTTTTGGCAATACCGATCGATGAAAGGGAGGTCAGTGAAAAAGTATTCATAGATGCCATCACTGGCTTCTTGGAGGATGGTGTGAAACGTGATGAGGTGCAAAAGACGCGGGAGGAAATGGGAGAACGTATCGATTATGCGGATGTATCCAGTGAAACCAAGCAAGCACTTCGTTCGCTGATAAGCTTTGCCATCGTTCAAAACGCTTCTTTTGATGCGCAGGAGACAGCTTCGGCCAGGGCGGAAGCGCAGCAAAATGTGGCACCTGTCATGATTCGTGCAGGCGAAATCATCGTGCAGGAGGGCCAAACGATCACAAATGATATATACGAAGAGCTTCAGCTTGTCGGCTTGCTGAATAATACAAGGAATGTGCTGCCGCTTGTCGGTCTTGCTTTGTTCATGGCATTATTAACCGGAATATTGACTTACGAAACGATACATACATTGACAAGGCAGACGGGGACGAGTAAGTCTGTCCTATTGTTTATGTTCCTGCTTACTGGTGTATCCGTCCTGTTTTTGAAACTGTTCGGTGTTCTTGGAACAGCAGATCAGCATTATTATTTATTGCTGCCTGCTGCATTTGCGGCAGTCCTATTCCGCCACCTGCTAAGCGAGCGGTTTGCCATCGGCTATGCGATCGTCTACAGTATACTGGCAGGCATCATCCTGAATGATGAAATACCAGGCTCCTTGAATATGGAAGCGGCGCTTTATTATTTATTCGCCCAGCTTGCAGCTGTTTATGCAATCAGAAATGTAAAAGACAGGGCAGCGATGACAAAAGCATTCCTTATACTTGTAAGTGTACAGGTAATCAGTGTATTGTTATTCTTATTCTTTGCTTTTGAAAAGTATGTCTTGGAATCCGTATTGCTGTATATCGGTTTTGCCGTCTTGTCAGCCATCTTGACATTGATATTGGTGGCTGGTGTACTGCCGTTTGTGGAAGCGGGATTCGGTGTGCTTTCGGAGACAAAGCTTTTGACATTATCGAAACCTAACCATCCATTGCTGAAAAAGATCCTTACCGATGCACCTGGTACTTATCACCACAGCATCATGGTGGCCAATTTGTGCGAAGCGGCGTGTGAAGCCATCGGAGCAGACGGTCTGCTTGCCAGGGTCGGGGCTTATTATCACGATCTCGGCAAAACGCGGCAGCCGCAGCTCTTCATCGAAAACCAAATGGGACGGAAGAATCCGCATGACTCGCTATCTCCGCGGCAAAGTGCTGAAATCATCATACGTCACCCATATGACGGTGCTCAGATGCTGAAAGACAATCGCTTTCCAAAAGAGATCGTCGATATGGCAAAGCAGCATCACGGAACATCGCTGTTGAAGTTTTTCTATTATAAGGAAAAGGAATATAATAAGGACGTCAAGGAAGAGGCATATCGTTACCCAGGTCCAAGACCATCGACAAAGGAGACCGCTGTCTTATCGATTTGCGACTCTGTGGAAGCGGCGGTTCGCTCGATGAAAGAGCCTACGCAGGAAAAGATCCACAGTCTTGTAGACAGCATCATCAAGGATAAGCTGATGGATGGCCAGCTGGATTGCGCGCCGCTGACACTGCAGGAACTGCAAGTGATCAAAGATGCAATTTGTCAGGCGCTTACCGGAATATTCCATTCCCGTATCGAATATCCGGCTGATGAAAAAGTGAAGGAGGCATAACTAATGCAGATTGATTTTCATGATAAAACGAATTCCGTGACAGAAGATTATATCGATCTGATCGATCGGCTGATCCAATACGCAGCGGATGCAGAGAAGATAACCGAGGAAGCGGAGATGTCCATTACATTTGTGGACAATGCGGAGATACAGGTGATAAACCGTAATTATCGTCAAAAGGACGCGCCTACGGATGTCATTTCCTTCGCGATGCAAGAAGAGGGCGAAGGTGAGCAGCAAATCCTTGGGGAAGAAATCCCGATTGTATTCGGCGATATCATCATCTCGGTCGACAAAGCCAAAGAACAGGCAGAAGACTATGGTCACAGTGTGGAGCGGGAACTGGGTTTCCTCGCCCTTCATGGGTTCCTGCATCTATTGGGATATGATCATATGAATGAAGCGGATGAGAAGAAGATGTTCGGCCGACAAGAGGAGATTTTGAATGGCTTCGGACTCAAACGGGAAGAAAACTAAAACTGGCATCGGTTTCCGTTATGCCTGGAATGGGATCCGGTGGACTTTCCTCAGGGAAAGGAATTTTCGGATCCATACAATTGCAGCGGTCATGGCACTGCTCGCAGGTTTCGTTTTCCGAATCGGAACAGCCCAATGGGCCGCTATCCTTTTGAGCATCGGCTTTGTCATCGCGACGGAAATGATCAATACAGTTGTGGAACTGGCGATGGATCATCTGTCACCTGAGCAGAGCCGGACAGTGGGCCTAATCAAGGATATTGCGGCTGGAGCTGTCCTCATTGCAGCGATGACAGCCATTTTTGTCGGGTTGGTCGTTTTCGTTCCGGAAATCATTTCGGCAATGTGAGAAAAACCGTCCATATCACTGGACGGTTTTCGTATGTAGTGAAGTTAATTTGCTGGAAGCGGGGAAAATATTAGCTGGAGCGTTCTAAGCGGATGCTTTCGCTTTTGTTTCGGCTAGCTGTGAGAGCCAGGGACTGCGCCGTAAGCGATAAATCCCTGCGTAAGGAAAGAACGCCTTCCTCCGGGCTTTCTCACTTACTTCTCCGTCCCTGATCGGCTCTTTCCGCTTTTGTTTTTATCGGCTAGCTGCGAGAGCCAGGGACTGCGCCGTAAGCGATAAGTCCCTGCGGAAGGAATACCACCTCCCTCCGGGCCTTCTCACTTACCACTCCGTTTCTTACCGGTCTTCTCCGCTTTTGGTTTTTTTTAACCCCTTTTGTCGAATGGGTGAAGTGGCGGGGGATTTGTAGTAAGATAGAGATACAACATTTTAATAGTACTTGAGGTTTTTGTCGTACTAGTACTTGGAGGATTAATACAGCATGCAGAAAGAATTTCGTTCTGGTTTCATTTCCATCATCGGGCGGCCGAATGTTGGGAAATCAACTTTATTGAATCGTTTTGTCGGTCAAAAGATCGCTATCATGAGTGATAAGCCGCAGACGACTCGCAATCGGATCCAAGGGGTGCTCACTCAGGATGATGCACAGTTCATCTTTATCGATACGCCTGGTATCCACAAACCGAAGCATAAACTTGGTGATTTCATGGTCAAGACTGCAGAGAACACGATGAATGAGGTGGATGCGGTCATGTTCATGATCAATGCCGAGGAAGGCTATGGCCGAGGCGATCAATTTATCCTGGAAAGGCTGCAGAAGGTCAATAATCCTGTCTTTCTTGTAGTGAATAAAATTGATAAAGTCCATCCCGATAAGCTGCTCGAACTCATCGAGCTGTATAAGGACAAGTTGGACTTCGCTGAAATCGTTCCGATCAGTGCATTGGAAGGTAATAATACAGCGCATTTACTTGAAACTTTAAAAGGTTATCTGCCAGAAGGCCCCCAATATTATCCAGAGGATCAAGTCACGGATCATCCGGAGCGATTTGTCATCAGTGAGCTTATTCGGGAAAAGGTTTTGCATCTGACACGTGAAGAAGTCCCGCATTCGATTGCGGTTGTCATCGAAGCGATTGAGAATCGGCACAGTACAACTGAAAAGGTATTCATCCAAGCGACGATCGTCACAGAACGAAAATCCCAAAAAGGGATCATTATCGGCAAACAGGGCAGTATGCTCAAACAAGTAGGGAAACTTGCGCGTAGAGATATAGAGATGCTGCTTGGCAGTAAGGTATTCCTGGAGCTTTGGGTCAAAGTGCAGCCTGATTGGCGGAACAAGCAAGCTCAGCTTAATGATTACGGTTTCAGCCGTGAGGAGTATTGATAGCTGGTAATATTTGAAGCACATGGATTCGAAGGTAAGGTGTCATCCTAATTAGGAGTAATTGTTTTGTATGTTCATTTCTTAAAAATACAAAGAAAGGTGGACTTCCTGTGATTGATTTCCATTGGAAAATCTTCAGCAAGACCGGGAGTATCGAAACCTACTTATTGATGAAAGAAATCGAAACGATGTACAATTCACTAATGCCTCCGGAGCAAGATAACATCATCGAGCTCCCGAATTATAACCGCCTTCAATCGAAAATGTAAGCAACAGGAGTGGGAGAGCGTTGCTCCAAAATGTAGAAGGAATCATCCTGCGCACGCAGGATTATGGGGAAACACATAAAATCATCACGATCTTCACCGAGGATCGCGGGAAAATAGCTGTCATGGCCAGGGGAGCCAAAAAACCGAAGAGCAGGATGGCTGCGATTGCGCAGCCATTCATTTTTGGTTCATTCCTGGTGCAGCTTGGATCTGGTATGGGAGCAATGCAGCAGGGGGAGCCTCTGCAAAGCTTCCGATCGATCCGTGAAGATATCGTAAAAACAGCTTATGCATCTTATATAGCGGAAATGACTGATAAGCTGACAGATAATAATAAGCCTGATCCTGATCTATTCCGGCAGCTGCTGCAAGTACTGGAATGGATCAATGATGGCAAAGATGCGGATGTCTTGCGTATCATCTATGAATTGAAGATGTTCCGCCGCGGCGGCTTTGCGCCGACCGTCCACCAATGTGTCAATTGCGGCAGCACGGAAATGCCTTTTAGATTTTCCGTACCTGAAGGCGGTATGCTTTGCCGCCGGTGCATGCATCTTGATCCCGATGCTTATGCGTTATCGGAAAAGGTCACAAAGCTCCTGCAGCTTTTTTCCAGCATCGATATTTCCAGGATCGGCAATATTTCAGTGAAACCGGAAACCAAACGGCTTTTGAACGAGTTGCTTGATGCTTATTATGAACGGTACGGAGGCTATTTCCTGAAAAGCAAGAAATTCCTTGCTCAATTGGATAAACTACAATAAAGCTTTGTTGACAATCAGTATGTCATTTTAGTATGATTAAAAAAAATCGACGGCTTGCGTTGAAGAAGAGTAGTATCCGTCCGGTTCTTTGCAAAGCGAATCTGGGATAGTGGGAGCCAGAACAAAGGCAGACGGGGAAGGCGCTTCGGAGCAAAGGAAAAAGAGTGGCTTCCGTTTGGGAGCAAATAGGGTGGAACCGCGGTAATCCCGTCCCTATGCTGTACATGCAGCATAGGGACGGGGTTTTTCTTGTTCCGCCTTGACGTTGATGAATATAAGATGGAGGGAATCCGATGAATATCCAAAATATGATTTTGACGTTACAGAAGCATTGGTCAGACCAGGGCTGTCTATTGATGCAGGCGTATGATGTAGAAAAAGGGGCCGGTACGATGAGTCCGATGACATTATTGCGCAGCCTGGGTCCGGAGCCATGGAACGTGGCTTACGTAGAGCCATCCAGACGCCCGGCTGATGGCCGCTATGGCGAAAACCCGAACCGTCTATACCAGCATCATCAATTCCAGGTGATCATGAAGCCTTCACCAGACAATATCCAGGAGCTATACTTGGACTCCTTGCGCAAATTGGGTATCGATCCTTTGGAGCACGATATCCGCTTTGTCGAAGATAACTGGGAAAACCCGACGCTTGGAGCCGCTGGTCTTGGCTGGGAAGTGTGGCTTGACGGTATGGAGATCACCCAATTCACCTACTTCCAGCAAATCGGCGGCCTCGAAGCCAAGCCTGTTTCTGTTGAGATTACATATGGTCTGGAACGTCTGGCTTCCTACATCCAGGATAAAGAGAATGTTTTCGATTTGGAATGGACGGATGGAGTGACGGTGGCAGATATCTTCAAACAGCCTGAATTCGAGCATTCCACTTATACTTTTAAAGAATCTGATACAGACATGCTGTTCCAGCTGTTTGATATGTATGAAAAAGAAGCAAAGCGGATCATGGACCAAGGTCTTGTCTTCCCGGCCTATGATTATGTACTGAAATGTTCCCACACATTTAACTTGCTGGATGCAAAAGGGGCCATTTCGGTTACCGAGCGTACCGGTTATATCGGCAGAGTCCGGAACTTGGCGAGATCCATTGCGAAGAGCTATGTAGCGGAACGGGAACGACTTGGCTTCCCGATGCTGAAAGAAGGAGCGGATGAGCATGCAGAATAAAGATGTACTTTTTGAAATCGGTTTGGAGGAAATGCCTGCCCGTTTCCTGCCCGGCACGATCGAGCAGCTTGAAACGAAAACGGCAGCTTGGCTGGATGAGTTGGGTCTTTCCTATGACAAAGTGACGGTACAAGGAACGCCGCGGCGTATCGCTGTTACAATCCAGTCGCTTTCGGATAAGCAGCCTGATATCGAAGAAGAGGTCAAAGGACCGGCACTGCGTATCGCAAAAGATGAAGCGGGGGAATGGACAAAAGCAGCACAAGGTTTCACGCGGGGGCAGGGTGCTTCCGTCGAGGATATTTACACAAAAGATGTGGATGGGACAGAATATATCTTCGTGAAGAAATTTGTCAAAGGACAGCTTGCGGCTGAATTGCTGCCATCCTTTAAAGATGTGCTGCTCAGCTTGCATTTCCCTAAAAATATGCGCTGGGGCTCCGGCAGCCTGCGCTATGCTCGACCTATCCGCTGGATCGCAGCATTATACGGCGATTCCATCATCCCGATGGAGATAGCTGGAATTGAATCATCGAATCTTACTTATGGACATCGCTTCCTGGGAAGCACAGCGACCATCGATAATCCTGGCGCATATGCTTCTGTGCTTGAGAAGCAATTCGTCATCGTGGATCAAAAGCAGCGCAAGCAAATGATCATCGATGGCATCCGTCAGTTGGAGACTGCAAACGGATGGCGGATTCCAATCGATGAAGAACTGCTTGAAGAAGTGCTGTATCTTGTCGAATATCCAACCGTGTTCCACGGTGACTTTGCCGAAGGCTTCCTTGATTTGCCGCAAGAGGTGCTGATCACCAGCATGAAAGAGCATCAGCGCTACTTCCCTGTGACGGATGCATCCGGCAAGCTGCTGGCACATTTCATCGGTGTCCGTAACGGAAACAGCGACCATTTGGAAAAGGTAGCCCGCGGAAACGAGAAGGTGTTGCGTGCTAGACTGCAGGATGCTGAGTTCTTCTATGCGGAAGATAAAGCACAGCCGATCGAGAAATCACTGGAGAAACTATCCAAGATGGTCTATCAAGTGGAGCTCGGTACTTTGCAGGATAAAGTGGATCGTGTGACGAAGATTGCAAAAATGATCAGTGAAGCTGTCGGAGTGGATCAGGAAACCGCAGATCGGACACAGCGAGCTGCCAGCATCGCTAAATTCGACCTCGTGACCAATATGGTGAATGAATTCACTGAATTACAAGGTATCATGGGCGAAAAGTATGCACGCCACTTCGGAGAAGACGAACGTGTTGCCCAAGCGATCCGTGAACAGTATATGCCGACTTCATCCCACGGGGAGCTTCCTGAGTCAGTGGAAGGTACGATTGTCAGCATTGCGGACAAACTGGATACGATCGTTGGAAGCATGGTCATCGGAAATGTTCCGACTGGCTCACAGGATCCATACGGCTTGCGTCGTCAAGCTGCCGGTATCATCCAGATGCTTGCGAAAACAGACTGGCAGATTACCATTGAGGATATCGTCGAACGTACAGTGGCTTTATTCGAAGAGAATTCGCTGCCGACAGTCGAAAAAGATGTGTATACAGAGGATATTCGCAGCTTCTTCCACCAGCGTGCTTCGCAATTGCTGAAAGAAGAAGGCATCTCTTATGACGTGATCGAGGCGGTTCTGGCTATTCAAATCGGCAACTATCCGTATACCCTTGCTAAGGCGAAGGTATTGCAGGCATTGCGTCATGATGAGGATTTCAAACCAGTGCAAGAAGCATTGGGACGTGTCATCAACCTGGCTAAAAAAGGTACAGACCAAGGCGTGGACGAATCATTGTTCGAAAACGAACAGGAAAAGCAGCTGTACGGTATGCTTGAACAAAACAAAACCATCTATTTGAATGCTGCCTCCAAACGGCAGGCGGGAGAGGCTTTGGATACATTGGCTGCGTTCGCTGACAGCATCCATGCATTTTTCGACCATACGATGGTCATGGCAGAGGATGAAAAATTAAAAATGAACCGCTTATCATTATTGAACCAATTGGCTGCACTGATCCTTAGCTACGCGGATGTGACAAAAGTACAGTGGAAGCAGGTCCAATGAGGGCAGTTCTTGGATAGAGGTGATGAACATGGATTTGTCTAAACGACAACAGCAGATTATCGCGATTGTGAAAGAGGCGGGTCCGATAACAGGTGAACAGATCGCCGAACGGCTGAATCTGACGCGGGCGACATTGCGTCCGGATTTGGCCATACTGACAATGGTTGGTTTCCTTGATGCAAGACCTCGTGTTGGTTACTTCTATACAGGTAAGACAGGTTCAGAAATCATCACGGAAAAACTGATGAAATATAAAGTGGAAAATTTTCAGTCGATGCCGATCAGCGTCAAAGAAGATGATTCTGCTTATGATGCCATCAGCGCAATGTTCCTAAGCGATGTCGGTACGCTCTTTGCAGTCGATCAAGACAATAATCTCGTTGGTGTTGTTTCCCGGAAGGATTTGCTGCGGGCAAGCATCGGCAATCAGGTGCTGCAGGATATCCCGGTTCACATCATCATGACGAGGATGCCGAATGTAGCCGTTTGTTATCCGGATGAGCTGCTGGTCGAAGCGGCCAATCGATTGATTGAAAAACAAATCGACAGCCTGCCTGTCCTAGAAAGATCGAATGAGGATGGAGCAAAAGTTGTTGGGCGTATTACCAAGACGACGATCACGAGGGCTTTTGTCGAACTCGCTCGAAATGAACTAATGTAAAAGAATCCAGGAGGGGAACCGATGGAGAAACCAATCGTCTTCGTTGTATCAGATTCTGTAGGAGAAACAGCAGAGCTTGTTGTGAAAGCAGCGCTCAGCCAGTTCAATTTGGACGAACCGTTCGCTTTGCAGCGCGTTCCGTATGTAGAGAATACTTCCATCTTGGAAGAAACGATAAAGCAAGCCAACGAATGTCCTTCGATCATTGCGTTTACGATGGTCAATCCGGATTTCCGGGCTTACCTGTCCAATGAGGCCAAGCGGCATGGCATACCTTGCATCGATCTCATGGGTCCGCTGATGGATGAAATGGAAAATATGTTCCATCAGAAGCCGAAGCTGCAGCCTGGCCTTGTACATCGGCTTGATGAAGATTATTTCCGCAGAATCGAAGCGATCGAATTCGCGGTGCGCTATGATGATGGCCGGGATCCGCGCGGCATTACACGGGCCGATATTGTACTCATTGGTGTCTCACGTACTTCCAAAACGCCATTATCCCAGTATTTGGCGCATAAACGCCTGAAAGTTGCCAATGTACCGATCGTTCCCGAGGTCGAGCCGCCCCGGGAGCTTTTCCAGGTGGATCCTGCCAAATGCATCGGTCTTCGCATCAGTCCGGAAAAGCTTAATAATATCCGCAAGGAACGTCTGAAAGCACTGGGGCTTGGAGACCAAGCGAGCTATGCCAATATCGACCGGATCAATCATGAGCTGGAGCATTTTGATAAGATTGTCGAACGAATCGGTTGTCGTGTCATCGATGTTTCCAATAAAGCAGTGGAAGAAACGGCGAACAGTATCCTTACCGTGCGTAACCAACAGGATTAATTTAATTCAAAGTTAGTGTTAAGATTCTGTTTAACTGTTGACGGTATTCCGGTGGAATCTTTACGATAACAATAGAAGAGGTGACGGCAGACAATCTGTTGTTGCCTCTTCTATTTCGTAAATCGAATCCGGCGAGGAGACCTGACTCAAATGAAAAAACAGCAGCAGATTCAATCCATCTATCTTATGCGGCTTTTGGCAATGTCACTTGTCGTACTCGTCCATGTAACGGGCGCCTATGCCACCGTTTTGCCTTTTGCAAGCGATGCATATGAAAAATATCATTTCCTGAATCGGATCATCCGGATCGAAGCCGGTATCTTCATTGCCATCACCGGTCTGGTTTTCTTTTATCAATACAAAAATAAAAAACTGACAAAAAACTTGTGGAAGGATTATTACAGGAAACGAGTCACCTTCATATTGGTTCCTTACATCATATGGGCGCTGGTGTATGAATTGCACAAAGCGGTGCTTGGGTTCGGTGATTTGCAGCCAGCAGCCATTCTGAAGCGTATCATTTTCGGTGAAAGCTATTATCAGCTGCATTTCATCTTTCTCATTGTCCAGGTCTATTTGGTGCTTCCATTGCTGATATGGCTGGATCACAGCTCGGCTTTCTTCAGGAGATACATGTTCATCTTCGGGGGACTGCTTCAGCTTGGTTATATAGCGCTGCAGACGTTCCTGCCGCCAAGTCCGTTTCCGTTATTCCTGCAGCTTATGGGGACCTTACTGCTTGGTGGCTGGATCGGCGTCCATTATGACAGGGAAAAAGCAAAAAGCAACCACTGGTCTACATGGATCTGGCTGCTTATCAGTGCCATTGCCGGCTCGGCGATTGCAATTTATTATTACGCTGCCGGTACACTGGGGAATTTGGAATGGAATAATATCCTATATGAGAGCGTCAATTATATCTTCCTTATCACGGGCTGTTATGCAATCTTCAGGATCGCTGAATCGGCGACGGACAAACTATCCGCTTCCGCACTCGCCAAATTACAGCAAATTGCGAGTTATTCATTCGGGTATTATCTGCTCCATCCGCTTGTGCTTGATTATGTGACAAGAACGATACCTGCATACAGCAACTATTTGTTTCATATCCAGATATTGCTGCGCTATCTGACAGTGATGGGGGTTTGCTTCGCAGTCATTTATCTATTCCATCGTTATGTGCCTTTTGCCTCCGTCCTATTTGGAAAATTACCGCGGAGAAGTGGCAAGCTGCAGCGGTCAAAGGCTTCCTGATCAAGGTCAAGAGGATTGTTTTCCCTAGAGTGAAATGATTATCGTATTAAAACTAAAATGATGGCTTTTTCAATTACTTTGTATTATAATTAGTTTTTGTGAAAAAATGTTGTTAGTATGATTTATGTATAAATGGCAACCCTTGAGGTAAAAAGCTTTATAAAAATTTTACGAAAAAGGAAGGATTCCGCATTTTATTGTAGAATAAGTGAGACATGAAATCACATAACTCCATTGTATATGTGGATGCAGATAGCTGTCCTGTAAAGCAGGAGATCATTTCTGCATGTGCAGCGCATCACGTTCCTGTGCGTTTCATCACCACCATCAATCATCTGAGCAGTGATTCGGATGCTTCATGGGTGGTGCTTGATCCTGTAGATCAAGCGGTGGATTGGTATATTCTGAATCATATCAGCCCCGGAGATTGTGTCGTTACGCAAGACCTGGCATTGGCAACTTTGCTGACGGCAAAGGATGTAACTGTCATCACACCTCGCGGGGAACTGATCACGGAGGCTGATGCAGATGAAATCCTCCTAAGAAAGCACATGCGGATCCAAAATCAACGACAGGGCAAACGAATAAAGGGACCTTCCAAGCTGACAGCTGCTGATCGAAGAAGATTCCTTACTATTTTTTCGTCTTTTTGTCGAAAAATGCAGGAATCAGACGGAAGCTGTTGAATTATATAGGTTGGTGATGTGGAATGGCTGGTGGAATACCAGAAGAAGTGGTCGATGAAGTTCGTAAATCGAATGATATTGTGGATGTCATCGGGGAGCATGTCCAATTAAAGAAACAAGGGCGGAATTATTTCGGACTTTGTCCTTTCCATGGGGAGAAATCCCCATCGTTCTCCGTAACGCAGGAAAAGCAGATTTTCCACTGTTTTGGCTGCGGTAAGGGAGGGAATGTATTCACTTTCCTGATGGAGCTGGAAGGTCTTTCTTTCTCCCAGGCTGTCCAGCAGCTCGCCAAAAGAAGCGGGACGGACTTGCCTGCACATGTAACGGAGCAGCAGGACCGCGCACAATCCAGGGAAGAGCAGACAGCACTTGAGGCGAATGAGTGGGTCGTCAAGCTTTATCACAACCTGCTGCGCAATACGAAAGAAGGCAAGACTGGGTATGAATATCTCCTTGGCCGCGGTCTGACCGATGAGACGATTGATACATTCCAGCTTGGTTTTGCCCCGAACAGCAGGGACTTTACCGTGAAATTCCTCGAAGGAAAAGGGTACAAGCCGCAGGAACTGCTTCATACTGGTTTATTTTCGACCGATAAAGAAAATAAGCCCCAGGATCGCTTCCGCGGCCGGGTGATTTTTCCGATCCGGAATCACCTCGGTAAGACGGTCGGCTTTGGCGGACGTACATTAGGCGGTGATCAGGAGCCGAAATATCTGAACAGTTCCGAAAGCGAGCTCTTCCAGAAAGGAAGGATGCTGTTCAACTTCGACCTGGCCAGGGGTGAAATCCGCAAAACGGCTCAGGTGGTCGTGTTCGAAGGGTATAATGATGTGATTGCAGCCTATCAGGCCGGAGTCCGGAATGGGGTTGCGACTCTTGGAACTTCCCTGACAGAGACGCAGGCGCGGCTTTTGAAGCGTTACGCAGAACAGGTCGTCATATGTTATGACGGTGACAAGGCAGGATTCGAAGCTTCTTACCGTGCCTTGCAAGTGCTGCGGAAGGCCGGCAATCATGTACGTGTCGCCATGCTCAGGGACGGTCTGGATCCAGATGATTTCATTCGTGAGCATGGAGCGGAAAAATTCAAGCGTTCCATCATTGATGCCGCCCTGACGGATATGTCCTTCATGATGCATTACTTAAAGCAGGACTTCAATCTTTCCATTGAAGGAGATCGCCTGCAATATGTAGAAAAAGTGTTGGATGAGATTGCACAGATTGAAAGCTCTGTAGAAAGGGAACACTATCTGCGGGAGCTGTCAAATGCAATGGATCTTTCCGTTGATACACTTGCCTCCGATCTTGAGCCAAGACTCCGGAAAAAGGAAAATAGGAGAGCTGCAGGCAATCCGGCAAAACCGCAGGTTCCAAAACAGCAATCCCGTCATTATGAAAAAAAAATACCAACTGCATATCAGACAGCAGAAAAACAACTGCTTGCGCATATGCTTAGAACAGCGGCTATAGCGGATAAGGTCCGGGAAGAAATCGGCGCTTCCTTCATAACCGAACAGATGCAGGTGATTGCCACCCATCTCTATGCGTTTTATGAGGAGGGACATGACGCGGATGTCAGCCAATTCGTGTCATCACTGGAGGATCCGTCCTTGCAGCAGCTGGTCATTCAAACGGCGATGCTTCCGGTGGTCGAGGATATCAGCGATCAGGAAATCGGTGATTACATCCGGACGATCAAGAACGAGCAAGTGAATAAGACGGACATTAACCAGCTGCTGGCCGAGCAGCGGCAAGCCGAACAGGAGAATGATCCGATACGCGCAGCACAGATAGCCATGAAGATCATGGAAATACGTAGAACTTTAAAAAGTTCTCTGTAACAATAGATAGCTTGATGTTTTGGAAGGAGGAGGACTTATGGCGGAAAATAAGCCAGCAGGTTCTAAAGTGAATGATACTGAAATGACATTGGAGCAAGCAAAAGATCTCCTTGTTGAAATGGGTAAGAAGCGCGGAGTCCTTGCTTACGAAGAGGTAAGCGAGCGTCTTGCGAATTTCGAATTGGATTCCGATCAAATGGATGAAATCTATGAGCACTTGAACGAACAAGGTGTGGAAGTGATTGGTGAATCCGATCAGGACCCTAATATGAAGGAAATTGCAAAAGAAGAGGAATTTGACTTGAATGATTTGAGTGTGCCGCTCGGCATCAAGATCAATGACCCTGTCCGTATGTACTTGAAAGAAATCGGACGTGTCGATTTATTGTCTGCAAAAGAGGAAATCGAACTTGCAGAACGAATCGAAGCCGGCGATGAAGTAGCGAAACGGAGATTGGCGGAAGCGAACCTTCGACTTGTTGTCAGCATTGCGAAACGCTATGTCGGACGCGGTATGTTATTCCTTGATTTGATCCAGGAAGGTAATATGGGTCTCATCAAAGCAGTAGAGAAATTCGATTACCGCAAAGGTTTCAAATTCAGTACGTATGCAACTTGGTGGATCCGTCAGGCAATCACACGTGCGATCGCCGACCAAGCACGTACGATCCGTATCCCGGTGCATATGGTCGAAACAATCAATAAGTTGATCCGTGTGCAGCGTCAGCTCCTGCAGGATTTAGGGCGTGAACCGTCTCCTGAGGAAATCGGTGAAGAAATGGATCTTACACCGGAAAAAGTACGGGAAATCCTGAAGATTGCACAAGAACCAGTATCCCTTGAAACACCAATCGGGGAAGAAGATGATTCCCATCTTGGAGATTTCATTGAGGACCAGGAAGCAACCTCCCCATCTGATCATGCAGCATATGAATTGCTGAAAGAACAGCTGGAGGATGTATTGGATACATTGACTGACCGGGAAGAAAATGTCCTTCGTCTGCGTTTTGGACTTGATGACGGCAGAACGAGAACACTGGAAGAAGTCGGCCGTGTATTCGGCGTCACCAGGGAGCGTATCCGTCAAATCGAAGCCAAAGCATTGCGTAAGCTTCGCCATCCAAGCCGGAGCAAACGCTTGAAGGATTTCCTGGAATAAGAAGGCTGCGCTCAGCTATCATGCGTGTACCGCATATGGCTGGGCTTTCTTATTGCCTTTAGGAATACATACATTTTACAAAAACTGAGAGGCGAATGCAAATTCTCCTGGCAAAAAGTATGGGAGGATATTTTACAAAAAACACGTATATTTGACAGAGGAGTTGGATATAATGAACGTTTTATCATTATCAAAGCGGCTTTCGGCAGTTGCTGCCCATCTGCCTGAATCCGCTCATTTCGTCGATGTCGGATCAGATCATGCTTATCTTCCTTGTTATGTATGTCTGAACGATCCTTCGAGCCTGGCGGTAGCAGGGGAAATCAATGAAGGCCCTTTCCGCAGTGCGCAAAAGCAGGTGAAACTGCAAGGATTGGAAGACCGTATCGATGTCCGGAAAGGAGACGGACTGGCAGTGGTGGAAAAGGATGAAGTGCAACAGGTCATCATTGCCGGGATGGGAGGCCCGCTGATTGCCTCGATTTTGGAACAAGGGAAGGATAAGCTTGGCCGTGTCGAACAGCTTATCGTCCAGCCGAATATCGATGCCAGGGTTCTTCGGAAATGGTTCCAAGCTAATGGGTTCGTCCTGCAAAAAGAGCAGATCCTGGAAGAAGCTGGACATGTTTATGAAGTGTTGGTCGCTGTCAGGCAGGGTAAGGATATTTATCATGAGGATGCAGCCATCCGCGAAAAGGAGCTTTTGCTCGGCCCGATATTAGTGAAGGAGAAAAATCAAGCCTTTCGTATGAAATGGCTGGATTACAAGCGGAAGCTTGAGCGGAATGTAGCGAATATGCAGCAAGCGCAGCATGTCGATGAGATAAAGCTGGCAGCTTTTAAGAAAGAACTGGCATGGCTTGAGGAGGAATTGGATGACTGAACAAATACGGATTGCTGACGTTATCGAGTATTTCGAATCTTGGTGCCCGTCATCGCTTGCATATGATTGGGATAATGTCGGTCTGCAGGTAGGGACGCTTGATAACCTGGTGACTGGTATCATGACAACACTGGATGTAACCGAAGCTGTTGTGGATGAGGCGATACGGAACAGGGTGAATTTGATCATTGCCCATCACCCTTTATTGTTTGCCCCGCCAAAAAAACTGGATACGGATACACCGAAAGGACGCATCATCCAGAAGCTGCTGAAACATGACATCACCGTATATGCAGCCCATACGAATCTGGACCTGGTCGAAGGCGGTGTCAATGATATGCTGGCGGATGCTTTGGAATTGATGCAAAAAAGGGTCTTTCTGCCGGAAGGGAATCAGACTTTCAAGAAACTGATTGTCTTTGTCCCGAAGACACATGAGCAAAGAGTGAAGGATGCCTTGCATGCAGGAGGAGCTGGTAATATAGGGAATTATGAGAAAGTCAGCTTTGTTTCCCAAGGCAGCGGATACTTCCAGCCTATGGACGATGCACAGCCTTTCATTGGTCAGGCAGGGGTGCTGGAGCAAGTGGAAGAGGTTCGAATCGAAGTGCTGGTACCTAGTGAGAAGGTAAGACAAGCGGTGGATGCAATGATTAAAGCCCATCCGTATGAAGAAGTGGCATACGATATTTATCCGGTTGAGCAGACAGGGAAAGTTTATGGCTTGGGCCGAATCGGTAAACTGCCGTCACCGATGACATTGCGTGAACTGGCTGAAAAGGTAAGACAGCGGTATGATGTGCAGCATGTACGTTTTATCGGGGATGCATCTGCTTCGGTAGAAACAGTCGCTGTACTCGGAGGAAGCGGCAGGGACTATATCAACCAAGCCCTCAAACAGGCTGATGTCTATATCACCGGGGATTTAACATTCCATGAAACACAGGATGCAATGGAAGCAGGACTGAAACTGATCGATCCAGGCCATTATGCTGAACAGATCATGAAGGAAAAGGTAGCGGATTATTTGCAAGCTGCATTCAAAGAAGTGCCTGTATTTATATCTCAAGTGAATACGGATCCGTTCCGTGCCATATGAAAAAACCGAGTCCGTCATGGACTCGGTTTCCTTATGCTTTTTTGACTTTGACTTTCGGAAGGATTTTCTTCGGATCCACATTGAATTCCAGCTTCACATCTTCCTTGGATGCCGGATCGAATTTCTCGATGAAATTGATGACTTCCTTCGTCACAGGAGTGGGAGTGGAGGCGCCGGCAGTGATAGCCACCGTTTCAACACCTTCCAGCCATTCCAGCTTCAGCTGGGAAAGATCTTCGATGCGGTATGCCTTTGTACCAGCGATTTCTTCTGATACCTGTGCAAGGCGGTTGGAGTTGTTGCTGCGCGGATCGCCGACAACCAATGTCAAATCAGCATCCTTTGCTTGTTCAGCGACAGCTTCCTGGCGTACTTGTGTTGCCATGCAGATTTCCTGTATCATCTCTGTCTGTGGGAATTTCTCTTTTACAAGCTGCATGACATCGTAGACATCCCACTGGCTCATCGTCGTCTGGTTCGTCACGATCAGCTTCTCAGCATCCAATTCGAGTGCTTGTACGTCTTCTTCCGTCTGGACGAGATGAACCTTACCGGGAGCGACACCCATCGCACCTTCTGGCTCTGGATGGCCTTTTTTCCCGATATAGACCACTTCATAGCCCTCAGCCACTTTTTCACGGATCAAGTCGTGGGTGCGGGTCACATCCGGGCAGGTTGCATCAAGGACTGTCAGGCCTTTTTCATGAGCTCGCTGTTTTACTTCAGGTGATACACCATGTGCGGTGAATACTACGGTACCGCTGTCTATTTGTTCTAAAAGCTCCATTCGGTTCGAACCATCGAGTGTGATGACACCTTCCGTTTCGAATGCATTGGTTACATGCGCATTATGCACGATCATGCCGAGAATGTAGATCGGCCGGGGCAGGTTCTCATCCCTTACGGCATTCTGCGCTATCACCATGGCATCCACCACACCGTAGCAGTAACCTCGCGGCGCTATTTTGATTACGTTCATTCGCTGTGTTTCCCCCTTCTCCGTTTACACGGGACATCTATTTCTGGGTCTTCTCCATTATAAAGGCTATTAGGGAATATGACAAAGATTGTTTATTATCCGCATGCAATCGTGCAAAATATGACAAAGTCCTCTATAATGTAAAAAGTAAGAGAATGACCAAAAGGAGTTACACATGAAAAATCATCAATTCAAACAATATGCGCTTCAGCCGACAGTCAATGAAGCGATTGATAAACTTGGCTTTGCCAAACCAACACCGATCCAGGAAAAAGTCATCCCGGCTGTTCTGCGCGGGGAAAGCGTCATTGGGCAGTCCCATACCGGATCTGGTAAAACGCATTCCTATTTGATTCCATTGTTCAGCAAGTTGAAGGAAGGCGAACAGAACGCACAGTTCGTCGTCACGGCACCAACTCGGGAACTGGCCATCCAGATTTATGAGGAAGCCCGCCACTTCATCAAACTCGCCGGTAAAGAGCACGAATGGCATACCAAGCTGTTCATTGGCGGCACAGACAAAAAGAGATCGATCGAGAAATTGAAGACACAGCCGCAGATCGTCATCGGTACACCGGGCCGAATCCTCGATTTGATGGAGGAGCAGGCTTTGGATCTGTATCCTGCTGCGAGCTTCGTCGTCGATGAGGCAGATTTGATGCTGGACCTTGGTTTCATCAAAGAAGTGGATCAGATTTTGTCCCGGATGCGCCAGGATGTACAGCTGCTTGTATTCTCAGCGACAATTCCGGAGCGGCTGCAGCCATTCCTCAAAAAATACCTGGAGAATCCGAAGCACTTCGAAATCGGCGGTCATCTATCTCCTGAGACGATGGAACACCGCCTGATCCCGATGCGCCACCGCAGTGAAGCGGAGATGATCATGAAGATAGCTGGTGTCATCCAGCCCTATATGGCGATCATTTTTGTAAACGGAAAAGATGCCGCCAATGCCCTGGCAGCCGAATTGACGGATAAAGGGCTGCAGGTGGGCTTATTGCACGGCGGACTCACGCCAAGGGAACGAAAGCGTGTATTGCGGGATATCCAGGAGCTGCGGTTCCAATACCTGGTTGCAACCGACTTGGCAGCACGCGGCATCGACATCAAGGGTGTCAGCCATGTCATCAATGCGCAGCTGCCAAAAGAGGAGCCTTTCTATGTACACCGCGTCGGACGGACTGCGCGTGCAGGATTGGAAGGTACTGCAATCAGCTTGTATCATGATCATGACCTGGAGCTGATCCAGAAGCTCGACAAAAAGGGTCTTGCCTTCACGACCTATGACATTGCAGGTGGAGAGTGGAAGGAACTAAAAGCTTGGAATGAGCGGGTTACGCGGAAAAAGACGGAATCCGATAATGAATCCCAAGCATGGAAGCAAGTGCGGAAGCCGAAGAAAGTAAAACCGGGCTATAAGCGTAAAATGAAATATCAAAAAGATAAAATCAAGAAAAAGCTGGACCGAAAAGATCGTTTTAAGCGGAAGTAAGGAGAAAGAGATATATGATAATCGGATCACATGTCAGTATGAGCGGGAAGAAAATGCTATTGGGTTCCAGTGAGGAAGCGTATTCCTATGGCGCCAATGCGATGATGATTTATACTGGGGCACCACAGAACACAAGAAGAAAGGCGATCGAAGAGCTGAACATCGAAGCAGGACGTGCGCATATGAAAGAGCACGGAATCACTGACATCGTCGTGCATGCTCCTTATATCATCAATATCGGAAATACAATCAAGCCGGAGACTTTCGAGCTCGGTGTCAATTTCCTTCGCAGTGAAATCGAACGGACAGAAGCTATCGGGGCGGAACAGATCGTGCTTCATCCCGGTGCGCATGTCGGGGAAGGAGTCCCGGCTGCTATCCAGAAAATCATTGAAGGTCTGAACGAAGTGCTGGAAAAAGAACAGAATGTCCAGATCGCATTGGAAACGATGGCTGGAAAAGGATCTGAGGTTGGATCGAACTTTGAAGAACTTGCGCGCATCATCGATGGCGTTACGTATAATGACAAGCTATCCATTTGCTTCGATACTTGCCACACACATGATGCAGGCTATGATATCGTCAACGATTTCGATGGAGTATTGGATCATTTTGACAGGGTGATTGGCCTGGACAGGTTGAAAGTGATCCATGTCAATGACAGCAAGAATGAACGCGGAGCACGAAAAGACCGGCACGAAAACATTGGTTTTGGCCATATCGGCTACGATGCGCTGCGTTATATCGTCCATCACGATCAGCTGCAGCATTTGCCTAAGATTTTGGAAACACCTTATGTCGGGGAAGACAAGAAGAACAAAAAAGCACCTTATGCACATGAAATCGATATGCTGATGGCAAATAGTTTCAATCCGAACTTAAAAGAACATATCATGGCGTAAAAAAACACCCCGGAAGCAGCGATTGCTTCCGGGGTGTTTCTCTACAGCTGGATGCCGTGTTCCTTCGCCAGCTGCAGGAATATTTGGTGGGTTTTTTGGGCGGTTTGTGTATCGGTGATTTGGGCGAGAGCCTTCAGCATCTGAAGCCGATCATTTTCTTTGAATGGATCTAATCTGTTCTGACGCAGAAATTGGACGATTTGGGATGCCTGTGAGGGCGTAAGGGGTACTTGATATGCTCGGCTTTGCTCCAGGATCTCATCTACAGTCAAATTCTTCAGCTTATTAAGGACGAGTTTATGGACGATGAAATTCATTGGAAACCTCCAGCTCTAAGGTGTGGATGAAGCATAGGAATTCCTTTATCTACCTGGTTAGTTTATGCCCAAATGACACAAAATAGAACCATACCTTACCCCAGATAAGGAGGTTTCACATGGATAAGGAGCAATTCGATCAAGATGTAAAGACAAAGCGTGATATGGAAACATCAGCAGAGATATCTCCTGCGCAGGATGGCTACCGGCGTTCTGAAAAAGAAGAAGGAAACCATGCGACTGATTCTGGCAAGGTATTCGGCTATATCGCCTTGATCTTATCTGTTGCAGCTTTCTTTTTCGCACCGATCCTTGTCGGGGCAGCTGGTATCGTCTTCGGCGTATTGGCGAAGAGAAGAGGCGCAGATACGCTAGGAAACATCGCCTTGATTGTGAGCATTTTAGCAATTGTCATATCGCTATTCACAGCACCATATGTATAAAAAAAGCTGACTCCATCCGGAGTCAGCTTTCTTATGCTTCAGCTGCTTCTTTTTCTTTTGCTTGTTTTGCAAAATATTCTTCAGCAAGCTTATCGATTTCGACTTTCAATTCCTCGACCATTGTTTCTTCAGGTACTTTCCGAATGATTTCACCGTGGCGGAACAGCAATCCTTCTCCGCGGGCACCGGCGATGCCGATATCCGCTTCGCGTGCTTCACCAGGGCCGTTGACCGCACATCCGAGTACGGCGACTTTGATAGGTGCCTTGATCGTGCTGATATACTCTTCCACTTCATTCGCAATGCTGATCAAGTCGATTTCGATGCGTCCGCATGTAGGGCAGGAAATCAATGTCGCTGCATTGGAAGATAAATTGAATATTTTGAGCAGCTCGCGTGCCACTTTTACTTCTTCCACTGGATCCGCGCTAAGGGAAATCCGCATGGTGCTTCCGATTCCTTTACTTAGGATGGCGCCCAGACCGGCAGCACTTTTTACTGTACCGGCAAACAGTGTTCCTGATTCAGTGATACCAAGGTGAAGCGGGTAAGGGATCACTTCTGCCGCTTTTTCATATGCTTCGATGGCCAAGGATACATCGGATGCCTTAAGGGATACGATGATGTCATGGAAATCGAGTTCTTCCAAGATCTTGATATGATGCAAGGCACTCTCTACCATGCCATCTGCAGTCGGATAGCCGTATTTTTCAAGGATGTGACGCTCCAATGAACCAGCGTTTACACCGATACGGATCGGAATGCCTTTTGCTTTGGCTGCGTTGACGACCGCCTCAACCTTTTCCCGTTTACCGATGTTGCCTGGGTTGATCCGGATTTTGTCCGCTCCGCCTTCGATCGCTTTCAGAGCCAATTTATAGTTGAAATGAATATCTACAACCAGCGGAATGTTTATACGTTTCTTGATTTCAGGAATCGCCTCGGCTGCACGCTGGTCAGGGCATGCAACTCGCACGACTTGACAGCCTGCTTCCTCAAGACGCAGTATTTCCGCTACCGTAGCTTCCACGTCATGTGTCTTTGTTGTTGTCATGGACTGAATGACAACCTCGTTTTTACCGCCAATCGTAATGTCCCCGACTTTGACCGGACGGGTGTCTTTTCTGTGTATTAATGCCATTTATATATCGCTCCTTTGATTATCGCGAGGAAAACAGGGATATATCCTTATATTTTCCCATTATAATGCTAATCCTGTTAAATTAGAAGTAACTAGGCTCAAGTTTAATAAAATCTTCATTTAAGATAATGGGGGAAATAATAGGCGGATCCTGCATCCAGTGCATACGGATCCTTTCCCGGATTCAGTTCCTCGAAATCCCGGATCACCTGTTCCATCGTAACGCGCAAGTCATTATTGTTCAACTCATTTGCTACGGATAGAAGCGTATCGCCTTGTTTTACCTGCAGCAGCACGGGCTGAAACGTCTCCTGGTGCGTTCCTTGATTTTCATCGGCTCCGGGTTCTTCTGTTTTTGTTTCTGCCTGTTTGGGGACAGCAGGTATCGGACTTCCGATCGTCAGATCCTTCCATATACTCATGAATAAAGCACAGCAAAATAGAAAGATGCCCATCCGTTTCCACATAAGACCTTCCTCCGATCCAGGACTATTATGATAAGTATTAGGCAGAGGGAGGGAAATACCTTTTATAGTGAAACAAAAAGTCGATTTGAACGTATAAAGATAGTAGAAGAAAGGAGTATGGACATGCTGGATTACAATTGGATCCCAGTTTTTATGACAGGTCTTGGGACAATGTTTCTTATCGGGGAGATCCTCGTTAAAGCCAAAGGAATCTTTTTCTTGTTGGGGGCAGGCTTCATCAGTACTTACTTTATCAGTTATCTGGATCCATCGAGCTTATGGTATATGCTTCCGCTCTATTTTATCGGCATGCTGCTGATTGTCATTGACGGGAAATTGCTTAATGACGGGACACTCAGCGTAATTGGCCTATTGACGATGCTGCTTACTGTCGGATTCACAGCACCGAATTGGACAGCGGGAATCTATGCGATCATCGGAGTGATAGTCGGAGCGGCGGGATCCATGATTTTTCTCAAAGCGTTCCCGAAAAGGGATATGTGGGGCAAGATAGCCTTGCTTGATACGCTAAGTTCCGACAAAGGATATAATTCCATGAATGAGACATATGCTGCGCTCGTGGGACAGGAAGGGGAAACGGTGACACCGATGCGCCCATCTGGCACGGTCCGTGTCGATGGCCGTGAATTAAGTGCTGTCACAGATGGAAAGTGGCTGGATAGGGGCAGCCGTATCAAAGTGACGAATGTCAGCGGTGCTCGGATCATGGTGGAGCAAGCGGAAGAAAATAAAGAATAGAGAAAGAATTCTATTAAATAAATTGTAAATTTCTATACAAGACCTTTACAAGCCTCCTGACACAATCAATAATTGGATTAGGGAACACAGAAAGGGAAGGAAGGCTTGCATTGTCTAATTGGGAATTTATCATCTTTGAATTTATCGGAGGTTTGGGCCTGTTTCTCTTTTCGATCCGTTATTTGGGGGATGGATTGCAGCGGGCATATGGCAGGCAGCTGCAGCTTGCCATGCATCGCTTTACGGTTCATCCGCTGATCGGAGTATTATCAGGTCTTATCGTAACAGTCCTCATTCAAAGCAGCACCGCAACAAGCATACTCATTGTCGGACTGGTGAACGCAGGTTATCTAACATTGAGACAGGCAGTTTCTGTCCTGATGGGGGCCAATATCGGGACGACATTGACCGCATTTTTCATTGGTATCAATCTGATTCAATTCGGACTGCCGATCATGGCTCTGGGCGCATTCCTGATTTATTTCTTCGTCAATCAGCGAGCGCAGCAAATCGGAAAGGTCTTATTCGGGGCCGGAGGTATTTTTTATGGACTTACTCTGATCGGAAAGGGACTGCATCCAATCCTGGATATGGAGGCCTTCCAGTCTTTGGCTGCGAGCATGCACAGCAATCCGATAGCCGGTGCCGCCATCGGGACTTTCACGACCATCGTGGTGCAAAGCAGTGGCGCGACAGTCGCTATCCTGCAAGAACTATACGCGCAGAATGGTATTGATCTTACCGGAGCCATGCCGGTTTTACTTGGAGACAATCTAGGCACGACCTTGACAGCAATGCTTGCAGCAATCGGTACTACCGTACAGGCAAAGCGGGCGGCGCTGAGTCATGTGATGTTCAATGCTATCGGAATGATCGTTTTTTTGTTGATTCTTCCATTATTTGTCGATATCGTAGCATGGATGCAGCACACATTCGAGCTGAATGACAAACTGACTATTGCCAGCGCGCATGGCTTTTATAATATAGCCAATACATTATTGGTGCTGCCGTTTCTAAGTCTGTTCGTCTGGTTCATAACAAAAATGATACCAGGTGAAGAAGAAAAGCCGATGGCACTGACCAATCATCTTGATCCATTATTCATCCAGCAATCCCCGGTCGTCGCATTGGAGCAAGCGAAGCTGGAAGTTCTCCATATGGGCAGGCTGGCAGTGGATGGATTGGAGCAAGCCAGTACATATGCAAATAATCACGAAAGGCAATTTGCGGATTTGTCGATGCAGCTGGAGAAGGAAGTAAATAGGAAGGATCGGGAAATCACCGATTATTTATCTAAAATCTCCACAAATACGCTGTCAGAGGAAGAAAGATCTAGGCACGCAGCGCTCCTGGATGCCATCAGGGATATCGAGCGAATCGGAGATCATTTCGAAAATATCGTCGAGTTCGTGGATTTTCAAATTTCAAGCAATATCAAACTGACGAAGGAAGCGCAGCAGGAATTGAATAGTATGTTCGATTTGACGATCATGACAGTAAGACAGGCCATAGAAGCATTGGACAAGCAGGATCGTGAAACCGCACTTGCAGTCCTGCAAAAGGAAGATAAAATCGACAATATGGAACGAACTTTCAGGAAGTCGCACCTCATCCGGCTCAATGAAGGAAAGTGTACCGGTTCTGCGGGAATCGTATTCGTTGATATCATAAGTAATTTGGAACGTGTAGGCGATCATGCCGTGAATATTGCGCAGCTTATACTGGTGGAATAGACAGGAAGATATCTCCCTGTCTATTTTTTTCTTGCCAAGCTGTCCGCAGACATGCTATAGTATTCCTGTCAGTTAACGAGTTCAAAAAACATAATAAAAATTTATGTTAAAACGATTGACAAGTTATCGGGAGCATGGTAAATTATATATCGTCGCTAATACATAACTTACTTATTAACATTATTCCACAGTAGCTCAGTGGTAGAGCTATCGGCTGTTAACCGATCGGTCGCAGGTTCGAATCCTGCCTGTGGAGCCATGGCGGTGTAGCTCAGCTGGCTAGAGCGTACGGTTCATACCCGTGAGGTCGGGGGTTCGA
>NZ_NQFP01000017.1:0-20622 GCF_002271665.1 Terribacillus sp. 7520-G | reverse complement strand
GAAAACAGCAGTTCTGATGAACTGCTGTTTTTTATGTTTTAAAAGCAGAAGGCCGGGGAGAATATACAGGGGCTTAAAGCAAAATGCTTGCCGTTTCTGACAAGCTTTGGTACGCTTTACGAAAAGGTAATCACCTTTGGACTACATATCATTCAAGGAGGAATAATCATGGCTAAATTTGAACTACCGGAATTGCCTTACGCATATGACGCACTTGAGCCTCATATCGATAAGGAAACAATGAACATCCACCACACAAAACATCACAACACATACGTGACAAAGCTTAACGACGCTATCGCTGGAAAAGCTGACTTGGAAAGCAAATCCTTGGAAGAGCTTGTTGCAGGTGTTAACGAACTTCCTTCCGATGTACAGACAGCTGTACGCAACAATGGTGGCGGTCACTATAACCACAGCCTATTCTGGAAGCTTCTTTCCCCGAATGGCGGCGGCGAACCAACTGGAGAAGTTGCTAGCGCCATTGCAAACAAATACGGTACATTCGATAAATTCAAAGAAGAATTTGCAGCAGCTGCAGCTGGCCGTTTCGGTTCTGGCTGGGCATGGCTGGTAGTGGAAAACGGTGAAGTTGATATTGTTTCCACACCTAACCAAGATAACCCTGTCATGGAAGGTAAAACACCGATTCTTGGCCTTGACGTATGGGAGCATGCTTACTACTTGAAATACCAAAACAAACGTCCGGATTACATCAGTGCTTTCTGGAACGTTGTAAATTGGGATGAAGTGGAGCGTCTTTACAGAGAAGCTAAATAAGGCATCATTATAAAGAGGGACATCAGCTTTTTAGCTGGTGTCTTTTTTTGTGCATATCTCTTTTTTGTAAGCAGATACTAAGTAGCAGTAAAAGGAGGCGGGCAATATGAAGCCGAATTTATTTACCGCGGATTCTGCCAAGAAAGAGCTGCATATGCTGCTTTTGATCGGGGCCCTTTACTCCCTCGGTATCTTTCTGTCGAATACGTTTGTCAATATTTACTTATGGAAACAAACGAATGATTTGATTAATATCGCCATGTATAATTTGGCGATCTACATTGCACAAACCATTCTATTCACGTTGTCAGGCGGTTGGGCGAAACGGATCGATCGGGTGATCATCCTTCGAATAGGGGTTTTCTTCCTGAGTCTGTTTTTCCTGCTTGTCCTTTTCACGGGAGAGCAGGCAGCTTCTTACAATCTTCTCCTGGGTGCAGTGCTTGGAATAGGGTATGGCATGTACTGGCTGGCTTATTCTGTGCTGACATTTGAAGTGACCGAACCAGAAACGCGTGATTTTTTCAACGGGGTTTCTGGATTGCTGCAATCCCTGACGGGTATGATCGGTCCATTCGTAGCCGGGTATATCATCACAAGGATGAACAATTCCCATGGTTATACGCTGATATTCGCTGTCTCCTTCTTTCTTTTCCTGATGGCTGTCATCTGTACGGCAGGTATCAAAAGAAGGCCAGCGGAAGGGAAATTCGGCTTGAAGCAGCCGTGGAAGGAAATCAGACGTAATGCAGCATGGAAGAATACCATGTTGGCACATGTATTTCAAGGTGTGCGGGAAGGCATTTATACTTTCATCATTTCTGTCTGGGTCTTCATCGTGACCAATAGCGAGCTTTCCCTTGGGACATTCAATCTTGTCTATTCCGCTTTTTCGTTTATCTTCTATTATATAGCGACGAGATACATCAAAAGCCGTCAGCGGAAGATGGCCATCTTCCTTAGCGGAATTGCACTTTCCCTAAGTGTGCTGCTTCTGCTCATCGAGCTCAATTTTTCTACCTTGCTGATTTATGCGGCAATCATCGGTGTTTTTTATCCGATATTGTACGTACCATATTTGTCCCTCTCCTATGATGTGATTGGTAAAGCCAGGGATGCTGCTATGCTCCGGGTGGAATACATCGTGCTGAGTGATGCGGCCACGAATATAGGAAGGATCATTTCTGTCACGGCATTGCTTGCAGGTATCGGGATATGGTCAGAGGCATCGATTCCGTATCTGATGTTCATTCTTGGGGCAGGGCCGTTCTTCATCTATTTCTTTACTCGTCATATCACAAGCTTTGCACCAGCCGCTTCAGTGAAGAAGCTTCCCAAGAATGAAATTGCAGGGGACGACAACCGCTGACATATATTTAGTAGAAGCAGACGGTGGTTGATGATATAATGGGAGCAGTATGTAAGAATGGGGGAACATTATGTCTAAAAAAAGGAAGAAAAAGCGTGCACTGCTTCCTTTCCGTCTCAATGTTTTGTTTGCGATTGTCTTCCTGCTGTTCTCTGCTTTGGTTTTGCAGCTGGGCGTTGTGCAAATCATAAACGGGGAAGAACACCAGGCAGTATTGGAAGAGACGACAAATGATATCGCTGAAATTTCTGTTCCGCGCGGGATGATATATGATAGCGAAGGGAATGTGATCGTAGGGAATGAACCGGTATATTCGATCACGTACACCCCTCCAAAGAATGGGGACTCTGCCGAGAAGCGGCTGGAGATAGCTACCAAGCTTGCGGACATCATAAAGATGAACGATAAAGCCATCGATAAAATCACCGAGCGGGAGTACAAAGAATATTGGTATCTATTGCATACAAAAGAAGCGGACAGCCGGCTGACTGCTTCTGAAAAAGAGTCATTAGATGATTCCGAAGTGTACGAAGCCACCCTTGACAAGATTACAGAGGATGATTACAAAGAGCTGGAGAATGATGAGAAGGCGAAACAAATCATTGCCATCAAGCGAGAGCTGGACAGTGCGACCGAGCTTGTCCCGCATGTAATCAAAAATGAAGGCGTGACCGAAGAGGAATATGCGACGATTGCCGAAAACATGGGAGAACTGTCCGGAATCAATGTCGCCACCGACTGGGAGCGGTATTATCCTTATGACGGTTCCCTTCAAGGTATCCTCGGCGGTATCAAGACAGGTATCCCCGAAGGAGAAGAGGATTATTATAAATCCCGCAACTATCAGTTGAACGACCGGATAGGCACCAGCGGCCTGGAGAAGGAATATGAAAGCATCCTGAAAGGCGATAAAAAACGTGTCCGATATGTAACGGACAATAATAACAACATCGTCTCCCAGGAGGTCATTTCAGAAGGGCAGCGCGGTCAGGACCTTCAACTGTCCATCAATATGGACTTCCAGAAAGAGCTTGACAAGATCGTCAGGGAAGAGCTGAAAGCTGCAATAAACAAGCATCCGGGTGCGAACCGTTATCTGGAGGATGCCATGGCCGTGATGCTCAACCCGAACACAGGTGAAATTTATGCTGCCAGCGGACAGCATTATGACCGGGAAAACAAAAAGTATGAATCTGCCGACATGAATACTGTCTTCAGTGCCAACGCCGTTGGTTCCACCGTCAAAGGCGCGACACTGCTTGCCGGGTATCAGGAAGGCGTCGTGGAAATGGGACAGACATTCTATGATACGCCGATGAAAATTGCAGGTACCCCGCTGAAAAGCTCCTATAAGAATATGGGTACAATCAATGATCTGCAGGCACTTCAAATGTCATCCAACGTGTATATGTTCAACGTGGCATTAAGACTCGGTGGAGAATATAACTATAAGTATAATCAAAGTGTTTCATTTGATCATGATGCTTTCAGGAAGCTTCGGAACTATTATAATCAAGTGGGGCTCGGAGTCGAAACAGGTGTCGACCTGCCTTCAGAATCCACTGGTTACGTAGGCACCACGGGTCAGGCCGGTAACCTGCTTGACTTTTCCATTGGACAGTTTGATACGTACACGACCATGCAATTGGCGCAATATATATCTACCATCGCAAACGGGGGATACAGAATCAAACCGCATTTCGTCAGCGAAATACATGAACCATCCAATGAGCAAGATAAGCTTGGACCTCTTGCGGAAACGAAGGCGCCGGAAGTCTTGAATAAGATCACAGCTACAGACGAACAGATCGACCGAATCAAGCAAGGTTTCAAGATGGTATTCCAGACACCGAAAGGCACTGCATACAGTCATTTGAGCGCAAAAGCGAAAACGTATAATATTGCCGGGAAAACAGGTACTGCCCAGACGAGCATCAACGGCACGGAACTGGAGAACTGGACCTTGATCGGCTATGCCGATGACGAGACTCCGGATATTGCATTCGCCATCATGGTACCGAACCTCGGCATCATCAATGGCGGTTCACAGTACCCTATCACATACAACATCGCCAATCGCGCACTCGAGTATTATTATGAGCATACAGCACCAGACGATGAAGACAAAGCTGAAACTGAATAAGCAATATTACCCAAAGAACCACCCGAAAATATGGGGTGGTTCTTTTTTTTTCAACAAATTCATACTCAGATTTACAAAACCTTTACATTCCGTTTATTTTTCCTTAATGATGACAAGCTAATATTGTACTTGTAAGGCAAAGGAACTAATTGAATCACGTAGGGGGAAAATCAAACATGAAGAAGATGAAACTATCTGTATTGCTTGCAATGTTTGCACTAGTTATTGGTGTACTTGCAGCATGCGGCGGCAACGCTGGCGGCGAGGAATCAGAAGGAGACACAAGCGGGAACAGCAACAGCGGCGGCGGAGAAGCTTCCGAAACTTCCATTGTTGTAGCAGGTTCCAGCGCAATGCAGCCACTAGTAGCAGCTGCTGCTGAACAGTACAAGAGCGAGAATCCTGACGCAGACATTCAGGTGCAAGCAGGTGGTTCCGGAGCTGGCCTAAGCCAAGTCCAAGAGGGTTCAATCGCCATTGGTAACTCCGATGTGTTCGCCGAAGAGAAAGAAGGCATCGATGCTGAGGCACTTGTGGATCACAAAGTCGCAGTTGTCGGCATGACAGCGGCAATCAACCCTAAAGCAGGTGTGGATGATCTTACAAAACAGCAGCTTATCGATATCTTCACAGGCAAAGTGACTAACTGGTCTGAAGTAGGCGGAGAAGACATGGAAATCACACTTGTTAACCGTCCTGACTCTTCTGGTACCCGTGCTACATTCGTTAAGTACGCGCTTGATGGCGAAACACCAGCTGAAGGTATCACTGAGGATTCCTCCAACACTGTTAAGCAAATCGTTGCAGATACAGACGGAGCAATCGGTTACCTTGCGCTTTCCTACTTCGATGATGACTCAATCGTGAAAGCTAAAATCGATGGTGTTGAGGCTACAAATGAAACTATCGGATCTGGCGAATTCCCAATCTGGGCTTATCAGCACTCTTATACAAACGGAGAGCCTGAAGGTCTTGCGAAAGAATTCCTTGATTACATGCTAAGCGACGAAGTTCAATCTTCAATCGTACCTGAACAAGGCTACGTTCCAATGACTGAAATGAAAGTTGAACGTGACGCTGAAGGCAACATCACTGAAAAATAATATGTAAAAACCACAGGGTAGATGCAGTGCTTCACTGCATTTACCTTACTGTGGTTATAAAATAGCTATTACAGACAGCGGGATGCCTTATTTGTAAGGTATTCCTTTCCGCTGTTTTCAAGAGGAGTTGTACAAGTTGGCAAAAGCATCAGTAACCCCTTCAGCTGAAGAAAGGCTGATACTGACAAAGAAAAATAGACGATGGGATGAAGTACGCGGACGTTCCCTCGTTACTATATGTGCAGTGATTATGATTGTTGCAACGATTGCTGTGACTATTTTCCTGGCCCAAAAAGGCCTGCAGTCTTTCACAGTGAATAATATTAATCCCATTGCATATCTTACAAGCACGAATTGGAATCCCACAGGCGGCGAGAATGCATCCTTTGGTATCTTTCCATTTATTTTCGGCTCATTAGCGGTTACTTTTTTATCTGCATTGATTGCAGCACCGCTTGGTATCGGTGCTGCAATATTCATGTCCGAAATCGCACCTAAATTTGGGAAGAGAGTACTTCAGCCGGTTATCGAACTACTGGTGGGGATTCCTTCTGTCGTTTATGGTTTCATCGGACTTGTGGTACTGGTTCCATTATTACGGGATAATTTACCTGGAATCGGGTTTAGTTTGTTGGCAGGTGTCATCGTTTTGACTGTAATGATTCTCCCTACGGTTACTACTATAGCAACAGATGCCATGCGCTCATTGCCGAACAGTCTGCGGCAAGGTTCGCTTGCTTTGGGTGCCACACGCTGGCAGACAATCCGGAAAGTATTGATTCCAGCAGCATTGCCATCCCTATTGACAGCTATCGTGCTCGGAATGGCCCGGGCATTTGGGGAAGCACTGGCTGTACAGATGGTAATTGGTAACACACGTGATTTGCCTGGAAGTATTTTCGATACTTCCGCAACTTTAACAACTATCGTTACACTGAACATCGGACATACGACGTACGGCAGCATCGAGAACAATACGTTATGGTCAATGGGTCTCATATTGCTAGTTATCTCATTCGTCTTTATCTTCATCGTCCGTTACTTGTCCGGTAGGAGGAAAATTTAATGAACAGCAGAATTACAGATCGTATCGCAACAGGCGTTTTCTATGTAATAGCAGCAATCATGGTAGCATTACTGCTTTATCTATTCTATTTCATTCTATCTAATGGTGTACCGCAGATAACTTGGGATTTCCTTACGTCTGCATCCAGCTCCTATCAAGCTGGCGGTGGTATACGTGATCAGTTATTCAACTCCTTGTATATCCTTGTGATAACAATGATCATCACTGTGCCGCTCGGTGTATGCGGCGGTGTTTATATGGCTGAGTATGCGAAGCCGGGCAGAGTCACCAATTTCATCCGTACGTGTATTGAAATGCTGGCATCCCTGCCTTCCATCGTTGTTGGTTTGTTCGGTCTTTTGGTATTCGTCAATACGACAGGCTGGGGCTATACAATCATCGGCGGTGCGTTGGCTTTGACAATTTTTAATATTCCGGTCATGGTCCGGGTAACGGAAGATGCAATCAGAAGTGTACCGAAAGAGCAAAAGGAAGCAAGCTTGGCCTTAGGGATCACAAGATGGCATACGATCAAAACGGTTTTGCTTCCTTACGCTTTTCCGGGAATTTTAACTGGTGCAATTCTTGCTTCAGGGCGTGTTTTTGGCGAGGCAGCTGCATTATTGTACACAGCGGGTCTTTCCACACCGACACTTGACTACGGAAATTGGAATCCATTTTCGGAGAATTCCCCGTTGAATATTTTCCGCCCAGCGGAAACTTTGGCCGTCCATATTTGGTCTGTTAACACACAAGGCTTGATTCCGGACGTACGTGAAGTAGCCAACGGTGCCTCAGCGGTCCTGGTTATTGCTGTACTGGTGTTCAATATCCTCGCTCGATGGCTGGGCAGTGTCATCCATAAGAAACTAACAGCAGGTAAATGATGAAGAGAGGAGTTCGCGACATGAACTATACAGCAGACAGACCGAGTGAGACGAAATCAGATAACACGAAAATGACATCAAATACAACATCCAATAAGGAAGTAGTTCTGGATGTGAAAGATCTCAGTATTTTCTACGGCAGCAATGAAGCTGTAAAAAAGGCAAACATGGGAATTGAGAAAAATGCGGTGACGGCATTGATTGGTCCGTCAGGGTGTGGCAAGTCCACATTTCTTCGTTCGATCAATCGGATGAATGACTTGATTCCTTCAAGCCGTGCGGAAGGCGAAATCATTTATGAAGGCATCAATATCCTTCGGAATGATATCAATGTTGTTGCCTTACGTGCTGAAATCGGCATGGTGTTCCAGAAACCGAACCCATTCCCTAAATCGATTTACAATAATATTACCCATGCTTTGAAATACAATGGGCAGAAAGATAAAAAAGTCCTGGATGAAATCGTGGAGCAAAGCTTGCGTAAAGCGGCGTTATGGGATGAAGTGAAGGATCGTTTGCATCAGTCGGCCCTATCCTTATCCGGAGGGCAGCAGCAGCGTCTTTGTATAGCTCGTACCTTGGCGATGGAGCCGCAAATCCTCCTGTTGGATGAGCCGGCTTCGGCACTTGATCCGGTATCGAATTCCAAAATTGAAGAGTTGATTCTTCAGCTGAAAGAGGATTATTCCATTGTCATTGTGACACATAATATGGGGCAGGCCTCCCGTGTGTCAGATAAAACAGCATTCTTCCTAAGCGGTGATGTTGTGGAATACAATGATACGAAAAAGATCTTCACAAATCCTTCTGAAACGAGAACAGAAGAATATATTTCCGGAAGATTCGGGTAGGAGGCAACGGTCATGCAAGTAGCAGCTGAGAAAGAGACAATTTTCCAGGTCAATGATTTGAACCTATGGTACGATGATTTCCATGCTTTGAAGGATGTAAATTTACAAGCATTGAATAATGAAATTTACGCCATTATCGGCCCATCGGGCTGCGGTAAATCCACTTTCATCAAAACGCTCAATTTGATGATCAATATGGAGCCGGGGGTACGTATGACTGGCGAAATCAATTACAAGAATCAGAACTTGCTCGATTCCAGGGTGGATCTTGTTGATTTGCGCCGTAAAGTGGGTATGATTTTCCAAAAAGGCAACCCATTCCCGCAATCCATTTACGATAATATTGTCTATGGCCCCAAAATCCACGGTATCAAGAAAAAGAGTGAATTGGATGAAATCGTGGAAACGACGTTGAAGGATGTTGCACTTTGGGATGAAGTGAAGGATCGTCTCAAGTCCTCTGCGATGGGACTTTCTGGCGGACAGCAGCAGCGTCTCTGCATTGCACGGGCGCTTGCCACAAAACCAGATGTAATATTGATGGACGAACCGACATCTGCTTTGGATCCGATTTCCACTTTGAAAATCGAAGAGCTTATGACGGAGCTGAAGAAAAAATATTGTATCGTCATCGTCACGCACAATATGCAGCAGGCTTCCCGTATCTCTGATAAGACAGCCTTCTTCCTGCATGGCCGTGTTGTGGAGACTGCAGAGACGGGTAAGATATTCTCTAACCCGGAAGATAAGCGGACAGAAGATTATATTAGCGGACGTTTCGGTTAATTACGTATTGGAGGAGAACGTATGGTAGCAAGAGAGCAATTCTCAGCAGATTTGGAAGCAATTCAGCAATCTATTATTTCTTTTGCGCATGAAGTGGACACAGCTTTGAAGCAAGCAATTGATGCATTATATGAGCGGGACAGCGATCTTGCTTATAAAGTGATCGAAAATGATGATCTATTGAATGAACGTGACCAGGAGATTAATGAAGCGACTATCCAACTGATTGCCATGCAGCAGCCTGTGGCCACGGATTTGCGCAGGCTGGTTGCTTTCCTTCGTGTATCCTCTGATTTGGAACGCATGGGTGACCATGCCAAAAATATCGCAAAAAGCGTAAATCGACTGAATGTATTAAGTCCCTATGATATCCCTCCAGCTATCCGGGATATGCAGGAAGTTGTCAGCAAAATGATTCATAGTGCTGTGCAGGCTTTCGAAGAGGAGGATATCAGCAAAGCAAAGAAACTGGCTGATTTGGATAAGGTCGTGGATAGTATGTATGGTGAATTATTCCGCGATATGCTGGATGAACGAAAAGCGCAAACAGGCAAGCATCAACAGACGATGCAGCTTGTCTTCGTCGGACGTTTTGTCGAGCGTGTAGGAGATCATATTACCAATATTGGCGAAAGCATTCTTTATCTTGTAAAAGGGACTTCTGTTGATTTAAATAAATAAGAAGCAGCGGCAGTTGCCGCTGCTTCTTATTTTGTCATTAATTCAACGATTTCTTTATAGTCCATGTCGGAATCCAGATCATACTTACCGACTTGGAGTGATTGGCTAGCCTCTGTAACATCCAGGTATGTACGGAAAGCAGCTCCATCTTCGATGATTCCCGCTTTCTCAAGCGAGGATGCTACTTCTCCACTGGTCATCCCGTTTTCCAGCTTTAAGGTATACGTTTTTTTCTGCTGCTCAGGTTCCGATTTTGCAGCATTCCCTGTCTGTTTCCCTGTCAGTTGATTGTATTCCTTGTCATCCAGTACATGATAGCCTTGGCCTTCCAGCTCCTGTTTCATTTCGTCATTATCCGGTTTTACCATTTGGGGCTCGGCGGAAGCTGCTTGTTCGGTCTTTGCTGCTTCCGTGTAATGAAAATAAAGCATAATCGCTCCTGCAAGCAGGAGGGCGGTTGCAAATCCTTGTATCACTTGCTTCATAATGGAACTCCCGCCTGTTTTGCGATGCGGTATACATCATCTTCTGTCATATTTGTATGATTGGCTATTTCCCTGATGGAATAGCCTTGCTGATGCAGGCGAAGAACCTGTTGGAAAATAGCTGGCTTCTGTGAGGCCTTATTCGGTTTTGGCTCACGCTGTACAGCTGGAAGGAGCTCTTCTTCAAGAATTTTGACTTTTTTATTCAACGTATATGTTTCTTGCATGTTGGATAGGGTAAGCTGTTCAATTTGCTGATCCAATTGTTTGAATTTATCTTGCATGAAGAACGAGAATATCCATAATATGATACCGGCTGCAAGAAAAGTGATAGCAGCAATTAGCATGTTTGTCTGAACCTCCTACATATTGCTAACTTAGTTATACCATACCAAACAGCTTGCGGATATATCGTTTTCGACAATTTTCACTTTTCTTCTGAAATAGTTATGGATAACGGTTGATTACCTAACATAATTCTGCTATTATTAGATGGTCTGAAGATCGTTAAGTTTTCATACACTTTATTTAAGATTGTTGGGAGGGATTATACATGCGTGTAAATATTACTCTCGCCTGCACAGAAACAGGAGATCGTAACTACATTACAACAAAAAACAAGCGTAAACATCCAGAACGCATGGAGCTTAGAAAATATAGCCCACGCTTGAAAAAGTATACGCTGCACCGCGAAACAAAATAAGCTTGATTAAAAAACTCCCTCCTATATTTGGCGGGAGTTTTTTTACATAACAAGGGGGGCGGGATGGATGGAAGATAAAGACTTGCTTCGACAAGAGGCGCTCCAGCTGCTGAAGGAGATGCCGCAGACAGATAAGCTTCGAGTCGAGCAAAAGCTGGCGGGATTTCTATTTGGTTCCGCAGTTTGGCAAGAAGCATCCAGCGTGGGTCTTACGATGGCTCTTTCACATGAATGGGATACAACTAGGCTGATCCAGCAAGCTTGGCTGGAAGAGAAGAAAGTATGTGTTCCGCTCACGACCAAAAACAGAGGTATGCAGTTTTTTTATATAGAAAGCTATGACCAGCTCACAAATGGTGCTTTCCATATCAAAGAACCGGTTCCGGAACTATGTCTACCCGCTTCAAAGGATGAAATCGACCTTCTGATTGTTCCTGGTCTGCTTTTTACAGAATCAGGTTATAGGATTGGTTATGGAGGGGGCTACTATGATCGCTATTTAACCGATTTTAAAAATACGACATTGTCGCTGGCAAGTACACAGCAAATCAGAAGATCATTGCCCATAGCTCCTTTTGATCTGCCAGTCGATCATCTTTTGACAGATGATGGTTTTCTGTTTTGACCGAATAGGAGTATTCTCCTTCGGGTTACACTATGGTTATCCCGAAGGAAAGGAAGGGTGCTGATGTGGAAAACCCTTATCACGACGCTGACACTGGCAGCAAGTGTCGTATTTTTAGTTCGGGAGCGGTACCGGGTGCTGAATGCACTGTTAGCAGTAACGGTCCTGCGTAAAGGGCTTATCCGGCTTTCAATGGGATTTGAGCCCCTGCGTTCCCGGATGCTGCCGATTTTATTCAAACGCTCAGTGTAAACTGGGCGTTTTTCCATGATTTTTTTGATAAACTGTAGGCAGAGGGGGAGAGGTATGACCTACAACGAAGAAACGGCGTATTACAGAATGATCAATCGTCTGCTTGCCGTTCACGATTTCACATTTATAAGGGCTGAGGATGACCTGCGTGTCGCTTGGCTGGAGAAGAAGCAGGATGGAATAACCTATATCGTGAAACTTTCGCTCAAGACGTTTACTTGGGCAAATCATCTCAAACAGGATATTTTGAAAACCGCCAACCAAATTCAAAATATGAATAAAGGATTATTTTCCAAAAAGACAAGGATACATAATGTCTATTTTGGCGAACAGGAACCTGCTGATGATTGGTCAAAGCTTAAGAAACCCATGATTATCAAAAGCAGACGCCCGATCCCGATGCAGCTTTATTATTTGGATCGCGAGTCGAATGAGACAGAGATGGAGAAACTCTTTCGGCATTTGAAGCTGGAAGATACCTTGTCTTTGACATCGGCCGATGAACAGGAAATCGAGATGGAGAAGGGGAGGCTGCGGAGTTTGCTGATTCAGCAGCAGCAGGCTGAACAAGCTGTTTTCCATCGAAAGAAACCGCTTCTGGTCTATGCATTCATCGGAATTTGCCTGTTGATGTTCCTAATGGAAACATTGCTTGGCGGTTCTACGAATTCCGCGGTGCTTATCGAGCTTGGGGCAAAGTATAATCCTCTTATCCTGTCAGAAAATGAATGGTGGCGTATCGCTTCCTCGATGTTTCTGCACATCGGCGCGCTGCATCTTTTAACGAATATGCTGTCGCTGTATTATCTCGGAACATTGACGGAGCAGGTTTTTGGTCATCGGCGTTTCTTTTTGATTTATCTTTTAGGCGGTGTCATTGGGGGATTGGCGAGCTTCGCTTTCTCCGACAACCTGAGTGCGGGCGCATCAGGTGCTATTTTTGGGCTGTTTGGTGCTTTGCTTTATTTTGGAGTTGTATATCCAAAGCTGTTCTGGCGGACGATCGGGAACGGGCTGATTGTCATTCTCCTTATCAACTTGGTGATCAGCTTCTCTGCGAGTCACGTCATCGATGTATTCGCTCATTTAGGCGGTTTGGTCGGCGGCTTTGCGGTTTCGTTCCTGGTCGGACTGCCGGGTAAGAAGAATAAGGGTGCCCGACTTGGCGGACTTCTTATGACTGTCCTATTGATTGTCGGCCTTCTTTGGTATGGATTGGCTGGTCCTGTCAATGAATCGGTACGTCAGATGGTGCAAGTGGAAGAGGCTGCCGAACAAATGGATTATGATGCCATCATCGAGCATACGTCAGCGGCGCTCGATGACGGGGATACCGCTTATGAGCCTGCGCTGCTGTTTTACCGAGGAGCAGCTTATTACGATACAGGAGATGTCGATAAAAGTATCGCTGATTATGAACGCCTTGTTGAGCTGCAGCCCGATAATGATTCTGCTCATTATCTGCTGGCTGCAGCGTTACATGCGCAGGGAAATGACGATGAAGCCAGGAAGCATGTGAAAAAGGCAACCGAACTCGATCCGGATAATCAGGAATACAAGCAGCTTCAGCAAGAGATCTCTCAGTAATATTGCAGCAGCTCTCTATGCCGGCCTGTTTCATCCTGATACAGCACCCGCAGATGCTTACCGGATTTATCGAAAAGCAGCAATGGAACGTATGTGCTCACTGTGCCTTCCTCCACGGCTGGACCGATTGGCACGATATAATTACGGTAAAGACCTTCCCAGAGCCGGCTGATGACCTCCTGCCTTTTTTTATCTTCCGAAAGGCCGTTGATAGTTGATAAATCGGCATTTGGCAGCGCGGTGAGCGGTACTTCGATATATTGATCGGCAGGGATGGATAACTGTTGTTTTGCATCTGCCCACACTCGTTTCAGCACTTGGGAGGTATCGGTTATGGCGACGGAGCGGGATTGTATTTCTTTTTCGTTCTTGGGGAAGGAAAACAGTTCAAACGAATTGGACGTATAGGAACGAATCCCGGACAGCTTGAATGTGCTTGTGATTTCGTTATCATGCAGCTCCGCAAAATGAAAAGATACGGCATCCAGCTGCTTGTTTGGCTGAAGGATAAGCGTTTTTTCCTGTATCAAGCTGCGACCAGGATGCATCCATTTATTCATCACGCCTGCCAATTTTCCGTTTTCAAACAGCAGTCCGACGTCCTGACGCAAATATGCTTCTCTGTCAAGTAAGCTTTCGATACGCCAATGGACTCTCCGGAAATCCACTTTTTTCAAGGATGTGGATGTATCGGCGAAAGCGGCAGCATCATCGATCGGGAAGTGCTGGATCACTGGCTGAGGCTGCTGGGTGCGAATGAAATAAATGGTACTAAGGATAACGGAGAAAAGGATACATCCAATTACAAGCATTTTTCGCATTCATTGTCCTCCTCATTGGACAAACTCTCGCTTATTGATACTATGTAATAGACCTACATATTATGAAAGAAGGGATAGCCATGCAAAGAATAGACCGTATTGCTGAAACGTTGGAAAAGCTTGTACATATACCCAGTCCTTCGGGGTATACGGAGCAGGCAATTGATTTTTGCCGCAGTTTTGCCGATTCCCTGGGACTCTCCGCCAGGGTGACCAATAAAGGAGCTTTGCTGATCACGGTGCCAGGTAAAGATACAGCTCACCATCGTCTATTGACTGCACATGTTGATACCTTGGGAGCGATGGTAAAAGAAATAAAAGCGGATGGAACTTTGTCATTGGCAATGGTTGGCGGTTTTCGCTGGAACAGTGTCGAAGGAGAATACTGTACGATACATAGCAAGGAAAAAGCCTTCAGCGGGACTATCCTGATGCATCAGACCTCCGTGCATGTTTACCGTAACGCAGGGGAGGCGAAAAGGGATGAGAAAAACATCGAAGTACGGATCGATGAGCTGACGGCATCCCGCGAAGAAACAGAGGCACTGGGAATCCGCGTCGGGGATTTCGTCTCATTCGATCCGCGCTTTGAACGTACAAATTCCGGATTCATCAAATCCAGGCATTTGGATGATAAAGCCAGTGTCGCCATCCTGCTTGAGCTGCTTCGGGATTTGAAGGAAGAAGGGCGGCAGCTGCCGTATACCACGCATGTGTTCATCTCTAATAATGAAGAAATTGGTTATGGGGGCAATTCGAACATACCTGCAGAAGTGGTGGAATATATCGCGGTCGATATGGGAGCGATCGGGGACGGTCAAGCAACGACCGAATTTGATGTATCGATCTGTGTGAAAGATTCAAGCGGTCCTTATCATCATGGGTTAAGGGAGCAGCTGGCTGAGCTCGCGCAATCAAACGAGTTGCCGTATAAGCTGGATATTTATCCTTATTACTCATCAGACGCTTCCGCAGCAATACGAGCAGGATATGATATCCGGCATGGTCTGATCGGACCTGGCATAGCTGCATCCCATGCCTTCGAGCGGACTCATGAAAAGGCCCTGGCAGCAACCTATTCCTTGCTGGAAGCTTATCTTCAAAGTCACATGTCATAATTGTAAAGATATGACCTGAAGTCAATTGATTTCAGGTTATTTTTTTTACAATAAGGCATATTGTTAAGAAGGTGTGAACGTATTCTTAAATCATTTTCAATTTTAGGTGAAGGTTGTTATAATATGTTAGGTGATATGTATGAAAACGGTTTATGATGTAATGCAGTTATTGAAGACGTATGGAATTTTTGTATACATTGGAGACCGCAAGCTCGATTTGAGCATGATGCAGGAAGAGCTGCGGGAGCTGTATGAAAATAAACTATTGTCTTTACAGGAATATGGACAAGCAAATTTGATTTTAAGAAAAGAGATAAGTGCTTTGTCGGATAGTCGAGAAGGAGCGGGAAACAATGAGTAAGGATGGATTATTGATCGGTGTCGATATCGGGGGCACGACAATCAAGCTCGCCATCATCGATGAAACGAGCGAAATCATTGAAAAATGGGAAATCAAGACGGATAAATACGAGCAGGGTCTGCACATTCCGAAGCAGATCTGGGAAACGATCCAGGCGAAGCTTGAGGAACTCGGCATCGCGAAGGAAAGGATCCAAGGCATTGGAGTCGGAGCCCCGGGTTTCGTTGTCCCGCGTAATGGTGTCATTGCAGAAGCAGTCAATGTCGGCTGGCGCGATTTCCCTCTCTCGGCTGAGCTGGGTGTATTATCCGGGCTTCCTGTATTCATCGATAATGATGCCAACCTGGCAGCATTGGGCGAAGTATGGAAAGGTGCTGGAGCCCAGCAGGATAATATCATCGCCATCACTCTGGGAACTGGCGTAGGAGCAGGCTTGATTGCGAATGGACATATCATCAATGGCATCAATGGTACAGCAGGGGAAATCGGCCATGTCACGGTCGAAGAAAATGGTGCCCCATGCAATTGCGGGCGCAAGGGCTGTTTGGAAACAATCTCATCTGCTACCGGTATCAGCCGCCTGGCAACCGAAGCAGCAGCTGAGGATCCCGATAGCGGTTTGGGCAAGCGCCTTGCAGACAACGGCGCCGTTTCTTCCAAAGATGTCTTCGAGCTGGCTGCCAAAGGGGATGAACAAGCGAACAGGATCGTGGAAAAAGCAACCACTGTCCTGGCGCATGTCTTATCCAATGCGGCTATCCTTACCAATCCCTCCCGAATCATCATCGGGGGCGGCGTTTCAAAAGCAGGGGAGGCCTTGATCGGTCCGATCAAGGAAGCCTTCAAAAAAGCAGCGCTGCCGCGCACAACATATGATTGCGAAATCGTGCCGGCACAGCTCGGCAATGACGCAGGTGTCTACGGTGCTGCTTACCTGGTGAAACAGCACTTGGAGGAGGCTGCAAAATAATTAAAGAAAAAATGCGTGCATGGCAGCAGCACAAGTTGCTGCCATCTGTTTTACGCTCTGTTCTATAATGAGGAGGATTTTTACTTGAAACGAACATTCACTGCACCATTATATATTTTGGCGACAGTTTTGTTTGGACTGAAAACGTATATCATTTATCGTTTCCTATTCAATATCAGTTTGGATAATGCCATGCAGGAGTTCATCCTGCTGCTGAATCCGTTTGTAAGTGCCTTTCTGGCTTTTGGCCTCAGCGTATTATTCTCACGTAAATGGCAGATACGGTATATCCGGTTCATCAGCCTCGTGGGTTCTATCATTTTGTACATCAACTTGATTTTTTACCGTCACTTCAGTGATTTCCTCACAGTGCCGGTCCTCATGCAAGGAAGCAATGCCGCAGATCTTGGCGGCAGTATTCTCAGCCTTATCTATCCGCAGGACATCCTGCTGTTCTTGGATTTGGCCATCATCTGGTTCCTCAGCTACCGTTATAAAGAGACCATGACGGTCGATTACCTTCGCAGAAAGAAAGTTTCAACCATGGCGGCCATTGCTGCTTTCGTCGTATTGAACGTAGGCTTGGCTGAAGCGGAACGTCCGCAGCTGTTCACCCGCGGCTTCGACCGGGAATATTTGGTCAAAAACATCGGTTTATTCAATTTCCACATTTACGATGCTGTCATGCAATCGAAGACAGAAGCACAGCGTGTATTTGCCGACGGGAATGAACTTCCGGAAATCACTTCTTATGTAAATGAAGAAGTGGAGACCGGGAAGTCGGAAAAATTCGGCCAGGCAAAAGGGAAGAATGTCATCTTCATTTCCCTGGAGTCCATGCAAAGCTTCCTGATCAATAATGAATTGAATGGGGAAGAAGTCACTCCATTCCTGAATAGCCTGACAAAGGATAAAGATACGTATTATTTCGAGAATTTCTATCATCAGACAGAACAGGGGAAGACCTCTGATTCCGAATTCCTGGTTGAAAACTCCCTGTATCCGCTGCCGCGCGGTGCCGTGTTTTTCACACATGGGCAGAATGAATACAACGGAACACCGGAAATTCTCGGACAGCATGATTACACGACTGCAGTCTTCCATTCAAACAACTCCAGCTTCTGGAACCGTGACGTCATGTATGACAGCCTTGGCTACGATACATTCTATGATGAAAATAGCTACGACGTCATCACAGAAGGAGAGGATCGAAATACAGTCGGATGGGGCTTGATGGATAAGCCATTCTTTGAACAGTCGACTCCTTATTTGCAGGAATTGGAAGATCCATATTATACGAAGTTCATCACCTTGACGAATCACCATCCATTCGATTTGCCGGAAGAGGAAGCAACGATTGATCAATTTGACTCCAATTCCCAGACATTAAATAAGTATTTCCAAACAGCGCGCTATACAGACGAGGCTGTGCAGCAATTCTTCGAGCAGCTGAAAGAATCCGGTGAGTATGAGGATTCCATCATCGTCATGATGGGCGATCATTATGGCATCAGTGAATATCACAATAAGGCGATGAGCCAGTACCTGGGCAAGGATATAACGCCATATCAGCAAATACAGAATCAGCGCGTACCGTTCTTCATCCATATTCCCGGTGACGGGAATGGACAGGTGATGGAAAAGGTAGCCGGGCAGATCGATGTGAAGCCGACTATCCTGAGTCTGTTGGGAATTGAGTCCGAGCACGACATCCAATTCGGTAATGATGTGTTTGCCAAAGACCGTAAGGAATACATCGCCTTGCGAAATGGCGATTTCATCAGTGACGATTATGTGTTCACCAATGATATGTGCTATGACAGGCTGACAGGTGAACCAGCAGATGATCAAGAAGGTGAAGAAGCCGAGATATCCGGAGAAACCGGTGAACAGATTGAAAGTGTATGTGAACCGATAAGGGAACAAGTAACAAAGGAACTGAATTACTCCGACCGGATCATCTATGGCGACTTACTTCGATTTTATGACTTTGAAGAAGGAAAAGAAAAAGCAAGTTGACAAAAGGATCGCTGTTATGCAGCGATCCTTTTGCAATAGGCCTATAAAAGTCTGTTATGGAAACAGCGACGATGAATGCAGTCACATTAATAAATGCAAGCAAGAATGTGAGGATGGATTAAGATCACTTGCTTACCCTCCTATGAGCAAATTTGTTGGTTTCCTGCTATACTTGTGTTAAATGAAGCTTGGCAAATACCTTCCATAAAGTAGTGCACACATATATACTTGTCGAGCTTTTGAACATTATTTGGAAAGGAGCAGATGAGCGAAATGAAAATACATACATTAGGTCTAGGACCGATGGGAACAAATTGTTACATACTTGAATCAAAGAATGACTGCCTGATTGTCGACCCGGGCGGAGATAGCGTCAAATTGATCGAATGGATCAAGCAGAAGGAACTTCGGCCGCAGGCAATCCTGCTGACACATGCACATTTTGATCATATCGGGGCAGTCGATGACGCCAGGGATATATATCATATACCGGTATATCTGCATGAGGAAGAAGCCGATTGGCTTGGCGACCCGAGTAAGAATGGGTCAAAAATGTTCCCGGTCAAGCAAATAACGGCAAGGGATGCTGATGAGAGCCTGAAGCCTGGTGAAATGAAGATCGGGCAGTTTGTTTTTGAAATCCGTCATACGCCTGGTCACTCCCCTGGAAGTATCACCTTGGTCTTCCATGAAGCGAAAAGCGCAATCGTTGGAGATGCATTATTCCAGCGCGGTATCGGCCGGACAGATTTATACCGGGGAGATTTGCCGACTTTGATGCACAGCATAACGAATCAATTATTGTCTTTGCCGGATGACTATGAGGTATATCCTGGACATGGGCCTAAGACGACGATAGGGGAAGAGCAAGCGAAGAATCCATTCCTCATATAAAAGAAGATCCCGCCTATATGGTGGGATCTTTTTACTGGGCTAGCTGGATTCGAACCAACGATAACGGGACCAAAACCCGCTGCCTTACCGCTTGGCTATAGCCCATCGTACAAAGCTTAGTCTGTGTGATTACGATGATTTTATTCATTTGGAATGATATTTTTTATAAAAAATTATCGGTTTATCCGTATAATCGGTTTTGATTACATAATGTGCTAGAATCTGATCATCATCGATGCTGACCGTGACATCAGCTTCCACAGCTTCATTCCGGATTTTATATGTTTCTTCTTCAGCATCCAGATTGGGAAGATAATGGTTTTCAATGACGTTGGTCGCAATAGACGCAGCTTGTTCCAATTTGTACTGCTCGAACAGCAGGTCGGTTGATTGTACACGGATAGTGAGAAGCAAGCTGCCGGATGTGATCAAAAGCAGGAAAAAAGCTGTAAGGAAAAGGAGGAAAGGATGGACAAAGCCTTTTTCATTCCAACGCAATATGCTTCTCAAACGATTCCCCCTCTTTTCCTTTAATTATTGCAATGATTGTGCTCCCATCCAAATGGAATTCCAGTTTCTCGATATGATGAAGATAAATTTCATGACCTTTGCCATTAACTCGTCTCCGAATCATGTCCTTATATTGTTCAAAGACAGCTATTCTTCCTTGCTGGTCTTCAATGAAAAGTCTATCATCCTCTATCCTTACAAAATTTCCTTTGTGTACTTCCATTGAAATGAAATGCAGGGCTTGTCTGACTGACAATGACTCTGGTTCTGTATTTTGTACCAAGGGTGCGAGGAGGGGGGGAATGGATGAGAGGATCAGGATCAATATACCCAGTGCAATCAATGCTTCCAGAAGCGTGAAGCCCTTATCGCTTGAGGTATCCATACAGGCAGTTCCTCTCCTCTCTTCCGCTCTCGTTTAATTCCAGGCATCCTTTTTTCAAACCATCTTCGGTGCTGAATTTCAACTCTGCAGCAAGCTTCCCTTCTTGCAGCTTTTGGTTTTGGGGATCGGGCTTCGCCAGTTCATTTTGCAGCAGACTATAGTACTCCGCCTTTGTTTCCTGAAGGAGCAGTTCCTTTCTCAAATCAATCCACAAGGGCAGCAGAAG
>NZ_NQFP01000016.1:0-667 GCF_002271665.1 Terribacillus sp. 7520-G | reverse complement strand
GGTACATAAAAGTAAGAACATACCGAAGCTGAATAAGGCATCCAATATAAGAAACCCTTCTTGTCTAGTAGGTTTACTCATAGTATCCTCTTCCTTTGCCGAGCGGAAACACTAGTCTGTCGGTTCCCATAGGGGTGTGTATGGTCATACTGCCTGGTTGCAGGGCTGTTCCTGATTGGCTGAAGGCAAATGACCTGGAATCAGGATGAATTTTGATTGCATAACCTTCAGGAATTTGCCGGACTAATACATCTTCTTGCAACTTGGCGGAGTATATCTCATATTTATCATTTTCCAGGTAAAGCTTTGCTGTCCTGTCGAATTGAGTGTATTGCTGGAGATAAAGAAGGTCTTGTTCCAGCCGCTGTTTGAATTGGTTCACTTCCGCTTTGGTAAGAAGATGATGATAAAAACCTGTTCCGATTGCAATCAAAAAGGAAGACAAACCAAGTACGATCATCAATTCAAGTAAACTAAAGCCCCCTTCCTTATGATCCGGATGCATCTGTCAATGAAACTCCGCCATCAGGACTGATGACCAATATGCGTTTCCCGCCCTGGCATGTCGTCTCTGTCAAATAACCGTTTTGAAGCTGTGAGAGAGTGGGAACTGTGCCATGATCGATTTTATACGTCTGAACCTGGCTCTCGGCTAATTTTACCAGTG
>NZ_NQFP01000015.1:0-224979 GCF_002271665.1 Terribacillus sp. 7520-G | reverse complement strand
CTTCGCAGCCCTGTGATTGGACACGGTCGTTCTTATCGGCCAGATTCGGCACGATAAGGATCATCAAAACGGAAATGACGAGTAAGACAATAAGCATTTCGACCAATGTGAATCCCTTTTCGTTTCGCATTAGATCACCTCTTCCTATAATGTATGGACCATCTGGAACATGGGAAGCAGCAAAGATAAATAAACGATGATGATGCATATTGCCATGATACCAAGCAGAATGGGCTGCAGGAGATGAAGAAAAGTCTTCGTTCGTTCCTCCATTTTGGAAGTCATGATTTCCGCATACATCAAAAGATCCTTCGCTTGAGAAGATACATCGGCTTGATTTAAAAGGATGCCCTGAAGCTGCCGATCAAGCAGCGTGAAGCTAGGCAGACACTCGTCCATCGTCCGGCCGGAAGACAGGTGGGCCAGCAAAGTGCTGCTATACAGCCGCAGCATGTCATGATATTGCTGCTTAGACAGCAGCTGGAGACTTTCATATAGTGAAAGTCCTGCTGTAAGGAGGTTGCCAAGCTGGATGGCAAACTGAAAGCTTATCCGTGTACGGGCAATGCGATGCATACCAGGCACGTTTTCCAGATAATAACGTTTCTTTTCTGATGGTAATCGTTTTCGGAGGTGATCTTGGGAGAGGAATAGACAGATCCCGATCGCTCCTAAGGCTAGGCTTCCATACAAGAATACATTCACCAAACTGGAAAAGAAGCCAAGAAGGTTCGCAGACTCGGTTGAATAAGCGAAGAGGGAGAGAAAAGATGGATAGACGTAAAGCTTCACGAATAACAGAAGCAATAGGATACTGATTAGGAGAAAAACTGGATAACGAGTGACTTTTTTGAACTTCGCCAGCTGCTGCATCTGTTTCTGTAAAGTGGTGTAGCTTCTTTCCAATGCATTTTCCAGGTTCCCATCGTGATGGGCCACGTAAATATGGATGACGATGAAAGGTGAAAAGCGAGCATGGGAGAAGGCTTCATCCAGCCGCAGACCTTGCTGTAAACCTTCACGTAATTTTTGAGTCACTGATTGCCATTGCGGCTGCCAGTGCAGGAAATCAAGTGAATGGGCCATATCATAGCCTTTCAATCGCATTCGATGAAGCTGTTGAAGGAAGTGCGTCTGCTGTTCAAGGGACAGCAGTCTGTCTCCCTTCCTGAATCTGATAAGTTTCTTTCGTGATAAAGCCATATGCATAGGCTTTCCTCCTAAGTTCAGCAAATGTCAGGAAAGAGGTATTGTACGATTTCAGCAAGCAGCCGATTTGAGCAGAGTCTGCCAGCTCCATGATGGCAGCACGGGAAGGGTGGGGCACAGTGATGGGGAGAAGCTCCAGTGAAGCTACACCGATCAAGGTATGGTGTAAATCCGCTTCTGGTAGGCCCATTTCTCTTAAACGATGAATGGCGCCCGCCGCATCTTTTGCATGCAGGGTGCTGATGACCAGGTGCCCTGTCCTTGCTGTTTCAAATGCAAAACTTGCGGTGGATTCATCCCTGATTTCCCCGATCATCAGCACATCAGGATCATGACGCAGAGCCGCTTTCAACCCTGCCTGGTAGGTAAGGCCTGCCTTTTCATTCACTTGCACTTGCAGCATATTCTCCATTCTTTTTTCAATCGGGTCCTCCAAAGTGATAGCCTGATATGCTTTCATTTGCAATAAATCCTGAAGCAGTGCATACATTGTCGTCGTCTTGCCGCTGCCGGTGGGTCCGGTGAACAATAGTATTCCGGTATTTTCCATCAACAGCTGCCGCAGCTTATGGATTTGAAAAGGGAATAACAACAGCTGGTCGAGCAGAGGGGCTTCACTTTGGGGGAGGATCCTTATGGCCAGGCTTTCTGTTTTCTTAAGCGGCAAGGTGGATAGCCGGAGGGAATATTGCTGTTGGCCTTTATAGGAAAATGGCATCGCGCCGTCCTGAGGTTTTTGCATTTCTCCGATATCCATGCCGCTGACAAATTTGTAGTATGCAATCAATTTGCGAAAATGCATGGTCGATAGACGGCTGTGAAGGATGCGTTTTCCATGGATGCGTATATAAACGCTAGTTTCATTCGCCTCCGGCGTAAAGTGGATGTCGGAGGCTTGCTGCTGTATCGCTTCCTCCATCAGATTTTCTGCATAATGCAAAGGACTATCCTGCACGTATGTCACCTCCTTGGCTGATACATTACTACAAGGTCAAAGAGCCGTCATATCGTGAAAATGCAGTAATCTTCCATGTGAGCAAGCTTAAAAAAGATATATCCTTGAAAAATTCAAGCATCTTTTTTCATGCTGTATGGAAAGAATTGAAATTGGTCACGCTACAAGTAAAAAGTAAGGAGGGATGGGATTTGTCATCAAATGATTATTTCCGATTCGTCACGCAGGAGCTGGTGAAAAAGATGGATGCACCGAAGCAGAAAAAGAAACCGAAGGATAAGGAAAAGCATCAGCTGCATGGAAAGTGGTTCGGCGTCCTGCCTTTCGCTTTCAAGCTATTGTTCCGTCGTAAACGATAAGAGGCCCGGACAAGGTTCAGGCCTCTTTTTTTTGTAGAAGTTTTTGGGTCGTCTCTTCCGAAAGATAAAAAATGCCGGCATTGATCGTTTCCATTCGGATGGAGGGGATGAGTCGTTTGTGCAGGGCGTCCAGCTCGTTTTGGTACAAGGCTGCTCTTTCTTCCTGCATTTCCTCTTCCATTTCTCCTTGATTGCTTTGGTCAAAGAAATGCTGAAGCAAAGCTTCTTCCTGTTTGAGTGTGTCTGCGGTTTCCTTTATCCATCCATCATCAAGTGCATCCAAATACGTATGCATATAGCTGCTGATCCGCTGGTAGCCGCTTTGGTATCGGATGATGGGGGAGAGGCAATAGCATTGATCGCTGATCTGCTGCTTGAATTCCACCTGGGAGAAGTTCTCCATCCAATTCGTGACAAGCTGCCCATTCAAGAGCTGCAAGCCTACCGAGTGCGTTTCGGTTCGTTTGCGCTTACCGGAAAAATGAACGCTTATGTTCCGGATGAGCCACGGGTACAATGGTGTCCGGGAAGCTGAATCAACTTTTTCGTACAGACGTGCCACTTGGGCAGATTCCCGGATCAGCCGGAAAATCTTATGCAGGCGCGGGCTGCCGAAATGGATATGCTCGGCTTTCTCGGCTGATTGATTCGGATCGGTCAGAAGTGTCAGCTCCATCGGTTCGCCTTCCTGGCCGAGCCGTTTCTTGTAACGCCAATAGAATGGCCGATTCATCAATTCTTCATCCAACTCCGGGGTAAGCAGGAAACGAAGCAGTCCGTCCTTCTCCTCCAGCAGCTGACAGCCATTCGATACAAAAAATTTTCGCAGGAATCGATGAAGTGTTTGTCTATCCATGTAATTTCTCCCTTTCCAGCTGGTGTCCCGTTTCGGTGATGACCGCAGTCAGATTGTCGAGCTTGACTTTGACTTCACCATCCGAATGGGAATCAGCGAAGATCCTTTTGATTTCCTTTTCCATATCGGATAGCTGGAGTTCGGCAAGGATATGGTCGAGATTGCCGATCACGCGTTCGAATAAATTGATTTTCTTATAAAGCAATTCAAGTATGTGTGCTTCCAATGTGTCACGTACTGCAAAATTATAAATTTGCACATCTTTTTGCTGACCGAAACGATGGATCCTGCCGATCCGCTGTTCCAGCCGCATCGGATTCCAAGGCAGATCATAATTGATCATATTGCTGCAAAATTGAAGGTTGATTCCTTCGCCGCCAGCTTCGGTCGCAATCAGGACCTGGGCGTGCTTTTCGAACAGCTCACGCATCCAGTCCTTTTTGCCGGCTTTGAATCCTCCCCGGAAAGGCACGGAGGATATGTCGTGCTGCTTCAGTGTCCATTGCAAATAAAATTGCGTTGCCCGATATTCGGTAAAGATGATGAATTTCTCCCCGGGCGGGGCGGCCTTGATAAGCTCGACAACCTTTAACGCCTTGCTATGCTGAGGCAGCTGTTCGATTTCTTTCATGAGCGGCAGATAGGCAGTGCCGGATTCCGGATTTTCCTCGACCATTTTCTTCATGGACAAATATGCAGCTTCCCTGGAGCTGCATAGCTCCCGGAGCAGGGTGATTTTTGCGAAAGTCGCTGCGGCGCTGGTGGAATCCTGCATATTCTCATACACCCGGCGCTCTGCCTCGGTGAAATCGATCCAAATGGTCTCGACTTTCCGCTTCGTCCATTGCAGTCCCGTTTCCTCCCGGCGGTTGCGGACCATCACTTTGCGGATGAGTTCTTTCAGATAATGATGCTCTTCTGCATCTTTGCGATCATCTCCATATGTATCTTTGAATTGCTTGTAGCTGCCAAGGTAGCCAGGCTTCAGCAAGGATACGAGATTATAAATATCGCTCAGTCTATTTTGGACAGGTGTTGCTGTCAGCAGCAGGCAATATTTCTTTTTTAACGACTGGATGAAGGCATAATTCTTTGTTCGGCTGTTCTTCAGTTTGTGTGCTTCATCGACAAGTACGAAATCATAGTCTTGCTCCAAGATGATCTCACGGTGGGGTGAGCGTTTTGCCAAGTCGATAGAGGACACGATCACATCATAATGCTCCCACACATATTGCTTTCGCTGGGATGCGGCAGGTATATGGAACTTGGAATTCAATTCGTTCACCCACTGATTGACCAGGGATGCTGGCACAAGCAGCAGCACTTTTTTCACCAACCCGCGTATCATCAATTCTTTCAATACCAGACCCGCTTCGATCGTCTTACCAAGCCCCACTTCATCTGCAAGGATGGCGCGCCCATTCATCTCTTCGACTACCCGCCGGCTTGCTTCCAGCTGGTGCGGGTGGAAGGTCATGTGAGGCAGATAGCCGGGCGCGACCAAGCCGGTGAATGTATCGATATTCGTTTCTTTGGCAGCTGTATAGGCCATTTGGAAATGCTCCCAGGATGCTGTTTCTCCTTCTTTCTGCAGTACCTCATCCATCATATTGATGAAGTGTTCATCGTCGTGTATTTCCGCTTGCATGGTGAACTCATCTCCTTATTCTTCGGAGTTTCATGAAAAAAGCATAAAAAAGATAGACACAATCAAAAATTGTTATGTTATAATTGGGCTGAAACCAAACATTATCAATATTTTTTGTTAGAATGTTTGGATTTTGCTTTTTTATAGGTTGATTGTCTGTTAGTATGCCCGCGATTTACAATTTCATAAACCGCGAGTGAATGTTGGAGGAGAGACCGCAGCAAGCGGCGCCGAAGGAGCAAATATTGAGTGAATCTCTCAGGCAAAAGAACTCCAGCACGACGCAACTCTGGAGAGTGCTTCCGTAATGGGAGCCACCCAAGAAGCAATTATGGTCCAAGGACGATAAGAAACTTTCTGGTAAATGGACAGAGCCCCTCAAAGTTTTTTCGAGGTGGCTCTGTTTTTCGTTGCGAGGTACAAAAGAGAGGAGAAGGATGATGAGCGAGTTGAAAAGAACACCGATTTATCCTGCTTATCAGGCAAACAGCAAGACGATCGATTTCGGCGGATGGGAGCTTCCGGTCCATTTCACCAGCATCCAGGAAGAGCATCATGCCGTGCGGCAGGCTGCCGGCTTATTCGATGTTTCCCATATGGGAGAGATCCTGGTTCATGGGCCGGCGAGTAAGGATTTCCTGCAGTATGTCCTGACGAATGACTTGGAACTGCTTGTTCCAAACAAAGCGCAATACAGCGTCATGTGTTATGAGGATGGCGGAACGGTGGACGATCTGATTGTTTATATGCTGGACGATGATTGTTATCTTTTGGTTGTCAATGCTGCCAATATCGAAAAGGATTTCGAATGGCTGCTTACCCATAAGCGTGATGGCGTGGAGATCGAAAATCAGTCAGGGGCTTATATGCAGATTGCCCTCCAAGGACCCAAGGCAGAGCAAATCCTTCAGCAGCTGACAGGAACGGAATTGTCTGAAATTTCGTTTTTCCGGTTTGCTTATCCTGTGAATCTGGAGGGGATAGACGGGGATTTCCTGATTTCGCGCACTGGCTATACGGGCGAAGATGGTTTTGAAATCTATGGACCGTCTGCAAGCGGCCAGGCTGTCTGGGAACTGCTGTTAAAAAAAGGCGGGCAATATGATCTTCAGCCAATCGGTCTGGGTGCGAGGGACACATTGCGTTTCGAAGCGAATTTGCCTTTATACGGCAATGAATTGACAAAAGAAATCACACCGGTCGAAGCAGGCATCGGCTTTGCGGTGAAAACGAATAAGTCCGCCGACTTCATCGGCAAAGAAGTCTTGAAAAAGCAAAAAGAGAACGGAACGGAGCGAAAGCTGGCCGGTATCGAGATGCTGGATAAAGGAATCCCTCGTCATGGATATCCGATTTTTAAAGGCGATGTACAGATTGGTGAAGTAACAACAGGCACCAAATCACCTACGCTGGATAAATCAATCGGTCTTGCCCTCCTGCAAGCGGATGCTTGTGAAGAAGGAAATATTGTGGAGGTGCAAATCCGAAAAAAAAGATTGCAGGCCAAGGTTGTCGCAATACCATTCTATAAGCGGAAATAGGGGGATACGCCATGGATTTCAGGTACTTACCAATGACAGACCAAGATAAAGAAGAAATGCTGCAAGTGATAGGTGTGCAGGATACGGAGGAGCTTTTCTCCGATATTCCGGAGGAGGTCCGGCTCAAAGAGCCTCTTCGGATAAAGGAACCGAAGAGTGAAGGGGAATTGAAAGAGGAGCTTGCCGCTTTGGCCAATCGAAATGTCACGATGAAAACACATGCTTCCTTCCTTGGAGCAGGTGTGTACGATCATTACATTCCTTCCATCGTCGATCATGTCATTTCGAGATCTGAGTTTTATACAGCTTACACGCCATATCAGCCTGAAATTTCCCAAGGGGAGCTGCAAGCCATTTTTGAATTTCAGACCATGATTGCCGAGCTGACAGGGATGGATGTAGCCAATAGTTCCATGTACGATGGCGGAACAGCACTTGCGGAGGCAGCGACATTAAGCGCGGGGCATACCAGAAAGAGAAAAATCATTGTATCCGAAGCAGTCCACCCCGAATCACGGCAAGTGATCGATTCCTATGGAAGAGGGCAGCACTTGGAGATTGTCACCATTCCGCTCAAGGACGGATTGACTGATTTGCAAGCGCTGGAAGAAGCGGTGGATGAAGATACAGCTAGTGTCATCATCCAATATCCGAATTTCTTCGGCCAGGTCGAACCGCTTGCTGACATTCGAAAAATCATCGATGCACAGCCAAAAGCGATGATGGTCGTTTCCAGCAATCCATTAGCTTTAGGTTTCCTGACACCGCCAGGAAGCTTCGGGGCCGATATCGTCGTTGGTGATACGCAAGTGTTCGGTATCCCGGCACAATATGGCGGCCCGCATTGCGGATATTTTGCGAGCTCTGCCAAGCTGATGCGCAAATTGCCCGGAAGACTTGTCGGACAGACAAAGGATGAGGAAGGCAGAAGGGGTTTCGTCCTGACACTCCAAGCCCGGGAGCAGCATATCCGCCGGGACAAGGCGACATCGAATATTTGTTCCAATCAGGCGCTGAATGCGCTGGCTTCATCTGTGGCAATGAGCGCCTTGGGGAAAAAAGGCGTTGCGGAGATGGCACACTTGAATGTACAGAAAGCTTTGTACATGAAGCAGCAGCTGGAAGCATATGGTCTCGAAGTTGTGTTTAAAGGCGCGTTCTTCAATGAATTGGTCATCAAGGTGGAAACGGATTTTGATGCATTGCAGGATCATCTGATTGCACAAGGGTTTATCGGGGGGTATCACTTGGGACGGATGGATGATCGATGGAAGGACCATATGCTTATTGCTGTGACGGAGCAGCGTACGAAGGAACAGATTGATACATTCGTTAGAGAGGTGGCGGCATTCCATGCAAAATAATACTGATTTCCCATTGCTGTTCGAGCTATCGAAGACAGGAAGGACAGGATACAGCCTGCCGCCGCTTGATGTGCCGGAAACCGATATCAATGAAGTCTTTGATCCGGCTTACATCCGTACCGAACCGGCTGCACTGCCCGAGCTGAGCGAGCTTCAGATCATCCGGCACTATACAGCATTGTCCCGGAGGAATTATGGTGTTGATTCCGGATTCTATCCGCTTGGTTCCTGCACGATGAAGTACAATCCGAAGATCAATGAAGATGTCATCCGGATGGAAGGCTTCAGCCACGTACATCCATATCAGGATCCCAAAACGGCACAAGGTGCACTGGAGCTCATGTTTGACCTTCAGGAGCAGCTGAAAGAAATCACCGGCATGCATGAGGTCTCCCTGCAGCCAGCTGCAGGAGCACATGGGGAATGGACTGGGCTGATGATGATCAGGGCGCTGCATGAGAAAAACGGAGAGACGCAGAGGACCAAGGTCATCGTACCGGATTCCGCCCATGGTACGAATCCCGCTTCGGCAACAGTGGCAGGATTTGAATCTGTCACGGTCAAATCCAATGAACAGGGACTGGTCGATTTGGAAGATTTGCGTCGTGTCGTCGGAGAAGATACAGCGGCACTGATGCTCACAAACCCGAATACACTGGGTTTATTCGAAAAGGATATCCTGGAAATGGCCAAGATCGTCCATGAAGCAGGCGGTAAACTGTATTATGATGGTGCCAACCTGAATGCCATCATGGGCTATACACGCCCGGGTGATATGGGCTTCGATGTCGTGCATTTGAATCTGCATAAAACGTTCACCGGTCCCCATGGCGGCGGCGGTCCAGGTTCCGGACCAGTCGGGGTTTCTGAAGAGCTTGCGGCCTTTTTGCCAAAGCCGGTCGTTCGCAGGCAAGGGGAAGAAATCATCCTTGACGAAAATCGCCCGGATTCCATCGGACGCGTGAAGCCTTATTACGGCAACTTCGGTATCAATGTCCGTGCGTATACGTATATCCGGACAATGGGACCGGAAGGGTTGAAGCGGGTGAGTGAATACGCTGTGCTGAATGCAAATTATATGATGCGCCGCTTGAGTGAAGCATTTGATTTGCCATATACGCAGCATTGCAAGCATGAATTCGTGCTTTCCGGACGCAGACAGAAAAAACTGGGTGTCCGCACACTCGATATTGCGAAACGACTGCTTGATTTTGGGTACCATCCTCCGACCATCTACTTCCCGCTCAACGTCGAAGAAGCACTGATGATCGAGCCGACCGAGACGGAAGCAAAGGAAACATTGGATGGTTTCATTGATACGATGCTGGAAATTGCTGCAGATGCAGAGCATGATCCTGAAATCGTCCAGGAGGCGCCGCATACGACAGTCGTGAGCAGAATGGATGAAACGACTGCTGCGAGAAAGCCTATCCTGCGCTATATCCCAGAATGAAAAAAGAGCTTTGCACACAATGTGCAAAGCTCTTTTCAATCGCCTTTACGTTTGATTTTACCGCTCCAGGCTTTGAAACCGCCTTTAAGCTGATTAAGATCCTGACATCCTTTTTTATGCAGCATTGCTGCAGCTCGGACAGTGCGTGTACCGTTTTGATCATATAAGTAAACTGGCTTGTCCTTACGGATCTCAGCCATACGGTAGCGAAGCTGTGTCAGCGGGATATTACGGGCACCCAGGATATGTCCGCCATCGAACTCTTTTGGTTCACGGACATCAATCAGCTGTGCTTTACGGTAGCCAGCTTTGAATTCTTCCTCTGTAAGAGTCTTTAAATGTCTCTTCTGAATGAAATAACGGATTACACTATAAAGAATGAATACAACGAGTGCAATGCCGATAACCAGTACTGCTTCCATGTCATTTCCCCCATCTGCTGATACTCCAGCTTATATTATAGCAATCATGTACTTATTTTCAAAGAATTTTTACAGCCGTTTAAGTAAGTGTAACACTTTTGTCCTGATTCAACTTTGTTGGCTTGTTTGTCTGATGGAAAAGGTGTATCATGTAAAGATGTAAAAGCCGCAGTGGTTTGAATGGAGGAGTTTTATGCCTACACCCAGCATGGAGGACTATATTGAACAAATTTACATATTGATGGAGCAAAAAGGATACGCTCGTGTCTCGGATATAGCCGAGAATCTGCAGGTCCATCCTTCTTCTGTCACGAAAATGGTGCAGAAGCTGGATAAAGATGAATATCTGAAATATGAAAAATATCGGGGATTGATACTTACAGATAAAGGGGAGAGGGTCGGCAAGCGCCTGGTTTACCGGCATGAACTCTTGGAGGATTTTCTTCGGATCATTGGTGTCGAGGAAGAAAATATCTACCATGATGTAGAAGGGATCGAGCATCACTTGAGTTGGAATTCCATCGAACGGATCGGCAATCTTGTTCAATTCTTCCAGGAAGATAAAGGACGTCAAGAAGCATTAATCAAAGTTCAGCAAGACCAAAAGTCTTAACAGCCATCCAATTCGGATGGTTTTTTTGTTCTAAAAGACCGGCTCCTTGATTAGGTATAGTAAAAAGTCATCATGGAGCGTGCTCAATGAAAATAGACGGCGTTTTTTCAGGTGGCGGTGTGAAGGCGTTCGCATTCATTGGTGCCATTCAGGCGGTGGAGAAGGAGAAATACGAGTTCGAGAATGTTGCAGGCACTTCTGCCGGTGCGATTGTTGCTGGTTTGCTGGCAGCTGGTTATGACGGGGAAGAATTGGAGGCCTTGCTGCAGGAAACGGATATCAGCAAATTCACAGATCCCATCAAGCTGACGAAGTTCATCCCGTTCGCCAACTGGCTGACACTGTATTTCAAGATGGGGTTGTACAAGGGCAATGCCTTGGAAAGATGGCTATACGAAGCCCTGGCCAAAAAGCAGGTATACACATTCCAGGATTTGAAGCAAAAGACACTGAAAGTGATTGCAGCCGATGTCACGCTCGGGCGATTGATCGTGTTCCCGGATGATCTGGCGGGGACATATGGAATCGACGGGGGCAGTTTTCCGGTGGCGCGGGCAATTCGGATGAGTGCTGGTATTCCGTACATTTTCATGCCGGCAAGACTGATATATAGGAATCGGAAAAAAAGCCTGCTGCTGGATGGCGGGCTGCTGAGCAATTTTCCGCTTTGGACCTTGGAGGGCGATGACCGGCTCTTGAGACGGCCGATCCTGGGGATGAAGCTGAGTGAATCTGTACAGAAAATCCCAGTGCAGAAGGTCCACCAATCCTTTGATTTATTTTACGCGCTTTTCAAGACGATGAAGGTTGCGCATGATATGCGGCATATCAATCAGGACACCGCAAAAGATATCATTTTCATTCCGGTGGAGGGCATCGGAATGGCCGATTTCCATATCTCTGCCGCTGAAAAGGAAAAGCTGATAGCAGTCGGCAGGGACAAGGCGGAGCAGTTTCTGAAACGCTGGCCATAAAAAAAGTCGGGCATCAGATGCTCGACTTTTTCCGTTTCTGTTTGTTGCCTTCAATGACACGGAGCTGCGGACCGCGGGACCGATCTTTGATGGATCGTTTTCTTTTTGAGGCAGATGCTTTTTTAATGCTGGCAGCAGATTTTGCTGGCTTATTGACAGGACGGGCTTTCGGCTGCTTGTATTTTTGTTTTGACTGCTTCACTGCCTTTTTATATTTCTGCATATCGCTGCTGCTGCCGCCAGCTGGGCCGCGGCCGCGCATGCGTGTAAGAATGAAATAAAGCACTGCACCGAAAAGGACGGCACCTCCAATCCAAACGAGCACATTCTGGAAGAATGCTCCTGGATTCGTCACGAGCTGCATGACGACGCCGATGGCAGCAAGCCCAATCAAAACAAAAACGATGATGGAAGACCCAGATCTACGCAACCCATTTTCCTCCTTTCCATGCCTTGGTGGAGACATGGTTTCGTTATCTTACTATCTTTATACCACTATTCACCGGTACAGAATCATTTTCCAGCACTTTTTTGAAAGAAGCGAGCGCAACCTCCACTTGGTCATCCTTTGGCTCTTTTGTCGTAAGCAGCTGGAGCCATAAACCGGGATATCCAAGGAAGCGAAGGACAGGGACATTCCTGACCTTATTCGTGAGCTGCAGCACTTCGAAGGATAGTCCGATGACAACCGGCAGGAGCAGGATCCTGTTTACCATGCGCCACCATAGCGGATCCGTTGCAACGAACATATATACAATCACACCAACTATGACGGTGAACAGCATGAAACTGGATCCGCACCGATAATGCAGGCGGGATTGCTTCTGTACATTTTCGACAGTGAGCGGCAGTCCGTTTTCATAACAATTGATCACTTTATGTTCGGCGCCATGATATTGGAATACACGTTTAATTATTGGTGTCAATGACACAAGATAAACGTATGCAAGAAGCAGAATCAGCTTCAGGAATCCTTCCAGTGCAACTTGTTCAAAGCGGGAAGGGAGCCATTTCTCGAAGAAATCCGCGACTAATGCAGGGGTGAGTGTGAAAATCAGTTTTCCGAAAATGAAGGATAGCACACCCACCGCACCGATCCCGATGATCATTGCCAGTCTGGATTTCTTCTCCTCAGGCACGATATCTGCATCATCTTCGGGATTGACACCATAACGCTCCGAAGAAAAATTCAAATGCTTCGTTCCATTGGCGCTGGCCTGTACGATGGCTGCAAGTCCCCGCAATATAGGTATTTTTTTCAATTTGGATAGTTTCGGGTTATCTTTCCGTTCGACGGTTAAGTAATCAATGCTGTCGTCATTTCTGCGAACGGCAGTAACGAAGCTGTTTTTTCCCGCAAACATGACACCTTCAACGACGGCTTGCCCGCCATAGGTATTGGTTTGTTTATCTGACATAATTTCACCAGCCTCGTTTCGATTTCCTTCTATTTTACTAAAAAAATACAGAGAACACTAGATGGCAGCCATGATTAAAATTGTATATTCAAGGCATGCTACGTAATGAGGTGAGGAATATGCAGCAAAATCGGAAAACCGCATCCCGTTTCAACCGAAGTGCGGTCGTGACCGGATTCGTCGGGGGTGTGCTCTGGTCAGCGGTTGCCTGGGTAGCTTACTTTTTTCATTTTACCGATTTATCGGTGGCGGATTTCGTCCTGCGCTCATGGGTATGGATGCCGTGGGCCGAGACATGGGTCGGAGAACTGATCAGCATAATCCTGGTCGGTTTCCTTTCGGTTCTCATTGCTTTTCTGTATTTCCTATTTTTGAAGCAGCAGAAAGGAATCATGCCTAGCTTGATCTTCGGCGTGGTACTATGGGTCCTTGTCCAGCTTGTGCTGGCGCCGATCATCCATGGAGTGGATAGTGCCCTTCAAGCCGATCGCGATACAAATATAACGACAATGTGCCTGTATTTGCTTTATGCTGTATTCATCGGATACAGTATCAGCTTTGAATACCAGCAAAGTGAGGCATATCAGGAGAAGGGATGAGCATTTCGAATTTTCAATCACAAAATCTTCGTCTTATGTTACACTATGTGAAAGTTAAAATAATGTAACCAAAGGATGAAGAAAGTGAATCGCTTAATGCTAATCAATGGACCCAATTTGAACTTACTCGGCACGAGGGAACCTGGTATTTATGGAAGTCATACATTGTCGGACGTGGTGGCGGAGGTCAAGAAGGTAACGGACAGTTTTGATTACGAGCTGGAAGACTTTCAGTCGAACCACGAAGGGGCGATGGTGGATAAGATACAGGAAGCGGGACGCACGTGCAGCGGAATCATCCTCAATGCAGCTGCTTATACACATACGAGCATTGCCATCAGGGATGCGATTGCCAGTATCCCGATTCCGGTGATAGAAGTCCATATTTCCAATATCCATACCCGGGAGGAGTTCAGGCATCATTCGATGCTGGCATCCGTGTGTAAAGCGCAGATCGTCGGCCTGGGTATCAAGGGCTATCGATATGCAGCTATGGCACTGCTGGAGAAATAAGAAGGGGAGAGGAAGAAACAAATGCAGAAACTCGAGAAATTACGTGCTTTGATGGAAAAAAAGGATTTGGATGCACTGATCGTGACGAGTGGGCAGAACCGCCGATACATATCAGGCTTTACCGGAAGTGCGGGACTTCTTGTCATAACCAAAGCCAAACAGCTGTTCATCACCGATTTTCGCTATATCGAGCAGGCAGCCGAGCAAGCGCCTGATTTTGAAATCATCGAGCATAAACAGTCCATCGTCCTCGAAACTGCCGCCCAGCTGCTGAAAGAAGGTGCGCAGCAGGTCGGGTTTGAGCACGAAGATGTCACTTTCGCACTGTATCAGCAGTTCCGGGATGCAGTCAAAGCAGATCTCATCCCGGCTTCGGGGTTGATCGAGGAATTGCGTCTGATCAAATCAGAAGCAGAGCTGCAGATCATGAAAACCGCTGCGGAGATTGCGGATGCTGCCTATACACATATCCTGACTTTCGTTAAACCGGGTATGAAGGAGATCGAGGTTTCCAATGAGCTGGAGTTCTTCATGCGCAAACAGGGCGCGACTCAATCCAGCTTCGATACGATTGTCGCGTCAGGCTATCGTTCCGCTTTGCCACATGGTGTGGCTTCTGAAAAAGAGATTCAAAAGGGTGAATTGGTCACACTCGATTATGGGGCTCTTTACAATGGATATTGCTCGGATATTACCAGAACTTTCGCAGTAGGCGAGATAAGTGACAAATTACGAGAGATTTATGATATAGTACTAGAGGCGAATCTTCGAGGAGTAGCAGGGGTGAAACCAGGCATTACTGGTAAGGAAGCCGATGCACTGACACGGGATTACATCAGCGAAAAAGGCTATGGCCAATACTTCGGGCATTCAACCGGACATGGACTCGGTATGGATGTGCACGAATCGCCAGCTTTATCCTTCCGCTCAGACACGGTGCTGAAGCCGGGTATGGTCGTGACGGTGGAACCGGGGATCTACATACCTGAAGTAGGCGGATGCCGTATCGAAGATGATCTTGTGCTGACAGCGGATGGCAGCGAACGCCTGACGTTCTCCACCAAAGATTTAATTACTTTGTAACAGCCGTTTTCGAAGGAGGAAAACAATGATTTCAGTTAACGATTTTCGTACGGGCCTTACAATCGAAGTAGACAATGGCCTGTGGCAGGTACTTGATTTCCAGCACGTAAAACCTGGTAAAGGTGCGGCTTTCGTCCGTTCCAAGCTGCGCAACCTGCGCAATGGCAACATCCAGGAGAAAACATTCCGTGCCGGAGAAAAAGTTTCCCGGGCGCATATCGAACACAAAAAAATGCAGTACCTTTATTCTGCTGGTGATACGCATACTTTCATGGATAATGAGTCTTTCGAGCAGCTGGAGCTTCAAACAGCGCAGATCGAATACGAACTTAAATTCCTGAAAGAAAACATGGAAATCAGCGTGATGACATATGGCGGCGAAACACTTGGTGTGGATCTGCCGAACAACGTGGAATTGAAAGTTGTGGAAACTGAACCTGGCATCAAAGGGGATACAGCGAGCGGCGGTACGAAGCCAGCTGTCCTGGAAACAGGTTTGAGCGTCCAAGTTCCTTTCTTCATCAATGAAGGGGATGTACTGATCATCAGCACATCCGATGGTAAATACGTATCACGTGCATAAGCAAACGTGAAAGAGTCTCTTCCCAACCTTGGGGAGGGGCTCTTTTTTGTGCATAAACAAATAAGAGGCACATACATTACAGTATGGACAACATGTCCAATCGAAGCCAGAGGTGAACAACTTATGAAGGAAATCCAAAACTTGTTTCGACCGCCTTTACAAGCGCTGTTAACAGAAAAAATCGGGGATCGATGGAATAAGCTGCAGGAAATACGATGCCGGACGAATCAACAGCTTGAGTTATGCTTCGATGACACGACCGAGTGGATAGAAACATCGTTCATGAATGCGGATGATGCTCGTTTCATGCTGAATCAACTAAGTGATTTCTCTTTATATGCACTTGAAAATGAATTACGGGAGGGATATATCACCATTGCAGGCGGACATCGTATCGGACTGAGCGGTCAAGTGAACACAGAAGGCGGAATGGTCAAAGCGCTAAAGCATATATCTTCTTTCAATATAAGAATCGCGAAGGCAAAACCGGGTGCAGCGAATAAAATCATGCCATCCTTATACCATTTCAATGGCTCCTGCCGTCACACGCTTGTCATAGGCCCGCCCAAGTCCGGGAAAACGACCATTCTGCGCGATATTGTCCGTACCCTATCCACCGGCTGGCAGCAATACCCGGCGTTGAAAACAGCAGTCGTCGATGAACGGTCCGAAATCGGGGGGAGTATCAACGGCGTTCCGCAGCATGACCTGGGAAGGAGAACCGATATCATGGATGCGTGCCCAAAGGCTGATGGATTGATGATGCTTATACGGTCGATGTCCCCGGATGTGATTGTGGCAGATGAGATCGGAAGCGAACGGGATGTGCAAGCATTGATGGAGGCATTGCATGCAGGTGTGACGATTGTTTGCAGTGTCCATGGGGACAGCTTGGAATCCATCCGTCACAGGCCATCCCTGCGACCGCTGTTTGAACATAAGGTCTTTGAACGCATCGTGATATTGAAGAAAGGCACCTCACCTGGAGTGGTACAAGCTTTGCTCGACACAGCAAGTCCGGCAGGTGTAAACGGATGAAGCTGATAGGGGCGATCCTTGTGCTCATAGCAGCAACCTGGGCGGGGTTTGAACTATCCCGCAAACTGCAGCAGCGACCGAAGCAAATCCGTCAGCTCATCAGCAGCCTGCAAGTCATGGAGGCAGAAATCTTATACAGTCAGACAAGCATCATCGAAACCAGTGATAATTTGGCTAAGCAAATTCCGCAGCCTGCAGCTTCTTTTTTCCGCTCTCTTTCGGATAAGCTGCAGCTGCACCCGGCTGGATTGTATGACTGCTGGGAGGAGACAACAGAAAATTGGATAGGAACCACTGCCTTGAAACCTGCTGAGAAGGATATCTGGCTGCAATTCGGCCGTACGCTCGGGCAGCATGATTTTGAGCAGCAGCAAAAACATATCCAGTTGGCCAGAACCCATTTGGAACGCGAGCTGGAGGAATCGGAAGAAGCAAACCAGCGATATGGGAAAATGTTTCGCAACCTTGGCTTCCTGACGGGACTGCTTATCGTGCTGCTGCTTATTTGAACGAGTTAGGAAAGGAGTCCGTTATGCTCTCAGAAGCAATGATTCTATTTCAAATTGCAGGTATCGGGATGATCGTTGCCATCATCCATACAGTGCTGAAGCAAATGGGGAAGGAAGAGATTGCACAATTTACGACACTGATGGGATTCATCCTTGTGCTGCTCATCGTCCTGGGCAAGTTGTCAGAGTTATTCCAGCAGATCAAGTCGGTGTTCTTATTCCAGGGATGAGGCGATCGAAATGGATATCATCATAATCGTATCCATTGGTATTGTGGCAAGCTTGCTTGCCTTGATTGTAAAGGAACAGAATTCCTCCATTGCATTCTTTGTTGTCGTGGTGACGGGTATCATCATTTTCCTGTTCATCCTGCAAAAAATCGCTGGCATCCTGCTCCTGATCGAGCAGCTGGGTGAAAGGGCGAATGTGGAGGGGCTTTATATCAAAACGATTTTGAAAATCATCGGCATTGCCTACATCACGGAATTCGGGGCGCATTTGACCCGGGATGCCGGCTTGTCAGCCATTGCCGCAAAGATAGAGCTTGCCGGAAAAATCATCATCATCACGGTGGCCATCCCGATTCTGACAGCAGTCATCGAAACAATAATCAGTTTCATGCCGGGCGGATAAGGAGCTGGATATGTTGAAACGCTGCTTGGTCATTCTTTTCGCTTTAAGCGCTTTACTTGTATATCCGTCAGCAGCTTTCGGGGAGACGAATCAGTCAGAAGAAGTGGAAGCGGCAGTAACAGCCTTTGAAGGCCTGCCGACAGAGGAAATCAACGGGTACTGGGAGCTTTTATCCGATAAATATGGACAATATATCCCGGAATTGGAGAAAGGCTCCTTACTGGAATTCATCCAGCAGCAAGGGGATATTTCCATCGAATCATGGCTGAAGGGGCTTTTTGAATATTTGCTGTATGAACTGCTACTCAATGGCAAGCTGCTCGGGATTTTAATCCTCCTGACGCTTTTCAGCAGCATCCTGCAGACGATCCAGACTGCCTTTAATAAAGGCTCCATCAGTAAAGTAGCCTATTTGATCGTCTGTATGGTACTGCTGACACTTCTTTTGAATAGCTTCCGTTTATCGGTTAGCTATACGATGGAAGCCATCGATGGCATGAGTGATTTCATGCTCGCCTTGATACCGCTCCTCCTTGGGCTGATGGCATCATTCGGAAGTCTTTCGGCTGTCGCTTTCTTTCATCCGATCATCGTGTTCCTCATCCATGCCAGTGGGTTACTGATCTCCAAAGTCATCATTCCGTTATTCCTCATGAGTGCACTTTTACATCTGGTCAGTACGATCAACAAAGAATATCCTGTCACACAGCTTGCTGACTTACTGAAAAATGTCGGATTGTGGCTTTTGGGTATTTTCTTTTCCGTCTTTCTTGGTGTCATTTCCGTACAGGGTGCCGTCACGGCCGTTCAGGATGGGGTGGCGATGAAGACAGCCAAATTCATCACCGGCAACTTCATCCCGGTGATCGGCCGTATGTTCACCGATGCAACGGATACGGTGCTGAGTGCTTCGCTCCTCTTGAAGAATGCCATCGGAATCGTCGGGGTACTGATCGTCTTGGCTATCGCCCTGTTCCCGGCAATCAAGATTCTTGCCATCGCCCTGATTTACAAGATAGCCGCCGCTCTGCTGCAGCCGCTGGGTGACGGTCCGATAATCAAATCCATGCAGGTGATGAGTAAGTACATCCTGTATATCTTCGCTTGCTTGCTCGTTGTCGCATTCATGTTCTTTATTGCCATCGTCATCATTGTCGCTTCGAGCAATGTCACATTAATGCTGAGATAGGAGCTGATCACTTGGAAACATTGCAATCCTGGGTGATGCAGATCATTCTGTTCATCCTCCTTGCTTTTGTTTTGGATATGGTGCTGCCGGATACAGACATCCGCAAATACGTCAAATTGGTGATGGGGCTGATGCTGCTGCTGTTATTCCTTAAACCTGTCTTTGCCTTGTTCCAAGTCGATTCCACCAGGGCGGTACAGGAAGCGATGGCCGGCTTTGCTGCTTTGACAGATGCCCCATCCATGGAAAATTCGATCGAACAAAAGAAAAGTGAAATAGATTCCGTACAGCGTGCATATATTGAGGAACAGATGGCTGTCCAATTAAAGGACCAAGCAAATCCAACGCTGCAAGAGAAATTTCATATGCAAATCACGGACATCGCAGTCGCCTTTAAGGAGGGAGAGGATGAGGAAACGGCCGAAGCAATCGATTCCATCCATGTAACGGTGCAGGATACCGAGCAGGACTTACCGGAAGGAGAAATCCGCGACGTAGTCATCGACAGTTCCCATCCGATTGAAGCAAATGAGCAGACGGAGGAACTGGAGAGAGTGAAATCCCATCTTGCTGACATTTGGGAGCTCGAGGATCTGCCGCTTGAGGTCACCCAAAAAGGGGGGACAGGATGAAAAAGTTATTAGATAAGCTTTCGGAACAATGGAAGCTGAAGGATTCCCAGAACAGGAAACCGACAAAGCTTGGTTATTTGGTCATCATCGGGCTGCTTGGCGCTTTGCTTTTGCTCGTAAGCGGCCTATTCACAGAACAGAAGGAGCCGGATGGACAAACACCGCAGCAGGATCAGCATACAGCACAGGAGGATACAGAAGAGACTTTTGCCAAAAAAGAAAATGACACTTCCTCTTCTTCAGCTGATTTGGAAGCAGCATATGAACAAGATCTAGTCGGGCTGCTGGAAAAGATCAAAGGTGTTTCGGAAGTGGAAGTCATGGTCAATCTGAACAGCACGCACCAAAAAATCTACGAAAAAAACTTGATCATCGGCCGGCAGACCTCTGAAGAGACAGATCAAAACGGCGGTGAACGAGTCGTGGAAGATGAAAACGAGGAGCAGCAGGTCGTGCTCGTCAGACAGGGTGACCAAGAGGTGCCGCTGCTGGTGGAAACGAGAAAGCCGGAAGTAAGAGGTGTGCTTGTCGTTGCGAAAGGGGCCGAACAAGCAACTGTACAGGAATGGGTTGTGGAAGCAGTATCAAGAGTGCTGGATGTACCGACACATCGTATTTCGGTCATGCCGAAAAATTGAGGGGGAATTGGGATGTTGAAGAAACAAACAGTGTGGCTATTGACGATGCTGAGCTTGCTGATCGTGTTGAGTGTCTATTATATGACTTCTCCTAACGGGGATGAACTGGCTTTCATCAATGATAATACAGAAGAAAATGGGACAAGCACGACTGCTGGGGACTCAGGTGACTCAGGAGGATCAGGGGATTCCGAGTCAGGTGAGGAAGGGCAAGAAGGCGAAAAGGATGTGACGACTGAACCAGCCAATGTCGATGAACTTTTTGCCAGCATCCGGATGCAGACGATGGATCAGCGAAGCGAGGCCAAAACCAGACTTGAAGAAATCGTTGCCAGCTCTTCGACAAGCACAGAAGAAAAGAATGAAGCAGTCAATCAGATTGAACTGATGGAGCAATACGCATCGAAGGAATCCATCCTGGAAGAATCGATCATTGCTGAAAAAGGCTATGAGGAAGTGCTTGTCAGGGCAGAAGAAGGACATGTGCAAATAACGGTGAAAGCAGATGAAATGACTGCTCAAGAAGCTAACAGCATCATGCAGATGGCGGCAGATGAATTCGCCGGTGCAAATGTGGATGTCAAATATATACCGCAGAAATAAAGGTGGGGAGCATTCAGCGAATGCTCCTTTTTCCATTGGAAGTCGTTCTATACAGTTTTGTTTCAAGTGGTGGTATGCTAGGGTATGATTAGCAGCAGGCTATACATATGCAGGGGGAAGGCGTAAGCAGTGAAGACATTATTCAGTTATCTTAAACCTTATTGGCTCATCATCATCACTTCGTTGATTTTTATCCTGATGGAGCTTTCCGTGGAACTGGTGCAGCCATTCCTATTGCAAAAGCTGATCGATGACGGGATTGCCGCTGGTGATGATGGACTGGTGATCGAGCTGGGGCTGGGGATGGCGGCCATTGCGATAATAGGCTTCGGGGCAGGCATCATCAATATATTCTTTGCCGATCACCTTGGTCAGAGTGTGGGAAAAGAGCTGCGCGATCACATGTATGAGCGCCTGCAGCAGGCTGGATTGCAGGATATCCAGCGCTTTGGCACGAGTACACTCCTCACGCGGCTTACAAATGACGTCAACCAGATCCAGTTGACACTTGTCATGTTCTTCCGGTTCATGATCAGGGCTCCTTTCCTGATCATCGGGGGGACGGTCATGGCTTTTGTCGTCAACGTGAAGATAGCACTCATTTTATTGATCGTCATCCCGATTCTCTTGATGGTGCTCCGATTCATCATGAAGCGCGGCATCCGTTATTTCGGTGTTGTGCAGCGGAGTGTGGACAAGGTGAACCATGTGATGCGGGAAAATCTTGTCGGTCTTCGTCTGATCAGGATTTTCGTCAGGGAGGAGCAGGAACAGAAGCGTTTTGAAAATACGAGCAATGAACTGCGGCAAAACATGCTTCGGGCCTTTCGATATACGGAGCTGTCGGTACCGCTGCTCACTTTGGTGATGAATATCGCTATTTTGGGGATTCTTTATATTGGCGGGATCCAGCAGCGAACGAATGTCGGGGATATTGTAGCAATCGTGAACTATGCAACAAGGATCACGGGGGCATTGAGTGTCGTCGGTATGCTGATCACCTTCTATGCCAGGGCAAAAGCGTCCGGTGAACGGATCGGCGATGTTCTTGAATTGGATATTATGACAGGCAAAGGCATGATGACCTCTGAGGATTTTCGCGGCGGCATAGACATGCAGCACGTGACATATCGATATCCAAATGGCAAAATTGCCGTCATCGAAGATTTCTCGATGCAAATCAAACCTGGAGAAAGGGTCGCCATACTAGGTGAAACAGGCTCTGGAAAATCGACCTTGCTGCAGCTGATGATTGGTTTATTCGAACCCGATCACGGACAAGTGCTGGCCGATGGCATACCGTTAGCCGATTTGGATATCAAGTCTTTCAGGAAGCAGGTAGGTTTTGTCTCTCAGGATGTACAGCTGTTTTCCGGCACGATCCGGGAGAATATCGCTTGGGGCATTCCAGATGCCAGCGATGAAGCCATCACCCGCGCTGCAAAGGATGCCCAGATTTACGATACGATTGCCAAGCTGCCTGATAAGCTTGATACGGAACTCGGGCAAAATGGCATCAATCTTTCCGGCGGACAGAAGCAGCGGCTGACGATTGCCAGGGCTTTGCTGTTGGATCCATCTCTATTGCTGCTTGACGATAGTACCAGTGCACTGGATTTGCAGACGGAACGCAAATTATTGGATGCGCTCAAACGATATGAGTGTACGACAGTGCTGGTGACACAAAAACTCAGCACAGCCATGCAATGCGATCGGATCCTCATTGTGGAAGACGGAAAACGAACAGCGTATGGCACTGCGGAGGAACTTCTCGATCAATCAGCGTTATTCCGCGCAATCCAGGCTTCGCAGAAGCAGAGGGAGGCGACGTCATGAAAAAGCTATCAGCAGCGTTTCGGTACAAACGGCCGGTATATTCGGCCGGTTCCCGTAAACAAAAAGCGAAGGTAGACAATCCAAAAGAGACACTCCTAAGGATCTGGCGTTATATGCTCCTGGAAAAGCGGCTGCTTTTCAGTACACTTGGCATGATAGTTGTCAGCTCTGTCTTAGCACTGATCGGACCTGTCATCCTTGGTCATGTCGTCGACCATTTTGTCAGCGGGGATTATACGGCAGGATATTTGCTGAGGCAGCTGGGCTGGCTGCTGCTCGTTTATACAGCTGTTGCTGTGATGACATTTTTGCAGGGGTATTGGATGATCACCATCTCCCAGACAGCTGTATACACAATCAGGAAGGATTTGTTTATGCATCTGCAGAAGCTGAAGCTTTCCTTCTTTGATAAACGGCAGCATGGAGAGCTGATGAGCCGCATGACCAATGATGTGGATAATATCTCGACGACGCTGAATACGTCGATGGTCCAGGTCGTTTCCAGCATCATCACCTTTATCGGCATACTGGGAGTCATGTTGAGCTTGAGCCCGATTCTCACGATCATTACCCTGCTGGTTGTGCCGATCATGTTCATCGGAATCAAATGGATCACCAACCGCACTCGTCATGCCTTCCGGATACAGCAGCAGGCTGTCAGCAGCGTGAACGGTTTTGCAGAGGAAAGCATTTCCGGTCAAGCCGTCATCAAAGCCTATGCCCAGGAATCCAGAGTGATCGGTGCTTTCCGTGATAGGACAAAGCAGCTGCAGCAAGCCGGTTTCTGGGCCCAAACATTCTCAGGTTTCATCCCCAAGTGGATGAATATGCTGAATAACATCAGCTTTGCGGTCATTGCCGGTGTCGGCGCCCTTTTGATTGGAAATGGATGGGCCGGTATAACAATCGGAACGATCGTTATCTTCCTGGAATATTCAAGGCAGTTCACACGTCCGCTGAACGACTTGGCAAACCAATTCAATTCGTTGTTCTCGGCACTTGCCGGTGCTGAACGGGTTTTTGGAATTTTGGATGAGCAGGAAGAACATGAGGAAACGGCGAAACAAACAGTACCGCGGCTTAAAGGAAATATTCGGTTCGAGAATGTGACCTTCGCTTATGAAGGGGAGCCGGCGCTGAAAGATATCAGCTTTTCTGTCCGATCGGGGCAGACAGCCGCTTTTGTCGGACCGACGGGTTCGGGCAAGACGACGATCATGAATTTGATCGCAGGATTCTACCAGCCTGACAGCGGTCAGATCACGATGGATGGCATGCCGCTGTCCAAGCTGGACTTGGGCAGCTACCGAAATCGGATAGGGGTGGTCTTACAGCAGGATTTCCTATTCAAGGGAACCATCATGGATAATATTCGCTATGGCAGATTGGATGCCACGGATGACCAAGTGATCGAGGCAGCCAAAGCGGCCAATGCACATCGGTTCATCACCCGGCTTCCCGATGGTTATGATACTTTAATCGGTCAGGACGGCGGCGGACTCAGTCACGGTCAGCGCCAGCTTCTCTCCATTGCCAAAGCATTGCTGCGGGATCCGGATATCCTCTTGCTGGATGAGGCGACCTCCAGTATCGATACAATAACGGAGCATAGGATTCAGCAAGCGATGCAGGTTTTGATGGAAGGTCGTACAAGTATTGTGGTGGCGCACCGGCTCAATACAATCGAACAGGCTGATACTATTTTTGTGCTGCAGGATGGTGAGTTGATCGAGCAGGGAAACCATCAGGAGCTCATGAAGCAAAAAGGTTTTTATGCAGCGCTGCAGAACGAGAAAAAGCAGCATGCTTCCACCAGCTGAGACCGTCGTGAATCGTTAGGTGTTGCGATTTTTTTTACCTTTGCGTAAAATATGTTAGTGATAATCATGTCTGAATCATTATGCAGGACCATTGTAAAGGAGTGCCAATATGCTTAAATTAGAAGAACTGAAAGAACTTATCACCTTGATTGACCAATCTTCGATAGATGAATTCGATTATGAAACCGAAGGGGAAAAAGTCTCCCTTCGCAAAAAAAGTGAGGTTGTACAAGTCGCAGCTGCGCCAGCACCAATCCAGCCGGCGGCAAGCGCTCCGCAAGCTCCTGCAGCTGCAGCACAGCCGGAACCGGCAGTGCAAGCTCCAGAAGCCGCTGCGAAAAATTATGATCACGAAATCACTTCACTCATGGTCGGAACGTTCTACAGCAAACCGAACCCAGATTCCGATGTCTTCGTCAAAGTAGGCGATCGAGTGAAAAAAGACACAGTCGTATGCATCGTGGAAGCGATGAAATTATTCAATGAAATCACTGCAGATGTATCTGGTGAAATCGTCGAAGTGCTTGTGGAAAACGGAGAGCTTGTTGAATATGGACAACCTCTGTTCAGAGTGAAAGCTAACTAAGGGGTTGACTCGTTGTGATTAAGAAATTATTGATTGCCAACCGAGGAGAGATTGCTGTCCGGATTATCCGTGCCTGTAAGGAACTGGGCATCGAGACAGTGGCCATCTACTCGGAAGCAGATAAAGAAGCATTGCATGTACAGCTGGCGGACGAAGCATATTGCGTGGGTCCGGCAGCAAGTAAGGACAGTTACTTGAATTTCTCGAATATCATCAGTGTAGCGACATTGACTGGTGTCGATGCCATCCATCCAGGTTATGGTTTCCTGGCGGAGAATCCTGATTTTGCAGAGCTGTGTGCCGAATGCAACATCACGTTCGTCGGTCCAAGCGCTTATGCCATCAATAAAATGGGGACCAAGGACGTTGCGCGTGAAACGATGCGCGAAGCTGGTGTCCCAGTCGTACCAGGATCCAACGGTATCGTTGCAGACGCTGAAGAAGGCAAGCAGGTTGCCCGGGAAATCGGTTATCCGGTCATCATCAAAGCAACAGCCGGCGGAGGCGGCAAGGGTATCCGAATCGCCCGCACCGAGGAAGAGCTTGTAAAAGGTATCAGTGTCACCCAGCAGGAAGCAGCTACAGCTTTCGGAAACCCTGGTGTCTACTTAGAGAAATACATAGAAGATTTCCGTCATGTGGAGATCCAGGTGCTTGCTGATAATCACGGGAATGCCATCCATTTAGGTGAACGTGATTGTACAATACAGCGTCGTATGCAGAAGCTGATCGAAGAATCTCCTTCACCTGCCCTTACCCCGGAAATCCGTGAGAAAATGGGGGAAGCAGCTGTCAAAGCGGCGCTCGCTGTTGATTATTCCGGTGCTGGTACGATTGAATTCATCTTCGATCGCAGAGATCAAACATTCTACTTCATGGAGATGAACACACGTATCCAGGTGGAACATCCAGTGACGGAGCTTGTTACTGGTGTCGACTTGATCAAGGAACAAATTCATATCGCCAACAACGAAACCTTGCGTTATACACAAGAGGACATCACTTTTGAGGGCTGGGCCATCGAGTGCCGGATCAATGCAGAGAATCCGTTCAAAAACTTCATGCCTTCACCAGGTAAAATCGATCTTTACCTTGCTCCTGGCGGCTATGGTGTCCGTGTGGACGGTGCGGCCTATCCGGGGTATGCAATCCCGCCGTTCTATGACAGTATGGTTGCGAAGCTGATTGCATTTGGTAAAACACGCGATGAAGCCGTGGCTCGGATGAAACGGGCATTGGGTGAATTCGTCATTGAAGGTGTCCATACGACAATCCCGTTCCATGCCCGCATGATGGAGCATCCGGTATTCGTTGAAGGGGATTTCAATACGAATTTCCTTGAGAATTATACAATCATGGAGTGAAAAACCTAAAGGATGTGAGATCTTTGCAAGAGCAATCTTTCGTATCGATCGGTCATAAAGGCGAGCTTGGCAATGTCATGGTATCGCCTGCCGTCATCGAGGTGATAGCAGGAATTGCAGCAAGTGAAGTGAAAGGTGTCATATCGATGCGCGGCGGGTTTGCTACGGGAGTCGCAGAAAAGCTGGGCAAGAAGGCGCATGGGAAAGGCATCAAAGTAGAACTGACGGAGCAAGGAGTCGCCATCGACGTCTTTGTCACCGTCAGTGCCGACTGCAGGATGCCTGAAGTTGCAAAAAACGTCCAGCAGAACATTCGCCAGGCTTTACAGACGATGACGGCACTTGCGACGAAAGAGATCAATGTCCATATTGTAGGTATACAACTCGAACAAAAAGCGGACACTGTCGAATAGACCGTATTCGCTGGAAAAGACCTTGGCTGGTTCCGCCCCGAGGTCTTTTCTTTTGTTCAAAGATAGATTTAACCCTATATATCATGTTATGATTTGATGAGATAAGTTAAAAGGAGATAGAATATGAAACGACGTACGGCACGGGAAACTGCCTTCCAGGTCCTCTTTCAATTGGACATGAACGATATTCAGCCGGAAGAGGCTGTGGAAAATGTATTAGGAGAGCCGCTTGAGAATGCTTTTTTGGCAAGCCTCATCAACGGTGTATTGGAGCATAAAGCTGCAATCGATGCGAAAATTGCCGAGCATTTGGAGAATTGGTCATTCGATCGGCTTGCCAGTGTGGAGAAGACGGCATTGCGTATAGCCGTATATGAGCTGCTTCATCACACAGATGTACCGCAAGGCGTAGTCATCAACGAAGCCATTGAGATATCCAACTTGTTCGGGGATGAAAAATCCGGTAAATTCGTTAATGGAGTACTATCCAGAATCATTAAAAACTAAGGGAGCGGATGAGCATGACAGCAGAATTGATCTATGGTAAAGAACTCGCAGCAACTATTCGGGAAGAACTGAAACAAGAAGCAGCAGCATTGAAAAAACAAGATATTCTGCCTCATCTGACCGTTGTTCTAGTCGGAGACGATCCTGCCTCCAGATCTTATGTGAAAGGAAAAGAGAAGGCATCCGCAGAAATCGGGATCAGCTCAGAGCTGATCGAGCTGCCAAGCTCGACGACACAGACGGAATTACTGGATCTCATACAGCGTCTGAACTCGGATAAGGACGTGAATGGAATCCTGGTCCAATTACCTCTTCCAGCCCATATCGATGAACAAGCTGTCATCGACAGCATCGATCCGGAGAAGGATGTAGATGGGTTCCATCCTGCCAATGTAGGGAAAATGATGCTCGGGGAAGATACATATTATCCATGCACACCTTATGGCATCATTCAGATGCTCAAATCGAAAAATGTTGATATTGCAGGCAAGACTGCTGTCATCGTCGGACGCAGCAATATTGTCGGCAAGCCAGTCGGACAGCTTTTGCTCAATGAGCATGCGACTGTCATCCATACCCATTCACGCACGCCGGACCTCAGAAGCTTTACGAAGCAAGCAGATATCCTTGTCGTAGCAGTCGGCCGTGAACATATGATCAAGGCGGAGGATATCAAGGAAGGTGCCATCGTGATCGACGTCGGTGTCAATCGAAATGCAGCCGGTAAGCTGACAGGTGATGTCGATTTCGAACACGCGAAAGAAGTGGCTTCGATCATCACACCGGTACCAGGCGGTGTAGGACCGATGACCATCACCATGCTGATGCACAATACGATAAAAGCAGCCAGACGCCAGGCAGCGGCAGTCGTATAAGGAGCAAATCCAGCATGAGTGATGATCGTTATTTGACCGTGACCGCCCTGACCCGTTACATGAAGCGGAAGCTGGAAACGGACAAGCATTTGAAGGATATCTGGCTCAGGGCGGAGATATCCAACTTCAAGCATCACAGCCGCGGCCATATGTATATGACATTGAAAGATGACGGAGCCAGGATCCAGTCCGTCATGTTTGCCGGACAAAATAAAGGCCTGAAATTCGTCCCGGAGAACGGCATGACCGTCCTTATCCGCGGTGAGATTGGCTTATATGAGCCCCAGGGTCAATATCAGCTTTATATCCAGCATATGGAGCCGGATGGAGTTGGGGCACTTTACCAGGCCTATGAACAGCTGAAAGAGAAGCTGGAAAAGGAAGGGCTGTTTTCTGCTGATCATAAAAAAGCCCTTCCTGCTTATCCCGAGCATATCGGCGTCATTACATCCCCGACCGGAGCAGCTGTCAGGGATATCCTGACAACGATCAAACGGCGCTATCCGATTGTCAGAGTGACGGTGCTTCCTGTTTCCGTGCAAGGTGATCGTTCCGCTCCGTCGCTTGTCCATGCGCTGTCTTATGCAGAAGAGCATGATTTCGATGTCCTGATCATCGGACGTGGCGGCGGCTCGATCGAAGAGCTTTGGAGCTTCAACGAAGAGATGGTCGCCCGTGCCATCCACCGTGTAAGCATACCGATCATCTCGGCTGTCGGGCACGAGACGGATTTCACGATCAGTGATTTCGTAGCCGATGTCCGGGCCGCTACCCCGACCGGAGCCGCTGAATTGGCTGTTCCGGCACGGGAGGAGCTGCAGCACCGCATAGCGCAGCTCACCAATAGGATGCAGTACGTTGTAAGTCAATCTTATCGGCAGGAAGCAAACAGGCTAGCCAAGCTTCGGGGATCATATGCCTTCCGCTATCCTGAACAGCTGTTAAGGCAGAAGGAAATAGAACTGGATAAGCTTTCCGATCGGCTGGGCAGGGCAGGGGCGTCTGCTGTTTCAGCAAGGAGGCAGCACTTTACGGCACTGATGAATCGCCTTGCCCTTGTACATCCGGGCAAGCAGGCGCAGCATCATGGACAGCAGCTGGCAGTATTGCAAAACAGGCTGCAGCAGGCTATGCAAAAGAGACATGAAGGAGAGCGGCAGAAGTTCCTTCATCAAATCAATAAGCTATCCTTATTGAACCCATTGGAGACGATGAAACGGGGATATAGCATCTCCTATAAAGAGGAAACCCTTTTGAAGAGCGTGGATCAGGTTACCGAAGGCGATGATGTGCAAATCCATCTTGCAGATGGCACGATAGATTGTATCGTCAAGGAAGTAAAGGAGGATACAAATGGCTGAGGAGAAAAAACAAAGCTTCGAGGAAGCGATGCAGCAGCTGGAGGAGATTGTGAGCAAGCTCGAGCAAGGTGATGTACCGCTTGAGCAGGCAATCGGCTATTACCAGGAAGGTATGAAGCTCTCCAAGATTTGCGGCGATAAACTGGAGCAAGTCGAGAAGCAAATGGTGGAAATCGTGAATAATGCCGGTGAAACCGAGCCATTCACTGTACAGGAGGAAGACTGAGTGAGTGAATCGTTGCAGGATTATTTGAAGACGGAGCAGCATCGCATCAATATGTATATGATCGGTTTGCTCGAAAAGGATAAGATGCTTCCGGCTGCTCTATCGGAATCCGTCCTTTACAGCATGCGGGCTGGGGGAAAACGCCTCCGCCCGATTTTGATGCAGGCAGCATTCGAATCCTTCGGCGGTCAAGGCGATAAGGTTCTGCCGGCAGCTGCCGCACTTGAAATGGTGCATACTTACTCCTTGATCCATGATGATCTGCCGGCAATGGACGATGATGATTATCGCCGCGGACAGCTGACGAATCACAAGAAGTTCGGGGAGGCTACAGCCATTTTGGCAGGCGATGCACTATTGACAAGAAGTTTTTCCATCATCGGGCAAGCGGACGAATTGAGGCCCGAGGAGAAGGTATTTCTTATGTCCTATCTGTCGGAAGCAGCCGGTGCGACGGGCATGATTGCCGGACAAGCTCTTGATATGGAAGCAGAAGGAAAAGAGAGCCTGCTGCATGAATTAGAGCAAATACATATTCTGAAAACGGGCAAGTTATTAACATATGCGATCGTTGCCGGTGCCTTTTTGGCTGGAGCCAAGCAGGAAACACTGGAGCTGATGAAGCAGTTCGGTATGTATATCGGCCTGATCTTCCAAATACAAGATGATATCCTGGATGTGACCGGTGATGAATCCGTGATCGGAAAGCCGGTCGGCAGTGATGAAGCGAACAAAAAAAGTACGTATCCAAAACTGCTTGGTCTTGAAGGAGCAAAAGAACAAATGGAGAAGTATGTCGACCTTGCCCATCAATGCCTGGAGCAAGCGAATATCAAGTCATCCAGACTGCATGAGCTGACTGTCTATTTGAGCAGGAGGACGAGCTGACTGTTATTGATTGTAAGCTTGAGGCCAACTGTGATATATTGCTACTAGGAATATAGGACAGAACTGATACGTACGAACATAGAAAACGCCGTTATCACATATGTGCTAGCGGCTATTTTTAAATAGGCTCCTGCACGGCCGAAAGTGCAGAAATTGTCTGGATATGATGTAGGCAGGATAAAACAGGGTAAAGGCCTACAGGAATAAATTCTTCGTCCGGCGCAGAAATGTACCTATTTATACTATGCTGTCTGGCTGATCAGGCTGATGACAAAAGGGGAAGGTAATATGGATTTAACAGCAATTAAGAATCCGGCATTCTTGAAGGAAATGTCCAATGAGGAGCTTCGTGAGCTTGCAGCTTCCATCCGGACATTCCTGATCGAAAAGCTGTCCATCACAGGAGGGCACCTGGGAGCGAATCTGGGTGTTGTGGAACTTACACTCGCTTTGCATAAAGCATACAACAGTCCGCAGGATAAATTCATTTGGGATGTGGGGCATCAGGCATATATCCATAAGATATTGACCGGCAGAACAGCTGACTTCGATACATTGCGGCAATACAAAGGGTTGTGCGGCTTCCCGAAGCGAATCGAGAGCGAACATGATGTGTGGGAAACAGGACATAGTTCCACATCGCTTTCTGCTGCAATGGGAATGGCAGCGGCAAGGGATATGATGGACGAGGATTATGAGGTAGTGCCTATCATTGGGGATGGTGCGCTGACAGGCGGTATGGCCTTGGAAGCACTGAACAATATCGGGGATGAAAAAAAGAATATCACCGTCATACTGAATGACAATGAGATGTCGATAGCGAATAATGTCGGTGCCCTGCATCATGTGCTTGGCAGAATGCGCAGTGCCGGTAAGTACAGGCGTGCAAAGGATGAAATGGAAACGCTGCTCAAAAAAATCCCTGCTGTCGGCGGCAAGCTGGCTACTGCCGCAGAGCGTATGAAGGATAGCATGAAATATTTCATGGTTCCCGGCATGTTCTTTGAAGAGCTGGGCTTTACTTATTTCGGGCCTGTTGACGGGCATGACTTCCGGGACCTGGAAGAGGCGATAAGCTATGCCAAAAAGACAAAAGGACCAAAAATCATTCATGTTGTCACCCAGAAAGGGAAAGGCTATCAACCTGCCGAAACAGATACGACAGATAATTGGCACGGTGTCGGCCCCTATAAGATCGAATCCGGTGAAAAGATCAAAAGCTTTGCCACTGCACCAGCCTGGAGCAAGGTGATCAGTGAAGCAGTACTGGAAAAGGCACGTATGGATAAACGGATTGCAGTCATCACACCCGCAATGATCCTCGGATCGAAGCTGGATAATTTCAAAAAAGAAATGCCGGATCGGCTTTTCGACGTCGGAATCGCTGAGCAGCATGCCACAACCATGGCTGCCGGCATGGCGACTCAAGGTGTGAAACCCTTCCTGGCCATTTACTCCACTTTCCTGCAGCGAGCTTATGATCAGCTGCTTCATGACATTGCCAGACAAAATCTCAATGTTTTTGTCGGTATCGATCGGGCAGGCTTTGTCGGCGCAGACGGAGAGACGCATCAGGGTGTATTCGACATTTCATTCCTGCGTGCGCTGCCGAATTTCACGATCATGATGCCGAAGGATGAAAATGAAGCGCAGCATATGGTGCATACAGCATTGGCGCATGAAGAAGGACCGATCGCATTGCGTTATCCGCGCGGTAATGCGCTTGGTATTCCAGTGGATGATACCACGCATGCATTGCCGATCGGCAGCTGGGAAGTGCTGAGAGAAGGAACGGATGCTGTCATATTGACATTCGGGACAACGATTCCGCTGGCCTTGGATGCGAGCGAGTCACTTGCAGCTGATGGTATTTCTGTCCGTGTCGTGAATGCCCGGTTCATCAAACCAATGGACGAAGCAATGCTGCATGGGATTTTTGCCTCAGGACTGCCGATTTTGACTATTGAGGAAGCCGTTCTCAAAGGCGGCTTCGGCAGCGGCGTGATGGAATTCGCCGAAGAGAATGACTATGATGCATCTACTGTCAGGAGAATGGGTGTGCCTGACTACTTCGTTGAGCACGGAAGCGTACCGGAACAGATGGAGGAAGTTGGATTGACGAAGGAAAATGCAGCTGACAAACTCCGGAAAATAGTACGAATGAATGAACAGCAAAGGGCTTGAGTGAATGGCTAAAGTGAGATTGGATGTTCTTCTCGTCGAGAGGGGACTAATTGAAACAAGGGAAAAAGCAAAACGGACAATCATGGCAGGACTCGTATATTCCGGCCAGGACCGTCTGGATAAACCAGGCATGAAAGTTGATGATACCGCTGACTTGACTGTAAAAGGCAAGGTCATCCCTTATGTTGGGCGGGGCGGTCTCAAACTGGAAAAGGCTTTGGACTATTTCGGCATCGATGTTACGGGAAGGACGATGGTTGATATCGGTTCCTCGACGGGGGGATTCACCGATTGCGCCTTGCAGCGTGGTGCTGCACGCAGCTATGCCATCGATGTCGGCTACAATCAGCTTGATTGGAAACTGCGCAACGATCCGCGTGTAGTGGTAATGGAAAGGACCAATTTTCGTTATGTCACACCGGATATGCTGACGGAAGGATTGCCGGATTTCGCATCGATCGATGTATCTTTCATATCCCTTCGTTTGATTTTACCTGCATTGAAGGACATCCTTGCTTCAGGGAGTGATGTGGTGGCGCTCATCAAACCGCAATTCGAAGCAGGACGTGAACAGGTCGGTAAAAAAGGGATCGTTCGTGATCGCAGCGTACACATGGAAGTATTGGAAGATACCCTGAAATTCGGTCAATCTCTTGGTTTTCAGTTTGAAGGACTGACTTTTTCGCCAATAACCGGCGGGGACGGAAATATCGAATTCCTGGCACACTTGGCTTGGGATAAAGATAATGCAGGTGACTTCCCTGATACAGAGGCAATCAAATCAGTCGTCGAGGATGCGCATCAGCAGCTATCTGCGAAAAAAGGCGTATCAAGGGAAGCGATGGAGGAAGACAATGAGTAAAATTCAACGGCATATCAAAATTCGCGAATTGATTACACATAATGATATCGAGACGCAGGATGAATTGGTCGAACATTTGAAAGATCTCGGGTTCAATGTGACCCAGGCGACCGTTTCCCGTGATATCAAGGAATTGCATCTTGTCAAGGTTCCGACATTGGAGGGGTCTTACAAGTACAGCTTGCCGGCGGATAATCGATTCAATCCGCTTGAAAAACTGAAACGGCTTATCATGGATGCTTTTGTCAGCATTGATACGACGAGCCATTTCATTGTGCTTAAGACGCTGCCGGGTAATGGGAATGCACTGGCCGTCCTTTTGGATAACTTGGATTGGGAAGAGATCCTAGGTACAATCAGCGGGGATGACACGATTCTGATCATTTGCCGTACTGAGGCAGATACGGAACTTATCAAAGATAAACTGCTGTCCATGCTGTAAACGGAAGTGAAATGAGGGGATATTATGCTTACAGAGCTTTCGATCAAGGATTTTGCGATCATCGACCATATAAGGATCCATTTCAAAGAAGGGCTTACTGTGCTGACCGGAGAGACTGGTGCAGGTAAGTCCATTGTCATTGATGCAGTCCAGCTGTTAAGCGGCGGAAGGGGTTCCGTGGAATTTATCCGCCATGGTCAGAAGAAAGCCGAGCTGGAAGGGTTATTCATCATTGATTCGCCTGATCATCCGATATATGCCATCGGAGAACAATTCGGTGTCGATATCGATGATGGGATGATCGTGCTGGAGAGGACGATGACAACCAGCGGAAAAAGCATTTGCCGTGTCAATGGCAAGCTGGTGACTTTGGCGATTTTGCGTGAATTCGGGAAATCATTGATTGATATCCATACCCAGCATGAAACGCAATCCTTGATGGATGCGGATAAGCATATCGAGTTGCTTGATTTATACGATGCCGATGCAATCGGCAAAGCAAAAGAGGCTTATACGCTTCAATTCAAAGAGCTTCAGAAATTGAAAAAACGATATAAGGAATGGAATACAAATGAACAGGAAATGGCGCAGCGTCTTGACTTGCTTCAATTTCAATATAATGAATTGAAAGAAGCTGCACTTCAGCCGGGTGAGGATGAGCAGCTTACAGAAGAGCGGACGAAGCTGATGAACTTTGAACGGATATATCAATCGCTCCATGATGCCTATCATGCACTTTACGGGGAACAAAAAGGCTTGGACTGGGTAGGGCATGCTTTAGCCAGCCTTGAATCGGCGAGTTCCTATGATGACGATATCCAGAAGCATCATCAAATGATCAGCGAGCAATACTACTTGCTGGAGGATCTCACTTTCCAACTGAGCAGCCAGCTGGACGCACTCTCGTATGATCCGGAACGATTGAACGAAATTGAAATGCGATTGAATGAAATAAACCGATTGAAAAAGAAATACGGGCAATCAGTCGAAGAAATCCTGGAATATGCAGCCAGTATAGAGGATGAAATCGATCGTATTCAGAACCGTGATTCCCATATCCACCAGCTGGAGCAGCAAATTGCGGAACTCAGCGAAGATACTTTGCTGGAGGCAAGGCAGCTGCATGATTTGCGTGTACAAGCTGCTAGCCAGCTTACGGATGCGATCCATGAGGAACTGAAGGATCTGTACTTGGAGAAAGCCCGTTTCCATGTCGATGTGCAGTACAAAGCCGGGAAGCCTGGCGATCCCGAAATCGACGGGATGCCTGTCCAATTAACGGCAGACGGTTTTGATGCGATTACATTCCATATCTCCACAAACCCGGGAGAACCGCTGAAAGAGCTGCACAAAGTTGCTTCAGGAGGGGAATTATCCCGTATCATGCTGGCACTGAAGCGTATTTTCTCGCGACATCAAGGGGTGACGAGTGTCATTTTTGATGAAGTGGATACTGGTGTCAGCGGCCGTGTTGCACAAGCGATAGGAGAGAAGATTTACGGTATCTCTGTCGGATCTCAAGTATTATGCATCACACATCTGCCGCAGGTGGCATCAATGGCTGATACGCATCTGCTGATCGAAAAACATGTGGAAAATGATAGCACGCATACTTCCGTCACCGAGCTCGGACAGGAAGCTGCTGTGGAGGAAATCAGCAGAATGATGACCGGAACGGTGCTGACGGAAAAGACAAAAGAGCATGCAAAGGAACTTATAACGCTTGCCGGCCAATACAAACAAACATGATCCTGCCTGATATCGGCAGGATCTTTGTTTTATACATAGGAAAAGATAGGCGCTTTTTCTGATGTTTTCTGGGTTTAAAATGCTCTCGTGAAAGTCAAACTAGAAGTACATAAACAAGCTTGAACTGCTGAGGGATAGGACTTCTAGGAGATGAGAAAATGAAGAAAAGGATAGACGCACTGCGCTTCGCCATTGGTCTTTGCCTGCTTGCTTTGCTGGTAGCGGCGCCATTGACCCAACCTGTACAGTCCTTTCTGAGCATACCCAAAACATTGACCTTGTTTTCAAATAATGATCTTTCCGAAGCTCTTCCGGTTTTTGGTGACGGAAAAGCTGTAGAAGCACTTGATCAGGAGGCTTTCCGCGGTCAATCGACTGGTAAGCAAGACCTTGTCTATACATTGGGCAGCATACCTGTCAAAAAGGTTGCTGTAAACGTCATTCCCGATATACGGATCGTCCCGGGCGGTCATTCCGTCGGGGTGAAGCTCCATACACTGGGTGTTCTTGTTGTCGGCCATCATCAAGTGCGGACTGCGGTGGAAACTGTTTCGCCTGGCGAGGATGCTGCCATTTATACCGGGGATATCCTTTTGGAAATAGACGGTCAGGAAATCCGCAAAATGGAAGAAGTGGCTCCGCTGATCGAAAAAGCTGGCAAGGCAGGGAAACCAGTCAGCATTAAAGTGAAACGCGGCAATCAGACATTGACAACCGAATTGAATCCGGCACTCGATGAAAAAGACAAGCAATACCGGATGGGTCTCTATATCAGGGATTCAGCCGCAGGTATCGGGACCATGACTTTCTATGATCCAGAATCGAAAAACTATGGTGCTTTGGGCCATGTCATTTCGGATATGGATACACAAAAGCCAATTGAAATTCATGACGGGACAATCGTCAGATCAAATGTGACGAGCATCCAAAAAGGAAACAATGGCAAACCAGGGGAAAAACTCGCTGAATTCAGCATGAACCGCAATTATATCGGAACCATCACGAAAAATAGCCCTTTTGGTATTTTTGGCAAATTGGAAAGTGATATGCGTCAAAAGGAAGAAGCAAAAGCACTGCCCATTGCATTGAGTGAGGAAGTGAAGAAAGGACCGGCAGTCATCCGGACAGTGGTGGATGGAGAAAAGATTGAAGAATTCGATGTGGAAATCGTCAACAGTGTACCACAGGATCACCCGGCAACAAAGGGAATGATCATCAAGGTGACAGACAAGCGTCTGCTTGCCAAGACCGGCGGAATCGTCCAAGGAATGAGCGGAAGCCCGATCATCCAGGATGGTAAATTGATCGGTGCCGTGACACATGTATTCGTTAATGATCCGACATCCGGCTACGGTGTGCATATCGAATGGATGCTGCAGGAAGCAGGTATCGACATTTATAAAAGCGATAAAAAAGCTAGCTGAAAAAGGCAATTCCTGTTCGTTCACGAATGGGATTGTCTTTTTCTTTTTCAAGTCATACGTTATACTGTAAAGACAAGAAACATCTGTTCGGAACACACTGCGTCGGATGCTGTCGAATGATGGGCAGAATTTCATCCGCTGGAAATAAAAGCGAGGTTTTTTTCAATTTGGCAGGAATTGACCTTGATGTGTCGAAACTATAACGTGGAATCATAAGGGATATTAAGGGAGGAAGCTGGGAATGGAAAAGATTAAAGCAGTTTTGGTCGATGACAATCGAGAGCTTGTGCAGCTTATGGAGGAATATTTCGAAGACCAATCCGATATAGAGGTAATTGGCACTGCTTATAATGGAAAAGATTGTTTAGATATGCTGGAAGATCTCCAGCCGGATGTCGTCGTCCTTGACATCATCATGCCGCATGTCGATGGTCTGGCGGTTCTCCGCACACTGCGGGAGAGAACATCCGCACCGATGCCGCATGTGATCATGCTGACAGCCTTTGGCCAGGAAGAAGTGACAAAGAAGGCTGTCGATCTAGGCGCTGCTTATTTTATCCTTAAACCTTTCGATTTGGAGAACCTGGCAGCTCAGATCCGTCAGGTGAGCGGGCATGGCGGAAGCTACGAAGCAAGTCCGATCCGAGTGACAAAAGAGAAGAAACGGGATAAGAAACCGAATCTGGAAGCAAGCATCACGAACATCATCCATGAAATCGGTGTGCCTGCACATATCAAAGGCTATATGTACCTGCGTGAGGCCATCACGATGGTCTACAATGATATCGACTTGCTTGGCTCCATAACCAAAGTGCTTTATCCGGATATCGCCAAAACATATAATACCACTGCTTCCCGTGTGGAAAGGGCAATCCGCCATGCCATCGAAGTAGCTTGGAACCGCGGCAATATGGATTCCATCTCTTCCTTGTTCGGGTACACGGTAAGCATCTCCAAAGCAAAGCCGACCAATTCCGAGTTCATTGCGATGGTGGCGGACCGTTTGCGGCTGGAGCACCGTGCCTCCTAAGCCGTTCTTCTTATGTGATTCTTACATTAAACTCTGCGGAAATATACCGATAAACTCCTATCGGCAATGTATAAATAAATATTCGAAAATGTATGAGCGTCCTAATTTATCGGGTCTGTCCGGTAAAGGAGGGCGTTTTTTGCTGTGTGGACATTTTTTGATTAGACTGAAAAAATCAGCGCACGTGACATACGATACTTTGCTTCATCGAATTAAACGATAGTCACCAGGACCTTCTGTCTTACATAGGCTATGGCACATGATGAGATGAAGGAGGAACCCGCTTGACCGAATTGACGATGGCCCATTGGATGTATCTGGCAGGAACACTTTTGATTATTTTAACGATGCTTATTCGGCAGAATGTGTTGGTTCCATCATTATTGATGACCTTCTTGGTAGGGTGGATGTACACAGGGACGCTTGTAGAAGGATTGCAGGCAACCTTCAGTGCAAGTCTCACAGCTGCCTCGGAATTATTCAATATTTTCTTGATCATTACCGTCATGACTGCACTGCTGCAGTCTTTAAAAGCATTGCGGGCAGATGAACGGATGATTCGCCCTTTTGGTTATATTATGACGAACGGCCATACTTCCTTTTGGGTATTGGCATTCATTACGTATTGTATTTCCCTGTTCTTTTGGCCTACACCTGCCGTGCCGCTCGTGGGTGCAATCCTGCTCCCTGTCGCTATCAGAGCCGGTCTGCCGCCATTGGCAACTGGTGTGGCGATGGCGATTTCCGGTCAGGGCATGGCGCTTTCTGCCGACTATATCATTAAAATTGCTCCGATGCTGAGTGCTTCCGCAGCTGGCACAGATACTGCTGCGGTGGCAGACAAAGCGCTTATTTTATCTCTTATCACAGGTATCACAGCCTTGCTGCTGGCATACTTCCGTACCCGGAAAAAAATCTCTTCCCCTTCCATTGTGCACCTGGAAAGATGGAACGGGAACGATGCGCCCAGTGCAGCTCATCCAGCTGAAAAATCAAGGTTGAGTATCTTGTTTGCAATTCTGGTGCCCGCAGCCTTTCTTGTCGTCGTTATCTACATGGCCTATGCTGCCTTCAGCAATACGGCTTCCCTTGAGGGCGGAGCTGGCGCTGCTTTGATCGGAGGTGCTGCTATCCTGCTCATGATTGCCGCAGCGATTGCTTGCAATTGGAAACAATCTTTGCATAACGTAAGTGAACACTTGGTAGATGGCTTTACATTTGCTTTTCGGGCAATGGGACCGGTCATTCCGATTGCAGGTTTCTTCTTTTTAGGGAGCGGAGAGATATCTGCCAGGATATTCGGACTGGAAGATGCTGCGCAGGCTCCTTCGTTTCTTTTTGATTTAGTAGAGGCTGGACAGCATCATATTCCCGAGAATCCAATTTTCGCCGGATTCGGTTTGCTGGTAGTCGGCATGGTAACCGGCTTGGACGGTTCAGGCTTTTCCGGTCTTCCTCTTGTCGGGGCCCTTTCTGGCGCCCTGGCACCGGCAGTCGGCATGGATGCTTCTACCCTTGCTGCAATCGGGCAAATGGGCGCGATTTGGGTTGGCGGCGGCACGCTGATTGCCTGGTCCTCCATCGTAGCGATCGCTGGATTCGCACGGGTGCCGGTGATGGAAGTAGTGCGGCAATGTTTTATACCGGTCGTTACCGGACTTTTACTTTCTACCATCATCGGAATTTGGTTGCTGTAGTTCAAATGGGTATCAATATAAATGATGATAAGGCTAAAGGCTTGTTCAAGCGGACAATAAAAATCGACACAGGCTTCATTCTTCGGCAAACGCTGCCTAATGACCACTAAAGATACTGGTGGCTATTCTTCTGCAAATGTTTAAATGAATAAGGGTTTTCTCCTTTTTACATGTGTTGCGCTCCTTTTATCCGTTGCCGATAAAAGGAGCGTTTCATCATGGAGCTGATTAGATTGACTTAGTTGACTTACAGCTACATAAGAGGTATAAAATAAGTTCATCATCTAAGAGAGGAAGAGATAAACGAGGAAGGATCACTATGATTCATTGTCATACACTTAATGTATCATAACGATGAAGTTATAGATGAAATTATCTTTAGGGAGTTATGTTTATGATTACTGCATTGATAGGTATTTTAATTGGTACGGGGCTGTCCATTCAAACAGCTGTTAATTCGCAGCTGAGGAAGTTTGTCATCTCCCCATACTTGGCATCCATGATCTCATTCGTGATTGGTGCACTCTTTTTGACTGTCATATCCTTGGTGATTGGTTCACCGCTGGGAATATCATGGAAGCTTATCGGAAATGAGCCAGCTTGGATTTGGCTTGGGGGAGTTCTGGGGGTCATTTTCCTCACGGTCAATATTTTGTTATTCCCTAAGCTTGGAAGTGTGCAGACGGCCATCATGCCAATCCTGGGTCAAATCATCATGGGGATGCTGATTGATAATTTTGGATGGTTCCATTCCATGCGGAAAGCTTTCGATAGTTATCGTTTAATCGGAATATGTTTAGTTTTGGTGGGGGTATTTTTTGCTATTGCCATACAGGAAGTAAGGCATCGGCAGGAAAAAAATAAGGGGAATGACTTATATTTATGGATCTGGCGTATCATCGGGGTCGTATCTGGAATGCTGATGTCGATGCAAGTAGCAATCAATGGGCAGCTTGGTGTTGTGCTGGATTCCTCCATACAAGCAGCTTTTGTCTCCTTTGTGGTCGGAGCGCTCACATTGATCATTGTCGTAGGCGTAAAAGAACGCTCCTTTGTCAAAGTCAGCAATCCAATAAAACAAAAAGCACCTTGGTGGGTCTGGCTGGGAGGATTTTTGGGAGCTGCATATGTTCTGATCAACATTTATTTAGTAGGGCAAGTCGGGACGGGTCAAACTGTTGTATTGGTTTTATTCGGACAAATTGCGGGAAGTTTGCTCATACAGCGTTTTGGATGGATGGGTTCCCAAAAAACGCAGGTTGACTGGATCCAGATTATCGGTTTGATCATGATTTTGGCAGGAGTGATTTTGATAAGAATGTTTTGATACACAAGGGCTTATCATGTATTGACTCTGATACGCTTGGTGATAGGAGTATTCTGTTATGGACTGCCTGTACTATCAGTGAATGGATAGTACAGGTTTTTTGTTTACTATAATAAAATTATGTAAACTAAAATATTTGAGTGAATAGACTCGAAATAAAAATAAACAAAAATAAATTGACACAAACAAAACAAAATATTGTATAATCCATCATAAAGCTATATGTAAGCGCTTTAAAAATGAAAATACAGGAGGGGGAAGAAAATTGGCAGCAAAGCAAGGAAGTTTGAAGGCGACCATCACGGTGGCAATGTCCAATTACCTGGAGGCGGGTTCGATTGTTGCCGGTGCTGGCGGTCTTACATTATGGATGGAGTATTTGAATCTCAATGATGCAAAGCTCGGGCTGCTGGGGGCGTTGAGTGCCAATGGTTTCGGCTCGGCGATAGGTGCATTTCTTGGCGGTATCCTGGTGGATAGGTTCGGCAGGAAGTTCATCTATAAATATGACCTGCTTGTATATATGCTGGGTATTCTGCTCATTACATTTGCATTCCATTTCCCGATGCTGTTGATCGGTTATGTTGTAACGGGAATTGCAGTCGGTGCGGCAATACCCGCTGCCTGGACATACATAGCGGAAGAGGCTCCGAAGCGAGAGAGGGCTGCCCGCGTAGGCTGGGGCCAGTTCGCTTGGTCGATCGGACCGGCAATCACGCTGTTCCTATCCGTATTGCTGGCTCCTTTGGGTTTGCTTGGCAGCCGTATCATTTTTGCCCAGCTCTTCGTCGTCGCACTCATTACGTGGGTTCTCCAGCAGCAAATCAATGAATCGGCGATTTGGACAGAAGAGAAAAGCCGCCAAGCTGCAGGATCACAAGATGTGTCATGGAAGCAGCTCTTTACGGTGAAAGCCAATCTAAAGGCAATCGTGCTGCTGGTTGGAATCTATGTATTCTGGAATCTGGTTGCGGGTGTAATGGGCTATTTCATGCCATATATTTATGAAACAGTAGGCGGTCTATCGGCTTCGCAGGCGAATTTGCTGCAAGGTTTCCTTTGGACTTTGACGGTGGCGGGAACCTATTTCGTCTTTATCAAACTCGGTGACAGGGTGAATCGCAAGCTGCTTTATGGAATAGGGGCCGCCATGGGTATCGCTGCTTGGCTTGTTCTTACGTTTGGCGGTATGGGGATGTTTGAATTGTTTACATTTGTGGTTCTTTGGGGGATTGCTGCTGGCTTTGGTGCGCAGGCTTTCTATGGTTTGTGGGCGGGGGAATTGTTCCATACCCGTTATCGGGCCAAGGCGCAAGGATTCATATTTGCTTTGGCGCGGATAGCTGTAGGGCTGATTTCCCTTGTTGTTCCGGTGATGATCAGTTCACTGGGGTTCCGGACAGCGGGTTTGATCATGATAGGATTTCTGCTCATCGCTGCTGTCGTGGGTCTGACAATGGCACCGGAAACTCGAGGCAAGTCATTGGAAGAGATCCAGGAAGAGCGTTATGGGGGAAAGCCGGAAGCTGCTCGCCAAGCAAGGAATTAACAAAACAAAAATAAACAAATAAAAATAAAGATAAATACACAAAAAGGTTTTCGTTTATTGTATAATGAGTTTAAATATTGAAAGCGCTTCATCAAATGCGGAAGGAGTGTTAGAATTGGTACAAAATAAGTGGAATGAATCAGATGCAAGGAAATTTGAAGGATTGGGGGAGCTGGTGTACCGTTCCAATTTGATCGGAAGCGACCGTTCCGTTTGCAACTGGGGCGGCGGGAATACATCGATGAAAACGACTGTTGAGGATTTTCGCGGGCGTCCGGTCGAAGTGATGTATGTCAAAGGCAGCGGATCAGACCTTGCCACCATGGGAGAGCATAATTTCACGGGCTTGCGAATGGATGATATCCGGCCGCTTATCGAGAGGGAATCGATGACTGATGAAGAGATGGTTGCCTACTTAAGCCAATGCATGATCGATGCAAGCCATCCGCGTGCTTCGATTGAAACATTACTGCATGCGTTCCTACCGTTTAAGCATGTCGACCACACACATCCCGACAGCATCATCAGTCTGTGCTGTGCGGACAATGGACAGGAAATCGCCAAGGAGATTTTCGGAAGCAGGTTCGTATGGGTGCCCTATATCCGTCCTGGGTTCACACTTTCCAAGATGATAGCTGAAGCAGTGGCTGCGAATCCGGAGGCTGAGCTTGTATTGATGGAAAAGCATGGATTGGTTGTCTGGGGAGATACAGCAAAGGAGAGCTATGATCGCACGATTGCTGTCATCAATGAAGCGGAAAGCCATATCAGTCAGAAACAATCCGGGGCCAAAGCCTTCGGCGGGGAAAAGGTTTCCGCTTTGAATAAGGAAGAACGGCATAAGCTGATCACGAAGGTGATGCCAGCTATCAGAGGAGCCGTGAGCGGAGAAAAGAAAATGATCCTCAGCTTCGATGACAGTGATGATGTGCTGGAATTCGTGAACAGTGAACAGGCACAGCAGCTGAGCCAGGTAGGTGCTGCTTGCCCGGATCACCTTGTGCATACAAAGCGGACGCCTTTGTATATTGAATTCGATCCAACTGCGGACAATGCGGATGACCTGCTGCAGAAAGTGGAAACAGGCATCCGGGGCTTTGCCGATGATTATCAAGAGTATTTCAAGCGCCATGCATCAGAGGGGGATGTCATGTTCGAGCCTGTGCCAAGAGTCGTCCTGATTCCTGGCGTCGGAATGGTCACGACAGGCAAGGACAAAAAGGCCGCTGATATAAGTGCAGCCTTGTATCATCGCGCCATTGCCGTAATGAAGGGAGCTGCTGCACTGGGTGACTTCGTGTCACTGTCCGAATCGGAATCGTTCCAGGTGGAATATTGGCCATTGGAGCTGTATAAGCTGTCCCTGGCTCCGCCGGAGGCAAGATTCAGCCGCTCTGTCGTTCTTGTCACTGGCGGAGCAGGCGGCATCGGCAGTGCAACATTGCGTGTTTTCCTCGAAGGCGGCGCCCATGCTGTTGTGACGGATATCAATATCGAAGGAGCAGAAAAGGTTGCCCGGGAGCTTAACGATACCTACGGTGCAGGACGTGCGATTGCCGTCAAAATGGATGTGACCGATGAAGCAGCGATCGCAGAAGCATTCAAGACGGCTGTACTTCAGTATGGAGGAATCGACCATATCGTCAATAATGCAGGGCTTGCAACGAGCAGTCCTTTCGATGAAACGACATTAAAAGAATGGCAGCTAAATATGGATGTATTGGGTACAGGGTATTTCCTGGTTGCCCGTGAAGCCTTCCGCTTGATGAAGCAGCAAGGAATCGGCGGCAGCATGGTGTTCGTAGGGTCGAAAAACTCCGTCTATGCAGGGAAGAATGTTGCGGCTTACAGTGCGGTGAAGGCGATGGAAATGCATTTGGCCAGATGTATTGCTGCAGAAGGCGGCAGCTATGGCATTCGGGTAAACGGTGTCCTGCCTGATGCCGTGCTGCAAGGCTCGGCGATTTGGGGATCCAAATGGCGTGAAGAGCGAGCCGCTGCTTATAATATTTCTCCAGATGATCTGGAGGAGCATTATCGTAAACGGACGACATTGGGTGTCAATATTTATCCAAAGGATATTGCGGAATCAATTGCTTTCTTTGCCTCGGATGCAGCATCGAAGACGACTGGCTGCATGATTACGGTCGATGGCGGCGTGCCGGCTGCCTTTACTAGATAGGGGGCTATCAGATGCATATTGCAGTCGATATTGGAGCATCAAGCGGCCGGCTGGTCACTGGCGAACTGACAGAGGGGAAGCTCGTCATACAAGAGATTCACCGGTTTGCGAATGGCTATCAGAAACAAGGAGCTTATCAATGCTGGGATATTGATCATCTCGAGGAACAGATTTTGCGTGGTTTACAAATTGCCAAACAGAATGGCATCCATTCCTGCACGCTAGGGATCGATACATGGGCAGTGGACTACGTGCTGCTTGGGAAGGATGGTGAGCGATTGCGTGAGATGATCGCTTACCGGGATTCCCGGACGGATGAAGTGATGGAACAAGTGTGGAAAAGGGTGCCAAAGCGAGATGTCTACCGCAAAACAGGCATCCAATTCCAGCCCTTCAATACAATCTATCAGCTGTTTACGGAAAGCGAGGAGCTGATCAGGAAGACCGAAACTGTGCTGCTTGTGCCGGATTATCTCCATTACCGGCTGACCGGCGAAAAGGTGATGGAAGCGACCAATGCTTCCACGATGCAATTATTGAATCCGCTTACACGTGATTTCGATGAAGATTTGCTTGCTTTGACCGGTTTTCAACCAGATCAGTTTGCACCGCTGATTGAAGCTGGTACCGTCATCGGGGAAATCAAGGAGACCCTGCGAACGCAATATGACCTGCCCGCATGCACTGTCATCGCTGTCGCAACCCATGATACGGCATCTGCCATTGCTGGTGTGCCTGCAGCCGGACAGGACTGGGCCTATCTTAGCAGCGGCACCTGGTCCTTGATCGGGACAGAGAGAAGCGAGCCTATCTTAGGCGACAGCAGCTTGGATAAGAATTTCACGAATGAGTGGGGAATAAACAAAACCTACAGATATTTAAAAAATATCATCGGCATGTGGATGGTTCAGGAGATAAGAAGGCTATATCCGGTGGATTATAATTTTGGTGAGATGGTCGAGGAAGCGAGCCGGACGGACTTGGAGCAGGTGCCTTCCGTAGATCTGAATGACAAAAGGTTCTTGAAGCCGGATAATATGATCGAGGAACTGCAGGACTACTGCCGTGAAACGAATCAATATGTGCCAAGCACCATCGGAGAGCTGAGTTTTACGGTTTATCATAACCTGGCCATGCTTTACAGGGAAGCTTTGGAGGAGCTGGAGCTGCTGACAGGAACAAGCATACACACATTGCACATAGTCGGAGGCGGTTCCCGGAATCAGGTGCTCAATCAGCTGACAGCCGATTACAGCGGCTTGCAGGTAATCGCCGGTCCTACAGAAGCGACAGCGCTCGGTAATCTGATCGTCCAAATGATAGCCGCAGGGGAGCTGGATTCCTTGGAAGCAGGCAGGCGGCTTATCCGTGCCTCCTTCCCTGTGGAAACCTATCTGCCGGATAAGAAAAGGAGGAAGGTCCATGATTCGAAAAGCTAGTGTGATGTATGTGTATCGGGATAAATTCGATGAGTATAAAAAACGCCATGATAAGCTATGGCCGGAGATGGAGCAAGTGCTGAAGGGGCATGGCGTCAGCAACTACAGCATTTTTCTGCACGAACCGACTGCGATGCTGTTTGCCTATCTGGAAGCGGAATCCGAGGAAATGCATGCGAAAATTGCAGAGACGGAAGCCTGTCGCCGATGGTGGGCATACATGCAGGATATCATGCAGACAAATCCCGATGATAGTCCGGTCAGCGAGACGATGAAAGAGGTATTCCATTTAGATTAAGGGGGAAGACAGATGACAGTGATCAAAGCGTTTGAAATGGCAAAATCAGTATACGAATCAGCAGGTGTCGATGTCGAAGCAGCATTGGCAAAATTGAAAATGATACCAATAAGCATTCACTGCTGGCAGGGTGACGATATCGGCGGTTTTGAAGTGCAGCAGAATGAACTGTCAGGCGGTATCGATGTAACTGGAAATTATCCAGGGAAAGCGACGACACCCGAAGAGCTGCGCTCCGATCTTGAAATGGCGCTTCGCCTCATTCCGGGTAAGCATCGCATTAACCTGCACGCCATCTATGCAGAGACAGATGGCCAGCATGTCGAGCGTAATGAAATAAAGCCCGAGCATTTCCGCAATTGGGTAGAGTGGGCGAAGCAGCATGAGCTGGGGCTGGATTTCAATCCAACTGTCTTCTCGCATGAAAAAGCTGCCGACGGTCTGACACTTGCCCACCCAAATGAAGAAATCCGACAATTCTGGATCGAGCATTGTATCGCTTCACGCAGGATCGGGGAATATTTCGGCAAAGAACTAGGTACGGCAAGTCTTACAAATATCTGGGTCCCTGATGGATATAAGGATGTGCCGAGTGACCGCCTGACGCCAAGGGAACGTCTGAAACGCTCACTCGATCAAATATTTGCTGTCGAAATCGATGAAAAATATAATATCGATGCTGTGGAAAGCAAATTATTCGGCATTGGCTCCGAGTCCTATGTCGTCGGATCCCATGAATTTTATATGGGTTATGCGCTGACTCGAGGCAAGCATCTGCTGATGGACACCGGGCATTATCATCCGACAGAAATGGTTTCCAACAAGATCAGTGGCATGCTGCCATTTACCGATAAAATTGCCTTGCATGTTTCCCGGCCGGTCCGCTGGGACAGTGACCATGTGGTGACGTTCGATGATGAGCTGAAGGAAATTGCACTTGAGCTAGTCCGGAACCGAGTACTTGATAATATCCGCATCGGGCTTGATTTCTTTGATGCCAGCATCAATCGCGTTGCTGCTTGGGTGATCGGGACACGCAATATGCAAAAGGCACTGCTGTATGCACTTCTCACGCCTCATGAAGAGCTGAAGGACTATCAGGAGAAAGGGCAATTCACGGAAAGGCTTATGCTGATGGAAGAACTGAAAAGCTACCCATTCGGCGCAATTTGGGATTACTTCTGTCAGGAAATGCAAGTACCCCGCGGAACTGCCTGGTGGCAGCATGTCAAAGAGTATGAAAGAAATGAAATGGCACGCCGGTAACACGCCAGATTATGCTACACTATAATCAAAACGTGGTAAAGGCAGGAAAAGGTATGTTAGTTGCAGAAAGACAAAGGAAGATCGTCGAGCTGGTCAACGAACGGGCAAGCGTCCGGGTCACCGAGCTTAGCTCCCTCTTCCATGTGACCGAGGAGACGATACGGCGCGACCTCGAGAAGCTGGAAAAGGAGCAGCTGCTCCATCGCAGTCATGGCGGAGCTGTGCGGATCGAAGAAGGGGCAACGGAGATTGCGCATGAAGCACGCGAAGTAATGCATATGCAGGAAAAGCAAGCGATTGCCAAAGCGGCAGTCTCCGATATCCACACCGGGGAACGAATCATTCTCGATGCCAGCACGACAGCATGGTATATGGCAAAAGAATTGCCGAATATGCCGCTGACGATCATAACCAACAGTATCAAAGTGGCACTTGCCTGCAGTACAAAGGATCAGATCCGTGTCATTTCGCTCGGCGGACAGCTGCTGTCAAAATCATTATCCTATGTCGGACCGCTGACGGAGAGATCATTGACGACCTATTATGTAGATAAAACTTTCCTTTCGTGCAAGAGTGTCCATCTCGAGCATGGTTTGAGTGACTCGAATGAACAGCAGGCGATCGTGAAGAAGCAAATGATCGAGATAGCGGAACAAACAATCCTCCTGGCCGATTCCAGTAAATTCGGCAAGCGTGCTTTCGCCACAATCACCGGTCTGGATAGGATTTCGAAGGTCTACACAGATACAGGGATAGATTCCATCACAAGCAACCATTTTGAAAAACAGAACATCGAGTTCCAAGCCGTGAACTAATCACCGACCCCGCAGGATTAAGCTTGCGGGGTCGCTAAGCATGGTATGAGGAATAAAATAGCATTTATCCCTCTGAACTCGTTGATTTTTGTAAGCGCTTGAATTGCTGAAATCCTAACCGGATCTGAAAGCGGTTATTGCATCAGCGACCCTCGGAGGATAAGAAGCCTCCGCTTATGGATTCTCTGCTTTCGACGTCCATCTTGAAAGGTTGTCCTTAATGGACAGCCTTTTTGGTTTGCAAACAAATCCCTATCTTATCCACTGCCTATCGATATCCCTTCGAAAGTATAATATAACCATGGGATTTTTGTTGATAAAGCAATACGAATCCTGTATTCTCTTATTTATTGTGACAAAAAAATCGATTTTTTCTTCTTATTAAGAGAGATGGAGGGACTGGCCCGATGAAATCTCGGCAGCGGAACTTTATGATGAAGTTGCTGTGCCAACTCCAGCAAGCCGAGGCTTGATAGATAAGAAAAGTGCCAGGATGCCTCTTCTTGCTTGTCAAGATGGGGCCTTTTTTGAGAGGAAAAACGGACAAGACTTGTCGCTTTTATTTTTGGAGGTGGAATGATGAAGAAAGGAAATCCATGGGCGCTGATCCCATTTGTTGTTTTTTTGATTTTATTCATTGGTTCAGGGGTCATTACAGGTGACTTTTATGCGTTTCCTGTCTTAGTGGCGATTGTCATTGCAGGTGCTGTCGCTCTTGCTATGAATCGGAAAGAATCATTTTCGCGGAAGGTTGACATCTTTTGTCAAGGAGCAGGGAACTCCAATGTCATGCTGATGGTCATTATCTTTCTTTTGGCTGGTGCCTTTTCAGGGGTGGCAGAGGGCATGGGTGCAGTAGACTCCACTGTAAACTTTGCGTTAGCATTTGTACCGCAAAACCTGCTTGTCGTGGGCTTATTCATCATAGCCTGCTTTATCTCCCTGGCAATGGGTACCTCGGTGGGTACGATTGTTGCGCTGGCTCCAATCGGAGTGGGGATAAGCGAACATACCGATCTTTCGATGGCGCTGGTAATGGCTGCGATCATTGGCGGTTCCATGTTTGGTGATAATTTATCCTTTATCTCGGATACAACCATTACTGCCGTACGATCACAAGGTGTTCAAATGAAGGATAAATTCAAGGTGAACTTTTGGATTGTCCTGCCGGCAGCTATTGTAACGAGCATCATCTTAGGCATTATGACAATGGGTGAGACGGCTCAAGTGGATCATGGAAGCTATAGCTGGGTAAAAATACTTCCTTACATTCTGGTTATTGTCTTTGCATTATCTGGAATGAATGTTTTCCTTGTTCTGGCGTCTGGTGTTGTTTTAGCTGGAGCAGTTGGCTTGGTTGATGGCAGCTATCATGTAATGGATCTTGTGCAGACGATGGGCGGAGGAATGGCAGATATGTATGAGATTGCTTTCCTTGCAATACTGATAGCAGGAATGGTAGAGGTCATTAAATATAACGGCGGAATCGATTACCTGCTTCACCTTTCAACACGGAGGATTAAATCGAAAAAAGGTGCTGAATTCAGCATTGCCGGTCTGGTTGGAGTTACTGATTTATCTACGGCCAATAATACAATTTCTATATTGATCGTAGGTCCGCTCGCTAAAAACATTGCGGATCAATACGGGATAGATCGGCGAAAGACCGCAAGTATATTGGATATTTTCTCCTGTGCGATTCAAGGCCTTTTGCCATATGGCGGCCAATTACTGGCGGTTGCCGGTGTGGCTGGTATATCACCAGTCAGCATTTTGCAATACTCCTTCTATCCTATCCTCATCGGTGTCTGCGGAATCATCGCTATCCTTATCGGATACCCGAAGAAGAACAGCTGAAAAAGTGGACCGCACAGCAGCAAGGCTGTGCGGTTTTTTATGCAAGGAATTTCGGATTGAAAAGAAGGCTGGAATGGTGACGGGAATGGATGGAATGAGTGGATCTGGGTGCAATCAGTTGTCATCCGATCGGATTTCTGGTTTGCAGGTACGGCATTTATCGGACAGCCGAAAACGCCTTTTATTAACCATAATTTTATTATGTAAACCATCTTTGTCGATTTTTTCTCAAAATTATGTCTTTCATATAGCCAGCAGAAGAAACTCTGTGATACTATTTTACTTATGTAAAGAAAAAGCGTAATGGAGAGAGACAGATGAAGGTAGCAAAATTTGGTGGTAGTTCAGTAGCAAGTGCGGAGCAGCTCCGCAAAGTAGCACAAATCGTGAAAGCCGATCAAGAGCGGAAGTTCATCGTCGTTTCTGCACCGGGTAAACGGGATAAAGCAGATACGAAGGTGACGGACTTGCTGATTGCAATAGGCGAGGCGCACAACAAAGGGGAAGACGTCAGTACACAGGTGGAAAAAGTACTATCGCGTTTCCGATCCATCGTCGAGGAATTGGAGCTTGATGATAACCTTATCGGACAGATAGCCGATCATCTGGATGGAATCCTGTCCGATGCAATCCCTGCCGTGAACAAGATGGATGCATTGAAGGCGGCGGGGGAAGATTCCCTTGCAAAAGTATTCAGTGCATATCTTCAGAAATTAGGTGTCGAAGCTGCCTATGTGAACCCTCAAGAAGCAGGTTTGCTTGTGAGGGAGGAATTGGGAGGAGCACGGATACTTGATGAGAGCTTCGAGCTTTTATATAAACTTCGTGATCGGGAAGGGGTGCTTGTCATCCCTGGTTTCTTTGGCTATACGAAGGAGGGGAAACTTGCCACTTTCCCTAGAGGCGGTTCGGATATCACCGGCTCCATCGTGAGTGCAGGCGTGAAGGCTTCCTTGTATGAAAACTTTACAGACGTGGATAGTGTTTATAGTGTGAATCCGAATATCGTGGAGAATCCTAAAGAAATCCACACATTGACGTATCGCGAAATGCGGGAGTTATCTTATGCAGGCTTCTCTGTCTTCCATGACGAAGCACTGATTCCGGCATTCCAAGCTAAAATACCGGTATGTGTGAAAAATACGAACAATCCTTCCGCACCCGGAACGATGATAGTTGCGGAAAGGGAAGTATCGGGAAATCCCGTCATAGGCATTGCGAGTGATACAGGCTTCTTGAGCATCTATATCAGCAAATACTTGATGAACCGGGAGCTTGGTTTCGGCCGGAAGCTATTGCAGATTCTCGAGGAAGAAAACATTTCCTTTGAGCATGCTCCATCCGGTATCGATGATATGAGTGTCATCCTCAGGGAAAGCCAGCTGCCGCCGGATAAAGAAGCAGTGGTCGTCCGCCGTCTCAAAGAGGAACTGAAAGCCGATCAGGTGTCCATCGACCGCGATCTTGCGATGATCATGATCGTCGGGGAAGGGATGATCGAAACAATCGGTGTTTCCAGTACAGCCACAAAGGCTTTTACCGATGCGAATGTGAATATCGAAATGATCAACCAAGGTTCCTCTGAAGTATCTTTGATGTTCGGTGTCAAAGCCCATCAGATCAATGAGGCTGTACAATCATTGTACAAAGCATTTTTCCAGGATTAAAGAATCCGGACAGCGCCTAAAATGGCGTTGTCCGGATTTTCCTTTTTATTTTTCCCAGCGGGAGCTGAAGCCCGGCATAATCCTTGATGCCTTTTTCGGATACGAGCTTCAATAAGTGCGCGAAAATCTCAGCGGTCATCTTCGCATCTGCCAGTGCGTGATGGCGCTCCAGCTGCTGGACTTGGAAGCGGCTGATCAAGCTGTCCAGACGGCTTTGCCTTTTTTTGAAAAACATCCGCGCCAGCATCTGCGAATCAAGTGTGTAACAGGACAATGGCGGAAGCTTATACAGCTTCAGCATCGTCTGGATGAACCGGATATCGAAAGAAGCTGGATGGGCAACAAGGATGGTATCCTTGCTGTAATCCAGGAAACGCTCCATTGCCTCGGGGAATGATGGTGCTTCTTCTATCTTGTCGGGATCCAGCTTGGTCAGCTTGATGATTTTCTTTGGCGTCTTCAGCAGCGGCTTTGTCATTTGATAGAATTCATCCTCTGATTGAATGACATTTCCCTTCATGCGAACTGCTCCGATCGAGAGGATTTCATGTCCCAGATCAGGGAACAGTCCAGTCGTTTCCAGGTCAAAGACGGTAAAATCCTGTTCTTCGAAAGGTACATCCCGAAGAGAAGGAGCCGGACGATAATCAGTGAGCTTTTCATACAGCCGCTGGTGGATGCGGGTATTGATATGCGCTTTTCTTTTTACGTGCATGGTAACTTTTCCATAGAGTATATAACGGAAAAGCTGTAAGTCGATCATCATCCGTTCACCCTATTTCTATTAAGTCTCAGCTCGAGCCCCTGCTGCATTCCTTTGGCAGCAGCTAAAGCATTTTTCAACGTTTGTTTCTCTGACTTATCCAAATCCTTCACGGAAATGCGCGTGGAAAGCGGCTCGCCGGCCTCGAGCTGCTGCAGGTTCAGCTTCAATCGGAAAAGAAGCAGTTCATGCAGTGCCTGAGCGGCAGTGTCGCTGTCATTTTTGGACATATGATGATTGGAAGTCAGGGCATGAAGCCGGCGTATCGTGTGCACATCTTCGACTCCATAGCCTACTGCGTATATCCTTACAGCGTTCACGATCTGCATCATGGCGGATTGTTTCAGATTCAGATGCCGATTCCTCGTGCTGGTGGAAATACGGCCGAAAGCTTGCAAAGGGACGCGTATTTGGAGCGTATCACGAATCAGCATCGGCTGTAATCTGGATGCATGCTGCATGGCAAGGGTCAATTTCCTGCGCAGTTTGAAAGCTAGATCGAAGTCCCCGTAAACAGGACGGAAATCGATGAATATAGTGAAATCACGTACCTCCTGGGCATCCAGATTTCGCAGCCAATCATCGATCGTTTCAAACCATTGGGAGAGGGAATGCCGCCATTTCTGTTCCTTGGCCATGATCCCTCCGCTGCAAAGAGGGAAACCGCAGGCATCCAGCATATGGTTGATTTTTTCTGTCAATCTTTCGAAATAGACTTCTATTTCTTCTTTATGCTTCAATTCCTTGTAATCATCAAGAATGATCCCGTTGTCTTGGTCTGTGCTGAAACCTTGTTCCTTCCTGCCCTCGCTCCCCATGACAATGAAGCAATAGTTGATTTTTGGACGGCCATAGCCTTCCATGACCATTTCCCTTTCTGCCAGCTGGATAATCTGACGATGCAGGCGATCGTTATAGCTGGAAATCAGTTCGGCGATATCATAGCCATACATCCGCTCGTCCACAAGCTGCCGAATGAATGATTGGAATTGTTTATTGTTCACTGGGCTCAGGCTGGCCAATGTTTCAATTGAATCCGCATTGGCAACCCTGTAAGTGAGCTCGAAATAAACACTGTTCGAGACGCTCAATAAAGAGGATTGCCTGATAAAGCCGACGACCCGGTTCCGGTGCAGGACAGGTATGGCGGCGGCAGGGTGATGTTTCAGATACGATAGGGCATCATAAATGAAGTCATGTTCCTGGACGAAAAAATAGTCCTTGTTCATGATTTGCTCCACCGGCGCATCCAATCTGCCATTTTTCAAAGCATCGAATATTTGACGGTAGCCGATCATCCCTTCGATTTCCTGCTTGTCGCGGCTTACGGCAATTCCTTCTGTTTCGGCATTTTTCAGGAGTTCCGCTGCTGCGTAGACTGTTTCTTCCGGGTGGATGAAAACAGGACGCTCCATGAAGCTGGATACCCTTTTCTTATAAAGGGCAGGTTCCGTTCGATCAGTCAAATCGCTTGTCTTGTATTTCACTTCCTCATATAAGCTTTTCATCAATTGACTGATTCTCTCCAGGATTGCTTGGGAAAAGCGAGAGTCCTGCTGCATCGTCTGCTGGAAGCTGGCCTTGGGAAAGACAATCGATTTTGTTTTTTCGGATGCCTGAACGGCGATTTGCATCTCGCCCTCGGTCAATAATGTCAAAAGACCTGCGAAGTCACCTGGATAATCATAGCGGACGGCTACTTGCTTCCCGTTGGCCTGATAAATGAAATTTTTTGCAACTCCTGCTACAAAATAGTGCACGTTGGTATGGGCGGTATCTTCATCCGCGCTGATGATGTATTCATTTATTTGGAATTCCTTTATTTCTGCCTGATCAAATAGACGGATCCTTTCTTGATCATCCAAAAGGGAGAAGGGCAGGGTATTGGCGTATAATTGAGCTAATTCTTTCAAGAATAAGTCACTCCTTGCATGTCAAAAATCTTATTATTGCTAATTTCTGCAGGGTGTTATAAGCTATATATGTGCAAAACTTTGCAGGATGTGATCATAGATGAAACAAATACTCATTATTGGTGCCGGAGAGGAAACAGTTCAATTAATCAAACTGTTCCAGCGGTCAGAGTCTTTCCGGATAGCCGGTATGGCCGTTAAAAGCCCGACCCCGATTATAAAATATCAAGCGGAACGACTGAATATCCCACTTTGGAAAGACCTGACGGCAGAATCGCTCGAGCAGGTCGACTTTGTGCTGGAAACCTCAGAAAGATTGTCAGATTATCTTGATCCGATAAACTGCAAGGCAGAGATCATATCTGGTCAAAGTGCACAACTGATGCTTGCATTCGCATCTAAAGAAGATACAGAGAAAACTTCTACATATAATAACCAGCAATTTCGCACCAAGACGCTGGAGTACTTGCATGAGGGGGTCCTGTGCATCGATCGCCAGGACGAGATTATGTATGTGAACGAAGCAGCTGAAAAACTGCTTGGCAGCAAGAAACCCCAGCTGATAGGGAAACCCATAGAAAATCTACTACCCGGTTCGAGGCTTCCTGAAACCATCCGGACAAGGGAGCGTTTTGTGGATGAACAGCTCATGCTTCCTTCCGGGATACAGATTGTCTATACCTGTGCCCCGCTTGAAAATGATCAGGGGGCAGTGACAGGAGCTTTCATCGTAATGAAGAAAACAATCGACATCGTTGCATTGGCGGAAAAACTCACCGATGTCCGGGAAGTGAAATCGATGCTGGAAGCCATCATCGATTCCTCGCAGGAGGCAATCAGCGTCGTCGATGAAAATGGCATCGGTTTGATCGTCAACCCTGCATACACGCGGCTCACCGGCTATACACCTGAGCAGATTGTCGGAAAACCCGCGGTGACGGACATCATGGAAGGGGAGAGCTTGCATATGCAGGTTCTCCGGACACGCAGACCGGCTGCAGGGGCCAGGATGCGGGTGGGGAAGCACGGCAAGGAAATGATGGTCAATGCAGCACCGATCATTGTGGACGGGAAACTGCGCGGCAGTGTCGGCGTCCTGCATGATATTTCGGAGCTGCATGAACTGCAGGATGAAGTGCAGCGCGCCCGCAAAATCATCCGCAGCCTGGAAAACAAATACACGCTTAAAGATGTGGTTGCCGATTCGGATAGCATGCAGGTGACACTCGAGCAGGTCAAATTCGCTGTCAGCGCGGACGCGCCTTGTCTGTTGCGCGGAGATGCCGGTGTGGGGAAAGGCATGTTTGCTGCCATCATACATAATGAGAGCAAAAGACGCCATCGGCCGTTCATCCGAATCGATTGTACAATCAGCGAAGAAGAGGCTTTGGAAAAACAGCTGTTTGGCTCCCTGCGCGGCAGTCACGCGATCGGGATGATCGAAAAAAGCGATGGCGGGACGCTTTTCCTTGACGATGTCGATAGGATGCCGCTCCGTATCCAGCAAAAGGTCTCCGACTTCATGGATACAGGAAAGCTGGAGCTTCCTTCCGGTAAATCGAAACAGGTGGACGTAAGGATCATTGTCAGCGCCCGTCATCCATTGGAAAGGGCAGTCTTCGAGAAAAGATTTCATGAGCCATTCTTCGAGAAACTGAAGCGGATCACGATTTACATTCCAAGCCTGGCAGAGCGGATGGAGGACTTTGACGGATTGTTATCCACAATTGTCCACAAGCAAAACCACTTGCTTCAGTCCTCGGTTCAATCCGTTTCTGCATCTTCAATCGATGTATTGAAAGAAAAGAAATGGACCCATAATGTTAAAGAATTGGAGGCGGTGATCGTTCGCGCGATGACGTTCATGGAGAAGACGGAGCATATCATGCAGCCAAAACATCTGCAGATTCCTTCATGCGATCCGCAATCAGGGGAAGGAACGCTGCAGGAGCAAGTGGAGATTCTGGAGAAACAGCTGATCGAATCTGCCTTGCGAGCGAACGATTACAATAAGAAAGCGACTGCCGATCAGCTTGGAGTGTCGATACGGAATCTTTACTATAAGATGGATAAATATAATTTTGATAGAAGTGGCATGCAAGATTTTTCATAACGGGGAAGGAAGAATGCAATGCATAAATTTACCGCTCTTGAAAAAATGGCAGCTGTAAAGCGAGGAAGTACGATAGCGATTGCGGCTGCCGATGACCCATCCATTCTTAAGGCAGTGAAGAAGGCGGCCGATCAGCAATTGGCATCATTTTTGCTATATGGGGATATAGATCGATTAAAACGCTTCATGCAGGAAGAAGCACTGGCAGAGGAGCAGATTACCTGCCTCCATGCCTCTACCGCTGACAGGGCCGCGGATATGGCGATCGAAGCATGGAAATCGGGCAAGGCCGATTTGCTGATGAAAGGCATCGTCAGTACGGACGTGCTGGCCGGCAAAATATTGAAGGACAAATCAATGTTCAAGTCCGGAAGCATCCTGTCCCAGCTGGCCATCTTCGATATTCCGTCTTATCATAAGCTGCTTTTCCTGACTGATGCGGGAATCAATATCGCGCCATCCTTAGAGGTGAAGCAAAAGATATTGAACAACGCCGTGACTATTTTCATGAAGATGCACCAATCAGAACCGAAAGTCGCTGCGCTTGCCGCCACCGAGAAGGTGAACCCGGCTATGCCGGCGACGACGGATGCCGCGCTGCTTTGTGGCATGCAGCAGCGCGGCCAGCTTCAAAATTGCCAAATAGATGGTCCGCTCGCACTGGACGTTGCCTTATCTGCCCAGGCTGCAGCTACCAAGAAAATCGATTCATCGGTTGCCGGAGATGCTGATATTCTATTGGTCCCGGAAATCGAGAGCGGAAATATGCTGTATAAATCATTCACCTACGCAGCAGGGGCAGTGAGTGCCTCCTTGCTCGTCGGAACAAAAACACCTGTCATCCTTACTTCCCGTGCGGACGACAGCACCAGTAAATATTATGCAATATGCTTCGCGCTAGCGGCAGCATCCCTTGCCTAGGAGGAACTTTAGATGAAAATCTTTGAAACATTGGAACAATATGATTATGAACAGCTAGTCCTTTGTCAGGACAAAGAATCCGGTTTGAAAGCAATCATCGCAATCCACGATACAACACTCGGTCCGGCTCTTGGCGGTACGCGGATGTGGACATACGCAACGGAAGAAGATGCAATCGTCGATGCACTGAGACTGGCAAAAGGCATGACGTATAAAAATGCTGCCGCAGGCCTGAATCTTGGCGGCGGAAAAACAGTCATTATCGGTGACCCGAAAAAAGATAAAAATGAAGCGATGTTCCGTGCATTCGGCCGTTATGTACAATCCTTGAATGGGCGCTACATCACAGCAGAGGATGTCGGTACGACAGTGGAGGATATGGAGCTGATCCATACGGAAACGGATTTCGTAACTGGAATCTCCGCTGAATCCGGATCATCAGGCAACCCGTCTCCGGTGACAGCTTATGGCGTTTACAAAGGAATCAAAGCATCTGCCAAAGAAGCCTTTGGTGATGATAGCTTGGAAGGAAAAACAATTGCTGTCCAAGGTATCGGGAATGTGGCATATGCTTTGTGTGAGCATCTGCATGCAGAAGGTGCCAAGCTGATTGTAACGGACATCAACAAGGAAGCTGTCCAGAAAGCTGTCGAAGCATTCGGGGCGACTGCAGTGGATCCGGATGACATTTACGGCGTGGAATGTGATATCTTTGCACCTTGTGCACTTGGTGCAGTAATCAATGATGATACATTGAAAGTGTTGAAAGCGAAAGTGGTTGCCGGAGCAGCAAACAATCAGCTGAAAGACGAACAGCACGGACAGATCCTGTTCGAGCGCGGCATCGTGTACGCACCTGACTATGTGATCAATTCCGGCGGTGTCATCAATGTCGAGGATGAATTACATGGCTATAACAGAGAGCGTGCACTCCGCAAGGTGGAAACCATCTATGACAGCCTTCAGCGTGTATTCGAAATCGCAAAGCGTGATAACATCCCGACCAGCCTGGCAGCTGACAGAATGGCTGAGGAAAGAATCGAAACGATGCGCAGATCCAGAAGCCAATTCCTGCGTAACGGCCATCATACATTAAGCAGAAGATAATGACGAGGGGGAAACCGCGTGCGGACAGCAGAAAACCGTATCCTAGCGATCAATCCAGGTTCTACTTCCACGAAAATTGGTGTGTTTAATGATGAGCATAACATTTTTGAACGAGTGATCCGCCATGATTTGGAAGATATCGGCGGCTATGAGAAAGTAATGGATCAGTATCAATTTCGGAAACAAATCATTTTGGATGCATTGGACTTCGAAGGTATCAATGTGTCCAAGCTGACTGCCGTCTGTGCACGCGGCGGACTGCTCCGGCCGCTTGAAGGCGGTACATACCGCGTGAACGAAGCGATGCTGGCCGATCTCAAGGCAGGCTATAATGGCGAGCATGCTTCCAACCTTGGAGGACTCATTGCATATGAAATCGCAAGCAGCCTTCATATCCCAGCCTTCATCACCGATCCTGTCGTAGTCGATGAACTTGATCCGCTCGCACGGCTTTCCGGATTGCCTGGTGTGGAACGAAAAAGCATCTTCCACGCTTTAAATCATAAAGCAATCGCACGCAAAGCTGCAGCGGTGAAGGATAAGAGCTACGAGGAAGCAAATATAATCGTCGTGCATCTTGGCGGGGGCATTACTGTCGGTGCACATCATCATGGCCGCGTCATCGATGTGAACAATGGCTTGAGCGGAGAAGGGCCATACACTCCTGAACGCGCCGGCACAGTTCCGGCAGGTGATTTGATCGAGCTGGCTTTAAGCGGAGAATATACAAAAGATGAATTGATGAAGATGCTCACGACCAAAGGCGGATTCATGGGTTATCTTGGCACAAACGATGGCCGGCTCATTGCCGACCGGATCAAGAAAGGTGACCAGGAAGCTAGGCACATCTTCGAAGGCATGGTTTATCAGACCGCAAAGGAAGTCGGCGCCATGGGCGTTGTCCTTTCAGGCGATGTCGATGCGATTGCAGTGACTGGCGGACTTGCGTATGATGATCTATTCATTTCGCTGCTGAAGGACAGGGTCAGCTGGATCGCGGATGTGCTGGTATATCCAGGTGAGAATGAGCTCCGCGCTTTGACAGAGGGTGCGCTTCGTGTCATGCGGAAAGAAGAAGCGGCAAAGGTATATGCCGTATAGGAGGCAGTAACAATGGTAAGAGAATATGACATTGTCATCTTAGGGGGCGGTACGGGTGGATACGTTGCCGCCATCCGTGCTTCCCAGCTGGGCTTGAAGACGGCGATCGTGGAAAAAGCAGAGCTCGGCGGGACATGCTTGCATCGTGGATGCATACCATCCAAGGCATTGCTGCGGTCAGCTGAAGTTTACCGGCAAACGAAGGAAGCAGCAGCTTTTGGCATACATACATCCGATGTAAGCCTGGATTTTGCAGGCGTACAGCAACGGAAACAAGCAATCATCGATCAGCTGCATAGAGGGGTGCAGCATTTGATGAAAAAAGGGAAAATCGATGTTTTCCAAGGATACGGCAGAATCCTCGGTCCATCCATTTTCTCTCCAACGGCAGGCACCATTTCCGTTGAATTTGCCGATGGAAGTGAAAATGAAATATTGCTTCCCAAGAATGTGGTCATAGCAACAGGTTCCTCGCCGCGATCGTTACCGGGCATCGATTTTGACGAGTCCAGGATCCTCAGCTCTGAAGGGGCATTGGCAATGGAAGAGCTTCCCGAAAGCATGACGATCATTGGCGGGGGTGTCATCGGTATCGAGTGGGCATCCATGCTTCATGATCTCGGCACCAAGGTGACCGTGCTAGAATACCAGGAGCGCATCCTGCCGACGGAGGACGAACAAATCAGCAAAGAAATGGTCAAGCAGCTCAAAAAGCGCGGCATTTCCATCCATACGAATGTGCAAGTGGAGGGTGCGGCAGCTGATGCCAGCCAAGTGACGGTCAAAGCGCGCATGAATGGGGAGGAGCAGGAATTCATCTCTGACAAAATCCTTGTCTCTGTGGGCCGTTCGGCGAATGTCGGGGATATCGGATTGAAAAATACAGATATCCAACTGACAGAGCAAGGCTTTATCCAGACGAATGATTTTTATCAGACGAATGAATCTCACATTTATGCGATCGGCGATTGTATCGGTGGTATGCAGCTGGCCCATGTTGCTTCCAGGGAAGGCATCATTGCGGTGGAGCATATTGCGGGTGAAAAGACGGAGGCTTTGGATTACAGCATGGTTCCTGCTTGTGTCTATAGCTATCCCGAAACAGCAAGTGTCGGGTTGACAGAGGCACAAGCGAAGGCGGAGGGCTATACAGTCAAGACTGGGAAAATGAGCTTCCAGGCGATCGGGAAAGCCTTGGTATACGGTGAGACAGAAGGATTCGTGAAGATCATCGCCGATGGGAAGACAAACGATTTGCTTGGGGTTCATATGATCGGTCCGCATGTGACGGATATGATTTCCGAAGCCGCGCTTGCCAAGCTGCTGGATGCAACGCCATGGGAAATCGGCCAGAGTATCCACCCGCATCCGACATTATCGGAAATCATCGGGGAAGCGGCACTTGCCGTCGATGGAAATCAAATTCATGGCTGAGATATTGAAGAAAGGGGGAGCGGCGATGTCAGAAACAAGACATGCTTCTCTTGGATTATCGGACGAAAAAGTATTGGAAATGTATAGATGGATGCTCCTGGCACGGAGAGTGGATGAACGGATGTGGCTCTTGAACAGAGCCGGCAAGATTCCGTTCGTCGTCTCCTGCCAAGGACAGGAGGCAGCACAAGTTGGTGCTGCGATGGCATTGGATAAGGATGTCGATTATCTTTTGCCTTACTACCGTGATTTAGGGCTGGTCATGCCATTCGGGATGACCGCGAAGGATCTTATGCTTTCGGCCTTTGCTAAAGCAGAGGATCCGAACTCAGGCGGGCGGCAGATGCCGGGCCATTTTGGGAAAAAATCCTCCCGCATCGTCACGGGATCCTCACCGGTTACAACACAGGTGCCGCATGCTGTCGGTTTTGCCCTGGCTGCAAAAATGGAAAAGAAACAGCTTGTCAGCTTCGTGACTTTAGGGGAAGGATCCTCCAACCAAGGTGATTTCCATGAAGGATTGAACTTCGCCGGCGTCCATAAACTGCCGGTGATCACAATGGTACAAAACAATAAATACGCCATCAGTGTGCCGCAGGAAAAACAGCTGGGCTGCGTCAATGTATCCGATCGGGCACAAGGATACGGTATGCCAGGCTTCACCATTGACGGTAATGATCCGCTGGCAGTGTATCAGACGGTCAAAGAAGCAAGGCAACGTGCATTGAACGGCGATGGCCCAACGCTCATCGAGGCAGTCGGATATCGCCTAACGCCTCATTCCAGTGATGACGACGATATGACTTATCGTGAAAAACAAGAAGTCGAGGAAGCACGCAAGAAGGATGGCGTGCTGACATTCGGGGCATATTTGCGTGAAACGGGTGTCTTGACGGAGGAATTGGAAAACAAAATGGAAGAAGAAATCAAACAAATCGTAAATGAAGCAACAGACTATGCTGAGCATGCCAAAGATCCGGAACCGGAATCCGCACTGCTTCATGTGTATGCCGATTAAGGAGGAAAAACGATGCCAGTAATGTCCTATATCCAGGCAATCACGCAGGCGATGCGTGAAGAAATGGAAGCAGATGAAAAAGTATTCGTATTAGGGGAAGACGTCGGGAAAAGAGGCGGTGTATTCCGGGCTACCGATGGACTGTATGATACATTCGGAGCGGAACGTACGCTTGACACACCGCTGGCGGAATCTGCGATTGCGGGAGTGGCAGTGGGTGCTGCCATGTACGGCTTGAAGCCGATTGCTGAAATGCAATTCGCTGATTTCATCATGCCGGCAGTGAACCAAATCATTTCAGAAGCGGCGAAGATCCGTTATCGTTCCAATAACGACTGGACTTGCCCGGTTACCATCCGTGCGCCTTATGGCGGCGGTGTGCATGGCGCCTTGTATCATTCTCAATCTGTGGAAGCGGTGTTCGCGAACCAGCCAGGCCTTAAAATCGTCATGCCGTCCACACCTTATGATGCAAAAGGCCTTTTGAAAGCAGCCATACAGGATCCGGATCCTGTATTGTTCTTCGAGCATAAAAGAGCTTATCGCCTCATCAAAGGTGAAGTGCCTTCTGAATCCTATACGCTGCCGATCGGTAAAGCGGATGTGAAGCGCGAGGGTTCTGATATCACCGTGATCACCTACGGATTATGTGTGCATTTTGCCCTGCAGGCAGCAGAGAAGCTTGCCGCTGAAGGAATCGAAGCGCATATCCTCGATTTGCGTACCGTTTATCCGCTTGATAAGGAAGCAATCATCGAGGCAGCCTCGAAGACAGGCAAAGTCCTGCTTATCACAGAAGACAATAAAGAAGGCTCCATCATCGGAGAAGTAGCAGCGATAATCGGTGAAAACTGCCTCTTCGATCTGGATGCGCCTATCCAGCGATTGGCTGCACCGGATGTGCCAGCGATGCCTTATGCGCCTAGTACAGAAAAATACTTCATGGTCAATCCAGCCAAAGTGGAAGCTGCCATGCGCGAATTAGCGGAATTCTAAACGAGGTGTAATGATGATGGAAAAAATAACGATGCCGAAACTCGGCGAGAGTGTAACGGAAGGCACAATCAGCACATGGCTCGTCAAACCAGGCGATCAAGTCAGCAAATACGATGCCATCGCGGAAGTGATGACAGATAAAGTCAATGCCGAAATCCCCAGCTCCTTCACGGGTGTGATCAAAGAATTGGTTGCAGCAGAAGGTGACACAGTCGAAGTAGGGGAACTGATCTGTACGATCGAAACAGAAGCATCACCAGAGAAGCAAGAAGCGGCTGATGCTTCACCTGCTCCGATGGAAACAGAATCAGACAATAGCAGTCCGGCTGCCGAAACAACGATGAAATCGCGTTACTCCCCTGCAGTCATGCGCCTTGCACAGGAGCATGATCTTGATTTGTCAGCGATCACAGGCACTGGGAAAGGCGGGCGGATCACCCGCAAGGATGTCGAAGCGATCATCGCATCCGGTGAAAGACCGCAAAAGCAAGCAGAATCTGTGCAAACCGCAGCTGCAGTCCAATCTGCTGAACCGCAGAAGGCAAATGCAGCAGCTGAACGTACACAGACAGAAGCATCTGGCAATGCCATACCCGTTACTGGTGTCAGAAAAGCCATAGCCAATAATATGGTGAAAGCAGCAACGGAAATCCCGCATGCTTGGATGATGGTGGAGGTGGATGTCACCGATTTGGTTGCTTACCGCAATAAAGTGAAGGATTCCTTCAAGGAAAAAGAAGGCTATCCGCTGACATTCTTTGCTTTCTTTGTCAAAGCCGTCGCGCAGGCACTGAAGGAATTCCCGCAGCTGAACAGCTCTTGGGCGGGAGATAAGATCATCCAGCATGATGAAGTCAATATCTCGATTGCGGTTGCAAAAGAGCAGGAGCTATTTGTACCGGTCATCCAATCTGCAGATGATCTGAGTGTCAAAGGCATTGCTAAGCAGATTACGAACCTTGCGAAAAAGGCCCGCACCGGCAAACTGACGGCAGCTGATATGCAAGGCGGTACATTCACCGTCAATAACACAGGGTCATTCGGTTCGGTTCAGAGCATGGGTATCATCAACTATCCCCAAGCAGCCATTTTGCAGGTGGAATCGATCGTAAAACGGCCAGTCATCATCAATGATATGTTCGCAGCCCGTGATATGGTCAATCTATGCCTCAGCCTTGATCACCGTGTGCTGGACGGATTGATTTGCGGTCAGTTCATGGCAAGGGTGAAAGAGATTCTCGAGAACGTATCTGAATCGACAATGCCGATTTACTGAAGTTATAGAAATTGAAAGAGCCTGGAATTGCTGATACACTTGGAGTAGTGTAAAAGGAGGAATACCGATGGCAGATTTCAGAATGTTTATGAACGATATCGTAACGACTGCTAGGAAGGATCTTACCGAGGCTGGCTATACGGAATTGACAACACCGGAGGAAGTGGATGCCACATTCAAAAAACCCGGCACGACGCTTGTCATGATCAACAGTGTCTGCGGCTGTGCCGGCGGAATTGCTCGTCCGGCAGCTGCTCATAGTCTGCATTATGACAAACGCCCGGATCAGCTGGTGACGGTTTTTGCCGGACAGGATAAAGAAGCAACGGAAAGAGCAAGGGAGTACTTCACTGGCTTCCCGCCAAGCTCTCCGTCATTTGCCTTTTTGAAAGACGGCGAGATCGTTACGATGATCGAACGTCATGACATCGAAGGCCACGAGCCGATGGAAGTAGTCAACCGACTGCAATCTTTATTCGATGAACATTGTAAAGAAGTTTGAATGGACAGGTCCCCATCCTTTTGGATGAGGGACTATTCTGTATTGTGACCAAAATTAAACGAGGAGCACCATTGTGAAAATAGGTTATCGGACGATCAAGACAGCGGCAGGCACCCCGCTGGCGATATGGATAGCGGAGCTTTTGCAGCTGGATAATAGTGTGTCGGCAGGTATCCTGACGATTCTCTGCACCCAGGTGACGAGAAAGAAATCCTTTCTGGCCGCATGGCATCGAGTGGCTGCCTGCCTGCTGGCAATCATTTTGTCCTTCCTGCTATTTGAGACAATCGGGTTTCACCCGATCAGTATCGGAATATTGCTGCTGATCTTCATTCCCATCACGGTGATGCTCGGGGTATCGCCAGGAATTGTATCGAGTGCTGTCATCATTTTGCATTTATATAACTCGCATGACATTACGCTGGATTTGATCGTTAATGAAATCATCCTTATTTCAGTCGGAATAGGGGTCGCACTCATCGTGAACTTATATATGCCCAGCCTGGAAGCGACAATCCGGCGAAAGCAGATCGTACTGGAACGGAACTTCACCAAGATACTGAAAGAAATTGCGCTGTATCTCCGGGAAGGGGATCAATCATGGTCCGGGGAAGAAATCACACAGACCGAAATGATCCTGAAGGAAGCGAAGCAGCTTGTGGGCAGGGATGTGGAGAATCATGTGCTGAGATCGGAGCATCCGTATTATGATTACTTCGAGATGCGCACGGAGCAATTCGCCATCTTGAAACGGATACTGCCGCTTGTCAGCAGGCTTCCAGAGACATCCTATTCACAGTGCGAGCAGCTTGCCCATTTCTTTTCAGGTCTTGCCGATTCGGTCCATCCAGGGAATACGGCTGTTTTATTCCTGGAAGAGCTGAATGCTTTGCGGCAGTCCTTCGATGAAGATCCCCTTCCGAAGACGAGGGAGGAATTCGAGACCCGCGCTCATTTGTTTCAGCTATTGTATGAAATGGAGAATTATCTGGAATTGAAGCAATCGTTCAAAGAAAGCGATGTGCATCATAGAAATAGGAAGAAGGAGCAACAATAAGAACATCATCATGTAAAAGAGGGATGTTCTTATGCGTTCGCTTCTCATTGCATTTACTTGCCTATCCATTTTATCCCCATTATGGCCATTCGGTGAGAATCCAATGCCAGGACGGCCGCTCATCATCGTCAATAAAACGACGAATCAGCTCGCATTCGTGGATGAAGGGAGGGTGGTCAAGGTTTATCCGGTAGCGACAGGCAAGAAGCCTGAATCGACACCTGAAGGGATATTCCTTACACTGTTCAAAACAGAATACCCGGGTTATTCACGGAAAGGCATCGCCGGGGGAGATAAAGATAACCCGCTCGGCAGCAGATGGATCGGGTTCAATGCCAACGATACCCAAGGGCGCATATATGGTATCCATGGTACAAACAGGCCGGAGTCGATCGGCACCCGGGTTTCTGCAGGATGCATCCGCATGCGCAACAGCGATGTGGAGGATTTATATGAACGCGTACCGGTAGGGACAAAGGTGCGAATCATGACAGGCTGGAAGTCATTTGAGGAAATTGGGAAAGAAGATGGAGCTATTCTGTCTCCTAAAAGACAAAATAGCTCAGGCTGATTGCCAATGTGGAAATAAGCATTGTGAAAATCATCAAGTAAACCATGAAAGTCATGGCAACGCTTTGCTTGGATCTTTTTTTCTTTTGTTTAGCCAATGTTGAGGAGCCCCCTTATCTATTTATGTCCATTGTACAGGGAAGCAGGTAAGGGGACAAGGAGAAACCAATAGATAGAATAGGAGTACATAATCATGATCAAAATCAATGAAGATCGTTTAGTGGAACAGTTCGTGGAATTGGTTCAAGTAGACTCGGAAACAGGTGATGAAAAGGAAATAGCCGAAGTGCTGAAGAAGAAATTCACCGAACTGGGTGTCGAAGTCCGGGAAGATGATTCCATGAAAGAAACAGGTCATGGCGCAAATAATCTTGTTTGTACGTGGAAGGGGGATGTCGATTCCGCTGAAACGATCTATTTCACATCCCATATGGATACAGTCGTACCTGGTAAAGGAATTAAACCTCAAATAAAAGACGGGTACATTACAAGTGATGGTACGACGATCCTTGGTGCGGACGATAAAGCGGGACTGGCGGCGATCCTTGAGACGATCAAAGTTTATAACGAACAGGAATTGCCGCATGGCACAGTCCAGTTCGTCATCACGGCAGGTGAGGAATCCGGACTCGTCGGCAGCCGGGCACTCGATTCATCCTTACTGACTGCCGCATTCGGATATGCGATAGACAGTGACGGCCCTGTAGGTGATATAGTTGTATCTGCTCCGACACGTGCAACTGTACTTGCAAAAGTATACGGCAAGACAGCACATGCAGGCGTGGCGCCGGAAAAAGGGGTGTCGGCAATCACTGTGGCAGCCAAGGCAATTTCAAAAATGCCGTTAGGCAGGATCGATGAAGAGACTACTGCAAATATCGGCAGTTTTGCCGGAGGAAAACAGACGAATATTGTCTGTGATTATGTCGAAATCCTGGCAGAAGCGAGATCGCTTGAAGCAAGTAAGATGGAAGCGCAGGTGCAGAAGATGAAGCAGGCATTCGAACAGACTGCTGAAAGTATGGGTGCGCGTGCCGAAGTGGAAATCAAAGTGGAATATCCAGGCTACAAACGAAAAGCGGGCGACCGTGTTGTCGAGGTGGCCCGTGCCGCAGCGAAAACGATCGGGCGCGACAGTAAGCTGACAAGCAGCGGTGGCGGCAGTGATGCCAATGTGATTGCCGGATTTGGAATCCCGACTGTCAACCTATCTGTCGGTTATGAAGAGATCCATACGACCAATGAACGGATCCCGGTCGGTGAATTGGTCAAAACAGCGGAACTGGTCGCAGCCATCATCCGTGAGGTTGCGAAAGGATGATCGAAGGAGGCGCAAGCCTCCTATTTCTTTTACAGACATGATATAATAAGAACGACAGTTCGCATCGGAAGGAGGGACAGCATGTCAAAAGGAAGGGCGATTTTCCATGTGGATATGAATAGCTTCTATGCTTCCGTCGAGATGGCCTTTGATCCATCACTGCGCGGGAAACCATTGGCCATCTGCGGGAATCCTGCCGAGCGTAAAGGCATCGTCGTGACTAGCAGTTATGAAGCGAGGAAGAAGGGTGTCCGGACAACGATGACTTTGTGGGAAGCTCGGCGCTTATGTCCCGAATTGCTTGTGCTGCGCCCGAACTTCGATCGATATCGGAAAGCTTCCAGTGAGATGTTCAAGATCCTGCATGAAGTGACACCGATCATTCAGCCAGTATCGATAGATGAAGGATATATGGATGTGACAGATTGTGCCCACTTAGGTTCTTCCTTGGAAATAGCGCAGATGATCCAGCAGCGCATCCTGAAGGAATTGGATTTGCCTTGCAGCATCGGCGTCGCCCCGAACAAGTTCCTCGCCAAGATGGCTTCGGATATGAAAAAACCGCTGGGCATAACGGTGTTACGGAAGCGGGATATCCCGGAATTACTCTGGCCGCTGCCGATTGAAGAGATGTACGGAGTCGGCGAGAAAACGGCACAAAAGATGCGGTCGCTTGGCATCAAGACAATCGGGGACCTGGCCCATAAGGACATATACCAGCTGAAACGCGTTTTTGGTGTGAACGGTGAAAGGCTTGCCAATCGAGCTAATGGAATCGATGACAGGCCTGTCGATCCGGAAGCGGTGAACAGCTTTAAAAGCATTGGGAGTTCACAGACACTGCCTCAGGATACCACCGATGATAAGGAATTGGATAAACTGCTCCGGGATTTATCCAAAAGTGTGGAGAAGCGCATGCACCGGAAGGAAGCCATTGCAAAGGGTATTCAGTTGATGATTCGCTACCACGATCGCAAAACGATCACACGCAGCATGAAGCTGCAGCATTTTCTCGAGTCGGCAGATGATATATTCGACCATGCGCAGTCTTTGCTGCAAAAGCACTGGAACGGAGAGCCGATTCGCCTTTTGGGCATCAGTGTTTTTGATGTGGCCGAGAAGAAGGAAGTCGGTAAACAGCTTGACTTGTTCACATATGAAAAAGAGGCATCGAAAGAAGGCTTATACGAAGCGATCGATCAGCTTACAACCAAATTCGGTAAAAATCCTTTCCGCAGATTGCATGCAGGAGCATCTGACCATGTAAGGACGAGCTTTCAGAAGGATTTTCTTGACGACTATAAAAAATAGCAGCGATTCTCAGGAATCGCTGCTATTTTTGTGTATCTGGAAGACGCACATATCTGCTGCCAGCTCGGTTTCTGGGAATACCCTGCGGGCTTGTTCTGTGAGTATGTTTGCTTCATCCTGATGATAACGGGCGGAAATATGCGTCAAAATCAATTTTTTCACCTTGGCATCCCTGGCTAAGCTTGCTGCCTGTACCGCCGTTGAATGCCCGTATGCTTTCGCCATTTCCGGTTCATCGGCGGAAAAAGTCGCTTCATGCACGAGAATATCTGCATTCTCTACAGCGCTCTGAAGCTCTGGCAGATAGGTCGTGTCACCTAGAATGACTATTTTCCTGCCGGGCTTGTCAGGTCCGACTACATCCGATCTTCTGATCTTTTGTCCATCCGGCAGTTCCGTCACTTCCTGATTCTTGATCTGGCGGTATATCGGACCGGGAGGAATGCCCATCTGTCTGAGCTTTTCCACCTTCAGTTCACCAAGAACAGCTTTTTCTTCCACGATATAACCGAAGCAGGGGATGCCATGGGATAGCTGCACCGCTTCGACAGTCCAGCCCTCATCCTCATAGATGCATCCAGGTCCGATTTCGTGGATGATAAGGGAATCAGCCACGTGGCTCCCGCTGACACGCAGCGAGATCTCGATGAATTCCTTGATTCCATGCGGACCGTAAATTTCCAGCTGCAAATCGGATTGCTGAAAAGAGCGGGTGGACAACAGACCCGGCAGCCCATATATATGATCCCCATGCAGATGCGTGATGAAGATTTTTTCAATCTTGCCGGGCTTGAGCGGGGAATAGAGCAGCTGATGCTGCGTTGCCTCGCCGCAGTCGAACATCCAGACAGCTTGCCGTTCCTGCGGCATCGACAGGCAGATGCTCGTCACGTTCCGGTCTTTGGATGGGAGCCCGGCACCTGTCCCAAGAAAATGTAATTCCATAATAAAAGCCTCCTGCGGTCACCAGCCTCGCTTGTACGGGACCGGTGCTTCCAATCTATAGTTCAGCTGTTCGGCTGCTTCGAGCGGCCAATACGGGTTCCGCAGCATGGCGCGTGCGATGAAGACAAGATCGGCACGTTCATTTTGCAGGATTTCCTCAGCCATTTGGCCATTCGTAATCAAGCCTACAGCTGCCGTATCGACAAGGGCATGCTTTCGGATCCTCTCCGCATGGACCACCTGGTAGCCAGGGTAGACAGCGGACGGCCCTTGGGGAACGACACCGCCTGTACTGCAGTCGATCAAATCGACCCCTTGCCGCTTCATTTCAATGCTGAAATAAATGAAATCGTTGATGCTATTGCCGCCCTCGGCATATTCTTCTGCCGAAATACGGACAAATAATGGACCGTCCCACACTTCTTTCACTGCATCAAGTACTTCCCGCAGGAAGCGATAGCGGTTTTCACGTGCACCGCCATAGGAATCGATCCGCTTATTAGTCAGCGGGGAGAGGAATTGATTGATCAGATAGCCATGAGCGGCGTGGATTTCGATCACGTCGAATCCTGCTTGCTTGGCCCGTGCTGCTGCTTTGCGATATGCATCGACCAAATCGTTTATTTTATTTACGGTCAGCGCCTCCGGAGCGGCAGATTCCTCATCCCACGGCAAATTGCTCGGTGCAACGATTGGATCCGCCGCTTTTGATTTCCTGCCGGCGTGACCGAGCTGGATGCCGCTTTTTGCACCGTGGGCCTGAATCCTGCTGCTGATCGTCCGGAGACCTTCCACTTGTTCATCGGACCAAATGCCAAGATCCTGATCGGAAATCCGTCCTTCCGGTGTCACTGCAGTAGATTCCACAAACACGAGCCCGGCTTGTCCGATTGCCCTGCTCTCGTAATGGGTGATATGGAAAGGCGTGGCTTTACCGTCTTTTTCTTCGACGGCATACATGCACATTGGCGAGACGACAATGCGATTTTTCAAGGTGCAGTTCTTATATGTGATAGGTTGAAATAATTTAGGTGTAGCCATTGTAGGACCTCCGATTGTTTGATTAACTAGTGTTATAACCCTTTTGCAATTCCAGGGCCCGATCCGGCACATCCGAAATGATCACATCACAATCGGCTTCCAGAGCCCGCAGTATATAAACAGGCTGATTGACTGTATATACCCGGATCGGAACCTGATGCTGCAGGCAATCCTGAATCAGCTTTTTGTTAAGCAAACGGTATTTCGGATGCAAAGCCTTTGCTCCGATTGCATCCATCAAGGAAAAGAGCTGACGCGGCCGTCTGGATGTAAGAAAGCCTGTATCCATTTCGGGATCAAGCTTGGCGATACGGCGGATGGTATCGGCATGAAAACTCGAAATGGTCGTCCTTTCTTTCATTCCATGCTCCGTCAGCCGATTTAAGACAATTTCCTCTATTCCAGGGTAAGGATACTTATTTGTCTTCAGCTCCAGGTTGAGAAGCATGGGAGTCTTTTTGAACCATTCGAGAAAATCATCCAATGACATGATCTTTTCGCCGGCATAGTCACGCGAAAACCAGGCGCCTGCATCCGCTTGGCGCAATTCTTCGTATGTAAGCTTCCGCACCAATCCGCGTTTATTGGTCGTACGATTGATGCTCTCATCATGAATGATGACAGGTACTTGGTCTTTCGTCAGCTGCACATCGGTTTCGATGCCATCAGCCTGCATCAGTTCTGCCAGCCGGAAAGCGGCCATCGTATTTTCCGGAGCATATTTGCTGGCACCTCGATGTGCAAAAATTTTGGTAGACATGGTTTCACCCCGAACTTGGACGTATAGTTGAATTGTGCGAGAAAATCACTCAAAAGTCAATTTGAAAGGGCGTGCATGCATGAAACAATGGCAAACGAAGGATGAATTGCTCGCATTGCTGACAGAGCTTGTCGAAATCGAGAGTATCACGGGCTCTCCTGAAGAAATCCGCTTTCCGGAACATATTCATGCACTCCTTGAACAAAAGCCCTACTTCCAGCGCCGTCCGGATCACCTGCAGCTTCATCCATTGAAGGACGGTCGCCAGCTCCTTACAGCACTTGTAAAGAAAACTGACAAAAAGGATACCATCATCCTGCTTAGTCATTTTGATGTTGTCGGGACGGAGGATTTCGGTACGTTCAAACATCTCGCCACCAAGGTGCAGGAGCTGACTGCTGCTTATCGGAAGGGGGAAGTGGAACTGCCTGCCGCGGTCAAAACCGAAATCCAGCAGGGAGAATGGGTTTTCGGCAGGGGGACGATGGATATGAAAGCTGGTTTGGCTATCCATCTTTCCATGCTCGAACGTGCGATGGATGATGCATTCGACGGCAATATCCTCTTGCTGACCGTACCGGATGAAGAAGTGAATTCAGCTGGTATGCTGCGTGCCCTCGAAATACTGCAGCAGCTGCAGAGAGCGGAAGACCTGGTATTTAAATTATGCTTGAACGGGGAACCTGTGTTCAGCAAATACCCAGGGGATACCGGTAACTATCTGTACAGCGGATCCATCGGCAAAGTACTGCCCGGTTTTTTCTGCTATGGCAAAGAAACACATGTCGGGGAACCTTTTGGCGGTCTCAATGCCAACTTGATGATCAGTTATTTATCGCAGGAGCTGGAATTGCAGGAATCCTTCATCGAAGAAGTGGATGGGGAAGTGACGCCGCCTCCGGTGAGCCTCATGCTGCGGGACCTGAAGGAGACGTATTCTGTGCAGACTCCCGTTTCTGCAGTGACCATGTACAACGTCTTATTCCTGGAGCAGTCGATCCAGGAAATCAATCTCAAATTGAAACAAGCGATGGAGCGGGCGGCCCGGAAAATTGAAAGTCATTATCAGCATAAAGCCAGTCTGTCTGCTGCAAGATCGAATAATTTTCAGCCTGCAGCCTTTCAAATAAAGACGATGTCTTATGAAGAGCTTTATGCGTATGCCGTCAATCGCTTCGGCAGGGCCGAGGTGGAGCGGAGACAGAATCGGCTCGTGACGACGAGGAAGGAAGGAGACCGGGATTTCTCCACCAAGCTAGTCAAGGAGCTGGTTAGCATGTGTCACGAGCTTGCGCCAGTCATTGTCCTGTTTTACAGCCCGCCGTTCTATCCGGCCGTCTCTTCCAAAAACGACCCTTATGTACGCCGATTGATTGCTGCCATCCAGTCTGAAGCAAAGTCCAGCATTGCTGCGGAATTGACAGAAGTGCAGTTCTTCCCGGGTCTGTCAGATTCCAGCTTCATCGGCAAGCCGACTTCCCAGACGGCAATACAGGACCTGATACAGAATATGCCGCTGCAGCAGAAAGGTTTTACTTTGCCGGCCGACTTGATGGAAGGGCTGCAGATGCCGGTTTTGCATTTGGGACCATATGGAAAGGATGCGCATCAGTGGACAGAACGCCTGGAAGTGACCTATAGTTTTGGCAAACTGCCCGACTTGATGGAAAAAGCCATCCGGTATGCGCTCCGTGCTTAGCCAGCGCTAATAGATGGGTAAACAGAAAGAGGTGCAGCATATGGAAGCAGACAATAAAACCATGTTGATCACCGGGGCTTCAAGCGGGCTTGGGCGGGAATTGGCTGCCCAAGCCGCTGCTTGCGGCTATCGCTTGCTTTTGACCGCAAGATCCGAAGAAAGGCTGAAGCAGCTGGCTGCCGAGCTTAATGATCGATTTCACATCGATGTAACTGTCTATCCTGCGGACTTGAGTGATCCTGACAATTGGCGGGCTGCCCTTCAGCGCATGCTGCGGGAGAATCGACGTATCGATGTATTGATCAACAATGCAGGTGTCGGTTATTTCAGGCATTTTACTGATACAGATGCCATGCAGATGGAAACGACGATGCGTGTCAATTCCATGGCAGCTATGGAGGCCGCAGCAGCTATCCTCCCGGCAATGCTGGAGCGGGGGAGCGGCCATTTGATCATGATTGGTTCGATGGCTGGAAAAGTAGCCACTCCGAAAGCTAGCGTCTATGGAGCGAGTAAACATGCCATCATCGGCTTCAGCAATGGACTGCGGCAGGAGCTGAGGCCGAATGGGATCAAAGTGACAACGGTGAATCTGGGGCCGATGGATACGAACTTCTTTGATACCGCCGACCCAAGCGGACGCTACCGTGAAGCGAGTGCCCATTATATGCTGCAGCCCGAAAAAGTAGCACGTAAAGTGATTGCTTATGTTGGGAAAAACAAGCGTGAGATCAATATGCCAGGCTGGATGGGCATCGGCAGCAAGCTGTACCAGCTTATGCCTGGATTGGCCGAGAAACTGCTTGGCGGTCAGTTCGGCAAGAAATGAGGGAGGAATAATTGGATGAAACTGACAATCACTGAAGCTGCTTTGGAAAAAATACAAGCATTGCAGGATGAGGCGCATCGGTATATCGTTTTGTATTATGATACAGTCGGAGTCGGCTGCAAGGTTAATGGAATACCGACGGTGCGGCTTGCGGAACAACCGCGTGCGCATGATATCGTGGTGGAAAGCGGGACGATTCCTGCATTGGTGGACGAGCAGCAGGAAGTATATTTTGCGGAAGAAGTGAAACTTGATTTCAGCAATAATGTGTTCCGTCTATCCAGTAAAGAAGGGTACTTGAATGCTTTGATACCGCAAGCGCATTTGACACATACCGATTTTCTCGATAGAAATGCGGAAGCTGGCAGGGGAGATTCCTGCTGACTTCCGCTTTTCCTTTATCGATGATCGGTATATCGAATCTGCCGCGTAAATCCCTGAAGCTTTTCATATAGTGCTTCCGGAAGTCGATCTGTATGGAGTGCGGCATTTTGCTTCACTTGCTCCAAAGAGCTTGCACCCATCACGGCACTGGCCAAAGCCGGATGCTGCAGCACATAACGCACAGCTAACGAGGTGGCGGAAGTCTGCTCCTGATCAGCCAAGACACCAAGCTTTTCACTGGCTTCCAGCAGCTCTTCATAGGAGTGGGTCAAATAGCCATCCGCCCCTTTTTGCTTTACTTTCTCGCTTGCCCTGTCACTCAGCATGCCTTTGGCAACGCTTCCTCGTGCAAATACACTGATATTGTTCCCTTCCAGCAGGTCAAGTGCCTGCTCCTCGGGTCTTCGGTCCAGCAGGCTGTACTGCATCATGACGCTGACGATATTGGAGCGCTTTACGTATTCACGTATGACATTCGGCCGGATGGACGAGATGCCATAGTAGCGGATCAAACCTTCTTTTTTCAATGTTTCGAAGGCATCTATCGTTTCATCGATATTATCTTCCATCGTTCCGCCATGGAGCTGATAGAGATCCAGATAATCTGTTTGCAGTCTGCGAAGACTCGTCTTGACCTGGGATATGATATATTCCTTGCTGGCATCCCAATGCCAAGACTCTCCGCCGGGATCCAGCCTGTTGCCGACTTTGCTGGCGAGGATCACCTTATCTCTCCGGCCCTTGAAAGCTTTTCCGACAATTTCTTCATTTTTTCCTCGATCATATAAATCGGCCGTATCGAAATAATTGATGCCAAGATCCTGTGCTTCATGCAGCAGCCGGATTCCTTGCTGCTCATCTGTTCCGATGCTCATTGTCCCGAGGGATATTTCGGAAACATAAAGATCGGAAGTACCTACACGTCTTTTCTGCATGCTGAAATTCCACCTTCCTTTTCATTCTACCTTTTCAGTGTAAGCGTAAGCGGAGCGACAGACAACTTATGTGTCCTTTGCAAACCTATGGTAAGATGGAAGAAGCGGAATGAAGAAGCGAAATGAAGGAGTGTACATAATGAAGAAATTCGAAGAAAAAACGATCGAGACATCTTCCATATATGAGGGCAAGGTCATTTCCTTGAGTGTGGATACAGTTTCCTTGCCGGACGGTAATACATCCAAGCGGGAATTGATCAAGCATCCCGGGGCGGTTGCAATCATCCCGGTAACGAAGGAGGGGAAAATCATATTTGTCGAGCAATACCGGAAAGCACTCGAGAAATCGATCATCGAAATCCCTGCAGGTAAACTGGAGCCTGGCGAAGCACCGGAAGTGACCGCTGTCAGGGAGCTTGAGGAGGAGACAGGCTATACTGCCAAAAAGCTGAAGAAGCTCGGTTCTTTCTACACCTCCCCAGGTTTTGCCGATGAATTGCTCCATGTATACGAAGCAGATGATATCGAACTTTTGCCTGAGACGGTCGCCGGTGATGAGGACGAATTCGTCGAACTGATGGAATTGTCATTGGAGGAAGCGGAAGCACTCGCAGCCGAAGAGCGGATCCATGATGCGAAAACGATGTACGCCCTGCTTCACCTGCGTCTGAAACGCGCAGGAAAGTAATGGTTCTAGCAGACGAGCTGCCGACATAGATTCTAGTAACTAGACTAGAATCGGAGGAAGATAAGATGAAACAGCGGGAGTTTATTCTTATTCATCATCTGAAACAGCATGCGACAAGCTACTTATTCATGCTGGTATTATTCCTGATCGGTATCATTTTTGGGGCAGTCATCGTCAACAGCATGAATTTCACACAGAAGGAAGACCTTTTTTACTACTTGGAACGTTTTTTCGCCCAGCTACAGCAAGGCCAAGCAATCAGCAAACAGGAGATTCTCCAGTCGAGTTTCCTCGCCCATCTCAAGTTCCTGCTGTTCCTATATGTTCTCGGTCTGTCCATCATCGGCATCCCCATCATTTGGATGCTGCTGTTCAGCAAGGGGCTGATGATGGGCTTCAGTGTAGGCTTCCTCGTCAACCAGCTGGGGTGGAAAGGCCTTATGCTGGCAGCTGCTGCTGTAGCTCCGCAAAATCTTGTGATCATACCGCTATATCTGATTGCCGGGACAAGTGCGATGCTGTTTTCTGTGACATTGTTGCGCAAGCTGATCGCCAAGCGGTCACCATTATCATTAAGGCGCTATTTTTTCCAATACAGTATCATCTTCCTCTTGCTTATTATCGGTTCGACTGCAGCGGCGATGATGGAAACTTTTGTTGCCAACCCGCTTCTTTCCATGCTTGTGAACGATTTGCTGTAATTTTTTTATTAATAATGATTATAATTAGCTATTTATAATAATTATAATTTGACACTTTTTTCGCAATCGGTATATAATGAGTGTGGGATTACGAGGGAGGAATTCACTTGGAACACCGCATTGAACGCATAAAGAAGCAATTACATGCGCAGAGCTACAAGCTTACACCGCAGCGGGAAGCGACGGTACGTGTGCTGCTGGAGCGAGAAGAGGATCATTTAAGCGCTGAAGACGTCTACCTCCTCGTAAAGGAAAAAGCACCTGAAATCGGCTTGGCTACTGTTTATCGGACACTGGAATTATTATCGGAATTGAAAATCGTTGATAAAATAAACTTTGGGGACGGCGTTTCCCGTTACGACCTCCGCAAAGAAGGCGCCACGCATTTCCATCACCATCTTGTCTGCATGGAATGCGGATCGGTGGAGGAGATTGACGAGGACTTGCTGGAGGATGTCGAAAAGATCGTCCAGAGTGATTGGGGATTCAAGGTGAAGGATCACCGTCTCACATTCCATGGCATCTGCCGGGTCTGTCAGGCCAGTGAGAAGGTAGGGGAACTTGAAGCAGCTGCAGTTCAGGTGAATCGGACATCATAAGTAAACGAAGCCTTTCCAGACAGATGGAAAAGGCTTTCTTTCGTTTCATTAACCATTTTACAAAACAACGGGAATGAGGTAACGTTATCCTGTACGTATAATTTCCGCTTTCTTTGGCATAGTCTGTTACAAAGACAAGTCAGAGAAAGGAGAAGTGTACATGAAACGATTCATCTTCGACACGTGCAAGCTGCTTGTCGTGTTTGTCGCTTGCTCTGCATTTTTTTATTTCGGTCTGCGGTTCATCCATAGTGAATACGAGAGCTATCACCGTTATGATCCGCCAGAGGGCAATGCAGTGAAAGTGGCAGCCATGGAGCAGGAAAGCCTAGTGGATAGGATGACGTTATTTTTCCGGTTAGGGGAGTAGAATAATGCAGGAAGCACTGGATGACTTTATCCATTATTTGCAGATTGAACGGGGCCTTTCGGAGAATACACTTCAATCCTACGCCCGGGATCTGCGTACATATGCAAGATATCTCCAGGAAAATGAGGTGCGGGACTGGGCCCATGTCACTCGTGCCAAATTGACTGCCTATTTGCGCTGGCTGCATGATGACGGGAAGTCTGCTGCCACGATCGCCCGGACACTGTCCAGCATCCGTCTTTTCCATCAGTTCCTGCTGCGGGAATATGGACTGAAGGAAGATCCGACCATACATATCGATACACCGAAGAAAGAACGCAAGCTGCCGAAGATCCTCTCTTCCGATGAAGTGGACAAGCTGCTGACTTGCCCGGGTACGGACATTCTGGCGATCCGGAATCGTGCCATGCTGGAAACATTGTATGCAACAGGATTGCGTGTATCCGAGCTCTTGGCATTGGAAATGGATGATCTTCATTTGGAAATGGGCTTTGTCCGCTGCTTCGGGAAAGGATCGAAGGAGCGCATCGTCCCGCTAGGGGATATGGCAAGGGCGCGGCTTGAGGACTATATGAACAGGTCCCGCAAACAGCTGCTGAAGTCCAAAGCCAGTGATATCTTATTCGTGAACCATCATGGGAACCAGCTATCACGCCAAGGCTTTTGGAAGGTATTGAAACAAATAGCCCGCGATGCCGGGATACAAAAGGAAATAACCCCTCACACATTGCGTCATTCATTTGCGACGCATCTGCTGGAGAATGGGGCTGATTTGCGTGCTGTTCAGGAAATGCTCGGCCATGCGGATATCAGCACGACCCAGATTTACACACATGTGACCAAAACAAGACTGAAGGATATTTACAAGACACATCATCCTCGGGCTTAGGCAATAGATTAGGAGGCTGTAAAGTTGGATTTCAAACGCGTATTTCTTATAGTAATGGATTCTGTCGGCATTGGGGAAGCACCCGATGCGGAAGCTTTTGGCGATAAAGGGGCCGATACCCTGGGGCACATCGCTGCTTATCGAAAAGGGCTGAAAATGCCGAATATGGCATCTTTGGGGCTAGGCAACATCAGGGAAGTGGAAGGTATACAGGCTGCAGCCCAGCCGAAAGCTTTTTACACAAAAATGCAGGAAGCATCGAATGGTAAAGATACCATGACAGGGCACTGGGAGATCATGGGCCTGCGTATCGATCAGCCTTTCCGCACGTTCCCGGACGGGTTCCCGGATGCACTGCTCGATGAATTGAAGCAGCGGACCGGACGCGGCATCATCGGAAATAAACCAGCCTCCGGTACGGAAATATTGGATGAGCTTGGAGAAAAGCATATGGAATCCGGCGATATGATCGTTTATACATCAGCTGATTCCGTGCTTCAGATCGCAGCTCATGAAGACATCATCCCGCTTGATGAATTGTATGAGATCTGTGAAATCGCCCGCGAGCTGACATTGGATGATCCTTATATGGTGGGGCGTATCATCGCTCGTCCATTCATCGGTGAACCAGGAGCATTCGAACGTACATCGAACCGTCATGATTATGCATTGAAGCCTTTCGGCAGAACGACGATGAACAGCTTGCAGGATGCAAACTTCGATGTCATCGCATTAGGGAAAATTTCCGATATCTATGACGGTGAAGGTGTGACGAAAGCGATTCGCACGAAGGATAATGAAGATGGTATGACCAAGATTGTGGAAAGCATGGAAGAGGACTTCACAGGTATCAGTTTCTTGAACCTGGTCGATTTCGATGCGAAATACGGACATCGGCGCGATCCAGAAGGATATGCACAGGCGCTGGAGGATTTCGACAAACGGCTTCCGGAAGTATTGGATAGGCTCAAGGAAGATGATTTGTTGATCATAACCGCAGACCATGGTAATGACCCTGTTCATCATGGGACGGATCATACTCGTGAGTATGTACCATTGATCGTGTATAATACTGGCAGCGAGCAAGGGGAAGAACTTCCTTTGCGGAATACCTTTGCCGATATCGCAGCAACGATTGCGGATAATTTCGGTATCGAGAAACCAGAGCACGGAACGAGCTTTTTACAAGCATTGAAAAAGGGGAAATGAATATGCAGGCAGAAGCTATCAAACAGGCAGCAGACTATATCAAGGGGAAATTGACTGCCGAACCGAAGATTGGTTTGATCCTGGGATCGGGCCTGGGGGTATTGGCCGATGAGATTACAGAGACGACCATTGTGCCCTACGGGGATATCCCGGGTTTTCCGATATCGACGGTCAGCGGTCATAAAGGACAGCTAGTCATCGGCATGCTGGAAGGACAGCAAGTGATTGCCATGCAAGGACGTTTTCATTTTTATGAAGGATATCCGATGGAGCTTGTGACATTGCCCGTCCGCGTCATGAAAGCACTTGGCGTACAGAAGCTGATTGTCACCAATGCGGCTGGCGGTATCAATGAAAGCTTCGAGCCTGGCGACTTGATGCTGATCACCGACCATATCAATAATATGGGCACAAATCCGCTGATCGGTCCAAACGATGAAGAATTGGGAGCGCGTTTCCCGGATATGTCTTCTGTCTACAGCAAAGAGCTTCTTGGACACGCTCGCGATGTAGCAGCAAAAATCGGTTTGGATGTAAAAGAAGGAGTTTATGTGGGCAATACAGGTCCTTCCTATGAAACAGGTGCCGAAGTCCGGATGCTTCGTATCTGGGGAGGGGACGCAGTCGGCATGTCAACCGTTCCGGAGGTCATCGTGGCCAGTCATGCTAAAATGGACGTTTTGGGAATTTCCTGTATTTCCAACATGGCAGCCGGCATCCTTGATCAGCCGCTGACACATGCTGAAGTGATGGAAACGACAAGCAAGGTTCGGGAAGATTTTCTCCGTTTCGTAAAAGAAATCGTCAGACAGCTTCCGATGGACTGAAGCAGGAGGGGCACGGAATTCACTGCCATGCTCATCTTACGGCGTCACAATACAGACAAAAATCCGCATCCATTGGAAGAATATCCAGCTTTTGATGGAACGCAATTTTGACCGTATCCTTGATGGGAATGGCTTGGATAGGAGTCATTTTAGTAAGGAATACGAATCAGGAGTCAGTGCAGGGAGTATACTCCCTGCACTGACCGACATGATAGAATGAGGGCGATTTAACATGCTAATGAAAGACATAATTGAGAAAAAAAGAGATAAGCAAGAATTGACCGAAGAAGAAATCAGATTCTTTATCGACGGATACACGAATAAAAAGATTCCTGATTACCAAGCTTCTGCCCTTTTGATGGCTATGTTCTTGAATGATCTTACACCTGACGAAATCGCAGCATTGACCGCTGCAATGATCGACTCCGGAGAAACAATCGATCTATCCTCCATCGAGGGCCTTAAAATCGATAAGCACTCGACAGGAGGAGTGGGAGATAAGGTCAGCTTGATAATTGCTCCGATTGTAGCTTCTCTTGGTGTGCCGGTAGCGAAAATGTCAGGACGCGGACTGGGACATACGGGAGGCACATTGGATAAGCTTGAGTCGATTCCTGGTTTTGATATCAATTTATCGAAAGAAGAGTTTGTCGATACAGTAAACAAAAACAAAATTGCCCTGATTGGACAAACGGGTAATTTGGTTCCAGCTGATAAGATGTTATATGCCCTTCGGGACGTCACTGGCACTGTGAACTCTATTGGCTTGATTGCCAGCTCCATCATGAGTAAGAAACTGGCAACAGGTGCCGATGGGATTGTCCTCGATGTGAAGACAGGCTATGGAGCATTCATGGAAAGATATGAAGATGCCGAGAAGCTTGCCGAGACCATGGTGGATATTGGGAAAAAGCTTGGCAAGAATGTCACTGCCCTGATTACAGATATGAATCAGCCATTGGGCGCTGAAGTAGGAAATGCAAATGAGATTAAAGAAGTAGTTCAAATCCTGAAGGGTGAATCTGAGAACGAACTGCTTGAACTGTCCAAGCAAGTTGCCGTTGAGATGCTGCTGGCAAGCGAGACTTATAAAGATAAGGATGCAGCTTTGCGCGCCGTGGAAGAAGTGCTGGCAAATGGACAAGCTATCGAAAAGCTGAAACAATTTGTTACCACACAAAAGGGTGACGCAAGCTTTGTTGATGACTATAGCAAGCTGCCTCAGCCGGAACATTTTTACGAGCTGAAAGCGGAACAAGATGGTTATGTCAATGCCCTGTATGCACAAAAAGTAGGTAAGAGTGCAATGCTGCTGGGTGCTGGCCGCGCATCCAAAGAGGATGACATCGATCACAGCGCCGGTATCACGCTTAAGAAAAAAGTCGGCGCCCAAGTGCAATCAGGGGAAACACTGGCTGTATTGTTCAGCAGATCCGAGATTGGGCAAGAAGCCATAGATGAGCTGAAGGGGGCTTATGTGATTTCTGATGTCAAATCGGAAGTCCCGACTTTGATTAAGGGAAAACTATCATCTAAATAGACCTATAAAAGCAAAAAATTGATTTATAAATTGGATGAATCGATCTTTTTATTTTGAATCCAAGCATATAAAGTTTCCGAGCGATGAGTTCGCTGCCATCGCGTTAGCGAAACAAAAATTGCATATGGATTGAGTAACTGTACCACAGCAACAGAAATCAACATAAAATCCCCTGTCTTCAAATCAGAAGGAGGGGATTTTTATTATTTTGGGTGTATGCACATTTTTCGTATTTCATCATAAGCTAAATCCAGATTGCAGTAAATAAAGGTGGGATACGTATGCTCTATTTCACGGGGTTATTCCTCTTGGTCGTTGCCGTCAGCTTGGATGGTTTTGGTGTGGGTGTTACTTATGGTATGAGACAAATCCGCATTTCTTTCCTGGCATTAATGATCATCATGTTATGTACAGGAGTTATGGTTTTGACATCGATGACAATCGGGAGTTTATTAAGTGACTTCATTCCCTCTAGTGCTGCAGGAATATTCGGGAGCTTGATTTTAATTTCGATAGGATTATTTAGTTTATATAATGGCCTTGTATCAAAAAAGAGCACATTTGCGGAAGAAGATTCCATTACGGAAAATAAATTCGAAGAAAAGGAATGGAAGCTTGAGATAAAAGGATTAGGTCTGTTGATAACAGTACTTAAAAAACCACATATGGCAGATGTAGACAAATCAGGTACAATTTCAGCAAAAGAATCTTTATTACTAGGTTTCGCGCTGTCTCTTGATGCATTCGGTGCCGGGATCGGTGCGAATATGGTCAGTGCTTATCCCCCCATTCTAACTGCTGCATCAGCAGCTGCGATGAGCGGATTATTTATATTCTTCGGCATTAAATCAGGTTATATTTTAGCAAAAATAAAATGGATGCAGCGATTGGTGCTTATCCCCCCATGCCTATTGATCGCTCTCGGCCTTTTAAAAATGCTATAAGGACTTCCCTCCTTCTCGGGTGTTCATTTTCCGTATGGCGATACAGCTATTGCCGGAAAACCGAAACCTATTCACAGACCAGGGAGAAACGATTGCCATCCTGCATGCACAGGCTGCAGAATCCTTGAATTAAGTCTTGGCAAGCCATACATTCGATCGATGCTGTCCAGCCGGAAATATTGCAGATGATTTACGACGTCCTTTCCTGATACGGAAGCAGTCCTTTAAAAGGGCTGTTTTTTTATATGCAAATTTATAAATAAATCGACTCATTTGGGAGATTCTAACTGTATTACCGTAAACGGAGGAAACTTACAATGAGAAAAATGAGTCTATTCAGTTTGCTGATTGTTTTTATGATCAGTTTTGGAGTGGTGCCATCACAAGCGTTTGCTGAAAAACAGGAGGGGAAGACGGCTAAATCATCGATATTAATCGAACGGGATACAGGCCGCGTCCTGGCAGGGGAGAATATGGAAGAACAACTTCCCCCGGCGAGCATGACAAAAATCATGACGATGCTTTTGATCATGGAAGAAATCGACGCTGGCAGACTGCAATATGATGAAAGAGTCAGAGCCAGTGAGTATGCGGCAAGCATGGGAGGGTCGCAAATCTTCCTTGAACCCGGGGAAGAAATGACAGTGAAGGATTTGCTGAAAGGAATAGCAGTCGCATCGGGCAATGATGCAAGTGTGGCATTGGCCGAGAAGATTGCCGGAACAGAAGATGCTTTCGTGAAAAAGATGAATGAGAAGGCAAGGGAACTTGGCCTCTCCCATACAAAATTCCAAAATGCAACGGGTTTGCCGGCAGCGGATCACTATTCGACTGCCAAGGACATGGCGCTGATGGCAAGAGCATTGCTGGAGTATGAAGAAATCACCGAATTCACCAGCATTTATGAGGATTATCTGCGCAAGGATTCAGATGATCCATTCTGGCTTGTCAATACAAATAAGCTGGTAAAATTCTATCCTGGCGTCGATGGATTGAAAACCGGGTTTACAAAAGAAGCGAGATATTGTCTGACGGCAACTGCCAAGAAAGATGGTATGCGCGTGATTGCTGTCGTAATGGGAGCTGAAACACCTAAGCAGCGGAACAATGAAGTGTCGCGCCTGCTTGATTATGGTTTTAACCAATATACAATAAAACAGCTTTATAAACAGGAGCAGACTGTGGCCAAGCTTGATATGCTGAAGGCTCGCAGTGAAGATATTCCAGTCGTTACCGCCGAGCCTGTGTCCCTGCTTGTCAAAAAAGGGGAGAAGCTGGGTGAATTGTCGACGAAAGTCAGCTATCAGCCAGACCTGTCCCTGCCGCTCAAAGCCGGCGAACAAGTAGGCGTTCTGGAAGTGAAAGCGGATGGCAAGCTGATTTCCTCCACACCGCTAATCATGAAAGAGGATGTTCCGATGGCCAGCTATTGGCTGCTGATCAAACGCAGCTTCGACGATATGGTGAAATTCCGCTGATATTGCCTAAGACTTGCGAGTTTCTTCTATTTTTGTCACCCACAAGGTATTCGCCTTTTTCTGCAGAATTCTATAGACAGATAAAGGAGGAGAAAGCTATGGGATTGACAGTCGATTATGAATTGAAGGAATCCATCTTGCTGGCACGTCTCAATGGGGAACTCGACCATCATACAGCGAGCGAATTGAAGGAAAGCTGGCAGCTTGCCCTGCAGCAGCCAGGCATCAAGCATATGGTCCTGAACCTGGAATCTCTTTCATTTATGGATAGCTCGGGTCTGGGTGTCATTCTTGGCAGATATAAGGAACTGAAAGCAGAGGGACGGGAAATGGTCGTCTGCAGTCTGACACCGGCTGTGGAGAGGCTGTTTCAATTATCCGGTCTTTTCAAGATTATCCGGTTTGAAGAAAATGAGCGCTATGCGCTGGAAACTTTCGGGGTGGTATTATCATGAACACGAATATGATGCGGTTTTCCTTTTCTAGTCAGAGTCGAAACGAAGCGTTTGCCCGGGTGACAGTAGCGTCATTTGTCTCACAGCTTGATCCGACCATGGACGAGCTGACTGAAATCAAGACGGTTGTATCCGAAGCAGTGACCAATGCCATCATCCATGGCTATAATTCGGATCCCGACCAGATGATCACGATTATCTGCACACTCTCGGATGACGAAGTCGAGCTGATCATCCGGGATGAAGGCGTCGGCATCCCGGATGTGGAGCAGGCCATGGAGCCGCTGTTCACCTCCAAGCCGGATATGGAACGATCGGGCATGGGCTTCACGATCATGGAAAATTTCATGGATCATGTGTATGTGCATTCAGCAGAAGGGGAAGGCACGACGGTGACGATGAATAAGCAGTTCAATTCAAGCAAAGCCATGAGTCAGTAGGTGGGGCTGATGGATGTATATTTGAAACAGCAAAAGGCAAAGGAACAATTGACCGATAAGCAAGTGAAAACATACATCCAGTTAAGTCAGAATGGAGATAAAGAAGCACGGGATATACTTGTCGAAAGGAATGTACGACTCGTTTGGTCGGTCGTACAGCGTTTCATCAACCGCGGATATGAACCGGATGACCTGTTCCAGATCGGCTGTATAGGCTTGATCAAGTCGATCGATAAATTCGATCTGGCTTATGATGTCCGCTTCTCCACTTATGCAGTACCGATGATCATCGGTGAAATCCAGCGTTTCATCCGGGACGATGGCAGCTTGAAGGTCAGCCGATCGCTGAAAGAGACGGCCAACAAAGTAAGGAAGAAAAAAGAAGAAATGACCAAGGTGCTGAATCGAGTCCCTACCATTCAGGAAATCGCCAAGGAACTCGAGCTGTCCCCGGAGGAAATAATCCATGCGGAGGAGGCTGCCAAACTGCCGCACTCCATCCATGAGACGGTTTTCGAAAATGATGGTGATCCGATAACGCTGCTTGATCAGATTGCGGAACAGGATAATAACTGGTTCGATAAGCTGGCCTTGCAGGAAGCGATCCAGTCCCTTGGAGAAAGGGAACGGCTTATTGTGTATTTGCGGTTTTATAAGGATCAGACACAATCCGAAGTTTCCGAGCGTCTTGGCATCTCCCAAGTCCAGGTGTCCCGGCTCGAAAAAAAAATATTGGCTGCCATCAAGGAGCAATTGGAGAAGTAGCTTTTGCACATCGTGCAGAAGCTTTTTTTGTTGCCTGGAATTACCAGCATGTTTTCTGGTGCTTTTCCCATACTAAGGACAGAAACCCTTCTTCATAGGAGAGGTGTATATGCCAGCTATAGTATATATCCGATTCATTCGGAAAATCAAAACCGCTCCAAAGTCTGTCATCAAACTGAAGGACATCGCCTACATCGCGAATGCAGGAGAGCATAAGGAGCGCATGCTCGACACCGTCATTTACAGAATCGGCGAAAAAGACAGCAATATCGTTGTCCTGGATTGCTTTTCGGTGTTTCAGCAGCTGATGAAGCTGTTCCCCGATCACGAGCTTCAGCTGATTGGTGCGGAGCAGACGATCGTTCATGTCCAGCATTCGGCAAAACGCACAGTCTGGCCGCTAGTCATTCTTATTTGGCTGCTTTTGTTCATCGGATCTGCCATGACGATCATGAATTTTCATTTTGATGTTGCGATGGAGCCGGTGCAGCAGCAAATCCATTTTCTTTTGACGGGTGAAAAGCTATTGCATCCGCTTTGGCTGCAAATTCCATACAGCATCGGCATCGGAGTGGGGATGATCCTCTTTTTCAACCATGTATTCAAGAAAAGGCTGAATGAGGAGCCGAGCCCGCTGGAAGTGGAAATGCACAAATACCAGCGTGATATGGATGTTTATGTGGCTTATCACGAAAATGAATTGGAACAGCAGCATGTGGACCGCCATAGCTGAAGTGCTGATCGGGCTGAGTGCAGGACTTGCAACCGGAGCTGGATTTGTTGCTTTCCTCACGGTGCTTGGCATCATCCCAAGGCTTGTGCAGCTGAGCAAGACGCATGGGTTCCTGCTTACTTATGAAGCAGGGGTCACTGCCGGTGCTTGTGGCGGAACGATTCTTTCCTTCCATTATTTTCACTTCCATGCGCCGATTCTCTTGATTGTTTTTTGGGGTCTCTTGCATGGCATATTTGTCGGGATGCTTGCTGCAGCTTTGACGGAAGTGCTGAATGTATTCCCGATCCTGACCCGGCGTATCGGAATGGATGGCAGCATAATCTGGTTCTTCATGGCAATCGTCCTGGGGAAGATCACCGGCTCTTTATTCCAATGGCTTTTATTTTCCTATTAATCAAAGAGGTGACATCATGGATTCCAAGTTCAGAAAAGAAAATTATACCGACACAGCAAAAACGTATTACCCAAAAGTACCATACGTCAGAAACTGCCTGAAGGCCTTCTTTGTCGGCGGATTCATCTGCCTTATCGGCGAACTGCTGACCAAGTTTTATATGCAAGTATTCGATATGACACAGCAGGAGGCTGGTACGCCGACTGTCACGACACTGATCCTGCTTTCTGCCCTTTTGACCGGGATAGGGGTTTACGACCGCATCGCGCAATTTGCCGGAGCGGGATCGGCAGTACCGGTGACTGGCTTCGCCAATGCGGTGACCAGTGCTGCACTGGAATACAAATCTGAAGGATATGTACTCGGGGTAGGCTCCAATATGTTCAAACTAGCTGGGAGTGTCATTGTATTCGGGGTTACGTCGGCCTATATTGTCGGCATCATCCGGTATGTATTCAGCCAGCTGATCGGAGGATGAGAAAATGGTGAAAATAGGGAAGCAATCCTGGACGTTGAATCAGCCTGTTTATATCCAGGAAACTGGTACCAGTGTGGGACCGAAAGAAGCCAATGGCCCCTTGGGCAGTTTGTTCGATAAATCCTACGACAACCTGTACTGCGGGGAAGATAATTGGGAAATGGCGGAAAGGAAACTATTGCAGGATTCGATACAGATAACGTTGGAAAAAGCTGGTCTTAAGCCGCAGCATATCGATATGTTCATTGCAGGGGATCTGCTGAATCAGAATGTGAGCGCCAATTATACTGCACGTGATCTGGATATGTCCTATCTCGGGATGTTCGGTGCCTGCTCCACCAGCATGGAAACATTGGCTATCGCTTCCCATCTGGTCGATTCCGGAGCCGCAGATCGAATTTTGACAGCGGTCTGCAGTCATAATGCCACAGCCGAGCGGCAATTCCGGTTCCCGACGGAATATGGGAACCAAAAACCGGCTACAGCGACCAGTACCGCCACAGGTGCAGGATGCGCACTTGTCAGCAGGGAAAAAAGCCAGATCCGCATCGAAGGAGCGACGATCGGCAAGGTAGTCGATTTTGGTGCCACTAATGCCTTTGATCTTGGGAGTGCTATGGTTCCGGCTGCTTACGACACGATCAAACGGCACTTGAGTGATTTTGGCCGTACGCCTTCTGATTACGATTTGATCGTTACAGGTGATTTGTCGAGTGTCGGTTCGCCGATTCTTAAGGATATGCTCCGCAGTGACGGAATCAACATCGATGCCGTACATAAAGATTGCGGCAATTTGCTTTACAACCAGGATCAAGGAATGCTTGCCGGCGGCAGCGGAACAGCCTGTTCCGCTATCGTGACATACTCCCATCTGCTGGATGAGATGCGCAAGGGTACCTATAAACGAATATTGGTCACTGCGACGGGTGCCTTGATGAACCCGACAGTCATTCGGCAAAAGGAATCCATTCCAGCGATTGCGCATGGTGTAGTGCTGGTAAGGGAGGAGGGATGAGCATGGATTATTTCTGGGCATTTGTCATCGGAGGCCTGATCTGTGTCGTCGGTCAGCTGCTTCTGGATATTGCGAAACTGGATGCAGGACATGTCATGAGTACATTCGTTGTAGCTGGTTGCGTGCTTGACGGGTTCGACCTATATGATAATTTGATTGCCTTTGCCGGCGCCGGTGCTTCGGTGCCGATCACAAGTTTTGGTCATTCCTTGCTTCACGGTGCCATGGCGGAAGCGGATAAGCATGGCTTTTGGGGAATCGCACTCGGCATGTTCCAGCTGACATCCGCAGGTATCGCTGCAGCCATTCTTTTTGGATTCCTAGTGTCGGTATTCTTTAAGCCAAAGGGATGAACCCTGCATGAAGAAAGTCATTCTGATTACAGACGGTGACGCTTATGCCAAGCGGACAATTGATTACCTTGCCAAAAAGCTTGGCGGGACATCTTTATCCCATTTAGCGGATAATCCGATGACAATCGATGCTGATGTGATGAAAAATGCCATCCACTCTGCTGATGATGAACCGGTTTATGTCCTCCTTGATGACGGCGGTGTACCAGGCATCGGCAAGGGGGAAAAGCTGCTGAAGGCGATAAACGATGACCCGGGAATCGAAGTGATCGGTGCCTTGGCAGTTGCATCACATACACAAAATCAAGAATGGAGCAGAGTCAGCTTCTCGATCGATCAAGACGGGGAGCTGCTGCCATACGGAGTGGACAAGGAAGGTGTCATCACCGAGGAATTAGGCCGTATCAATGGGGATACTGTTTACTTATTGGATCAGTTGGATCTTCCGTTAGTCATTGCCATCGGGGATATTGGCAAGATGCACGGAAAGGACGCGATCGAACTTGGCTCCCCGATCACCGAACAAGCACTACGCATCATCCTTGAAAGGGAGGGAAGCCGAAATGGCTAAAGAACAGAAAACGCCTATACCATCAAAGATAGATGAAGTGAACGACTTCATGAAAGAGCGTGTGGGTGTCGGCGTATCATTCGACGTCGGTCATCGTACCTTGATCATTCTCAAAAAACGCGTTGAAATCTATTATACAACCGGTCTTGCGGATGCTGAAATCGTCCAGCGTGTGCTATCGAAATTGATGAGTATCAATGATGATGAAAGAAATGTAAACAAAGTTCCTGAAATCATCGAAAACCGTTTGGTGCACATGCAAGTAAGACGGACCGAAAGCCTTGATGATACTGTCGATCAATATCTGTCCGGATTGATTGTCGTTTTCATCGATGGCTGCGATTTTGCCTTCGTCGTCGATACAAGATCCTATCCGGGCAGACAGCCGGAAGAGCCGGATACAGAGAAGGTCATTCGCGGTCCGCGTGATGGGTATACGGAAAATATCATCATCAACACCGCCCTGACGCGCAGGAGGATCCGGGATGAGCGGCTTCGGTTGGAAATGATGCAAGTAGGGGAAAGATCGAAGACTGATATTTGCATTGCGTATATAGAAGATGTCGCCGACCCTAATTTAGTGAAGCTCATCAAAAAGGAATTGCGGGAGATCGAAATCGATGGATTGCCGATGTCTGATAAATCAGTGGAAGAGTTCATCGTAAAACAAGGCAACAGGCCTTTTCCGCTTGTCAGGTACACCGAAAGGCCCGACATAGGAGCTATTCACCTTTTTGAGGGTCATGTGCTGATCATTGTCGATACTTCACCTAGTGTCATCATCACGCCGACGACCTATTTTTCCCATTTGCAGCATGCCGAGGAATATCGGGAGTCGCCAGGACCTGGTTCATTCATACGCTGGGTCCGGCTGGTGGGGATATTTGTATCCTTGTTTCTTTTGCCTTTTTGGTATCTGATAACGGTTCATCCAGAACTGCTGCCGGAGACCATCGACTTTATCGGCCCGAACAAGGGAGGAGGACATATCCCTTTATTCCTCCAGATCCTTTTAGCCGATTTGGGAATTGAATTCCTCCGGTTGGCCGCGATCCATACGCCTACGCCGCTATCGACGGCAATGGGTCTTATCGCTGCTGTCCTGATTGGTGAAATCGCCATAAATGTAGGGCTGTTCACGCCAGAGGTCATCCTTTATGTTGCAGTTTCCGCTGTCGGCTCCTTTGTCACACCAAGCTTCGAGCTTAGTGTCTCGAATAAAATTACAAGGTTATTCTTCTTGATTGCAACTGCCATATTCGGGGTCCCTGGATTTGTCATAAGCATCACGCTGGCGATCTTGTTCCTGGTCGGAACCAGATCACTCAATACACCGTATATGTGGCCGTTCATCCCTTTCAATTTGAGGGCGCTTTTACAAGTGGTCTATCGGACCCCGGTTCCATTGTCCAAATATCGTCCAACTATCACGAATTCCCCTGATAAAACGAGGATGCCGAATTCATAGTTGCTAGAAAAATGAGAATATGGTACGTTTACTCTATCTATTTTTTATGAAAATTCGGGTAGTGCGGCGTTTGATGCGAAAGCTCATCTTCTTCCTATGCGGAAAGATGGGCTTTTGCTTATGCCGGACCGATGAAGACGTTGTTTGGAGGTAATAGTTTATGCAGCACCCATTTGTGATAAATGATCAGCATGTATTGGAAATCGGCGGTGTGGATGCCGTCACACTTGCTGATAAATATGGAACACCGCTATTCGTGTATGATGTCGGTATCATCCGGAAGAATGCCAAGGCATTTGTCGAAGCATTCGAGACTTTGGGAGTAAAGGCGCAAGTCGCATACGCCAGCAAGGCTTTTTCTTCCGTTGCCATGCTGCAAGTGGCCAAGCAGGAGAAACTATCCTTGGATGTCGTTTCGCAAGGAGAGCTGCATACTGCTTTGAAAGCAGGATTTCCGACGGAAAAGATTCATCTGCATGGCAATAATAAGAGTTATGAAGAACTTTCCATGGCTGTGAGACACGATATCGGCTGTGTGGTTGTGGATAACTTCCATGAAATTGCTTTATTGGAAGCGGTGCTGAAAGATCAAGGAAAGCAAATGGATGTCCTTCTGCGCGTCACTCCTGGTATCGAAGCACATACACATGACTACATTTTGACAGGGAATGAAGATTCCAAGTTCGGCTTCGATATTGCGAACGGTCAAGCAGAGGAAGCGTTCCTGAAGGTGAAGGACAGTGAAGTGATCAATATGAAAGGGCTGCATTGCCATATCGGTTCGCAGATTTTCGAGACGGACGGATTCCTGATGGCAGTGGACAGACTGTTCGAGCTGATCAAATCGTGGCAAACGAATTACGGCTTTGCACCGGCTGTGCTTAATGTGGGGGGCGGATTTGGGATTCGCTATACGGAAAGTGATGAACCGCTTCCGTTGTCTGATTATATTTATGCATTGGTGGAGCGGATCAAAGCCGAAGCAGAAAAAGCAGCAATCGAAATGCCGGAGATTTGGATCGAACCGGGCAGATCAATCGTGGGTAACGCAGCTGTCACCTTATATACGATCGGTTCTGTAAAGGAAATTCCAGGAGTGCGCAAATATGTTGCTGTGGATGGCGGGATGACGGATAATCTTCGTCCGGCACTTTACAATGCCGTTTATGAAGCAAAAATCGCCAATCGCGCGGATGAGCCGCCGGTCGAGACAGTCTCCATCGCCGGGAAGTGCTGTGAATCCGGCGATATGCTGATCTGGGATATCGATTTGCCGAAAGTGGAGGCAGGGGACTTGCTTGCCGTATTCAGTACCGGCGCCTATGGCTATGCTATGGCAAATAATTATAATCGCTTCGGCAGACCCGCTGTCGTCTTTGTCGAAAATGGGGAAGACAAACTTGTGGTAAGACGGGAAGAAGCAGAGGAATTGACAAGGCTGGACTTATCCTACGAATGAAAAAATCCTGTATGCACGCTGCATACAGGATTTTTTTCATTCCTCATCGAAAACTTTTACAGTTTCCATTGTGTCGCCATTTCTCATATTGCGAGCGACTTCCAGTCCTGATGTCACTTTACCGAAGACAGTGTGGACACCATCCAAGTGAGGCTGCGGCTCATGCACGATGAAGAATTGGCTGGAGCCGGTATCTTTTCCTGCGTGTGCCATGGAAAGGCTGCCTGCTTCATGTTTGTGGGGGTTTCCTTCTGTTTCGCATTTGATCGTCTTTCCGCTTCCGCCCATGCCGGTACCTGTCGGGTCGCCGCCTTGGCTTACGAAGCCAGGGATGACACGGTGGAAAATGACGCCATCATAAAAACCGGAGTTTGCGAGCTGTTCAAAGTTCGCTACTGTGTTCGGTGCTTCCTCCGGATAGAGTTCGAATTCGATTTTATCGCCATCCAGCATCAGGATGTAACCTTTTTTTGCCATTTGCTTGTCCTCCTAAAATTGAAAAGAGTATGTACTCCTTGATGATGATACCACATAAACGATTATCCTCGCCATATTCTGCTTATGTCCATTGTATGGGGCTTGAAATACAGGGAAAACTAGCAAGGAATTTCCTTGCCGAAGTCCTGCAGGGAATATATGGATGAAAAGAGAATGTAAAGTTGACAAAAAACGTAGATAGGTTTTAAATAAGACTACGTAAGGCAGGAGCTGAAACACAGTTGCAGGATAGTGACAAACAAGAGAAGGTGCTTTTCTGGATCATGATGGGAGTGAGTGTCCTGTTTCTTCTGTCTATGATCAGAAGGTTATTTTCTTAATGAGGGGTTATTATGCTAATACGTTACAAGAAGTCAATGGAAAAAATCGCAATGGGACTTTTATCTTTCATGCCCAATGTAAAAGAAGTGAAAAAACTGCAGGGAACGATCCAGGAATACAATGACAACCCAAATTGGCACTTGTTTCTTTGGAAAGATGAAGATGATATCCTTGGTGCGATAGGTGTCGTAATCGATGAGGATAAAGCCATCGTGCAGCATATTTCGGTTGACCCTTCCCACCGGGGGAATGGCATCGGCAAACAAATGGTTTGCGAGCTGCGGAATATGTACGCGCCGATGCATCAAGTCATGGCGACGGATGAAACAAAGAATTTCCTTGAGAAATGCGAAACAGAAGCTTAAAATAAAAACCAGCCTCCTATCGAAGGCTGGTTTTCTTTGTACTATCGGCTTAGAGCCAAGCAGCACCTACGATGATTAGAAGAATGAAAAGCACAACGATCAAAGCAAATCCTCCGCCGTAGCTACCCATGGTGGAATTCCTCCTTTGTATGATAAGACTCAGATAAATGCCGGGATAACCGAACATTTATCTTACGGTATAAGGTATGACAGGAGGAAAGCCGGGGTTTGGGCGGTTGTGAACTTTTTTCGGAAGGAGGAGATACTGTGCAAGGATACAGTGTGAAATTGGATGGATTCGAAGGACCGCTCGATCTGCTCCTGCATTTGATCAATCAATATGAAATCGATATTTATGATATTCCGGTGGCTGTGATCACCGAGCAATATATGCATTATATACATACGATGCAGCAATTGGAACTGAATATTGCCAGTGAGTATCTGGTCATGGCGGCAACGCTGCTTGCCATGAAGAGCCAGCTGCTGCTGCCCAATCAGGCAGCACTCGATGAAGATGCACTGATGGAGGAGGAAGATCCCCGGGATGAGCTGATGCACCGTTTGATTGAGTATCGCAAATTCAAGGAAGCTGCCGAGGAGCTGAAGGCGAAAGAACTGTCAGCAGACAAGCTTTATACCAGACCGCCGGCCCCGCTTCCTGATAAGCCGGAATTGAAGCCGCTGGAGCCAGGTGAAGTGACTGTCTATGATATGGTGGCCGCTCTGCAGCGAGTCTTTCGCAGGAGGGAATGGAGCCGGCCGCTCGATACGAAGATACAGCGGGCCGAAATCGTGCTGGAAGATCGGATGGGCGAAGTGCTTCAAACTGTCAGGAATAAAAAAAATGGAGTAGATTTCTTCGAGCTCTTCCCGGAACGGACGAAGCAGCATATCGTGGTTACTTTCATGGCGATATTGGAATTGATGAAGAAACAGCAGGTTTTCTGCAGACAAAAACAGCATTTTGATGAGCTAATCGTATTTGAAATGGGGATACACGATGGAAGTACCGTATAACAGTATTTTGGAAGGGCTGTTGTTTGCAGCCGGCGATGAAGGATTAACAAAGAAACAGCTCATGCATGCATTGGATTTAGGGGAAGAAGAAGTGGAGAAGGAACTGGCTGCGCTGAAAGAGGCATACGACTCTCCGACCCGCGGATTATCCATCATGGAGATGAAAGGTGCCTATCATCTGACAACGAAGCAAGAGCATGCAGTTTATCATCGCAAACTCCTCGAATCGCCGCAGAGCAGCAAGCTGTCACAGGCTGCACTGGAGACGCTGGCGATCATTGCCTATAAACAGCCGATTACCAGAGTCGAGGTCGAGGAAGTGCGCGGTGTGAAAAGTGAGCGGCCGATCCAGACGCTCGTAGCCAGGGGGTTCATCGAAGAGAGCGGCCGTAAGGAAGGCATCGGGAGACCGATCCTTTATGTTACGACACTTGCATTCCTTGCTTATTTCGGCCTGCATTCCCTCGATGATCTGCCTCCGCTGCCGGAGGATGTCGACGATCCGGAAAATGAAGCGGATTTGTTCTTTGAAGATTTCCCAGCAGAAACAGAGTGACAAGATTCCCCTCGCCATCTGGGTACATATGCTAGGGCGAGGTGAGCGATCTTGAACAATAGAAATTACCTGGAAGCATTGCTGGAATGGAGCAATGCCATGGAAGTATATGCAGGCAAGTCCCATGAAGGGGACTGGGCAGCCGATCTCAGGGAGCTTCGGCAGAACTTGCAGCATGTCCTATCGTCCGACACAGTTTCCCGGGAAGCGATCCATCAGTTCAGGCAGGATGCAGAAAGAATTGCAGCCAGGGCCGAACAGTCATCCCGGCAGAACAGCATCCGCTGGGGGCAGCACCGTCTGCCGCCGCTTCCCTATCGATTCGATGCATTGGAGCCGTATATCAGCAGGGAAATCATGGAGCTGCACTATACGAAGCATCATCAATCCTATGTCGATGGACTGAACAAAGCAGAGGAAATGCTCTATCTGAATCGCAAGGATAAAACGAGCTCGGATTATAAGCATTATTTCAGGGAGCAATCCTTCCATGGCTCAGGGCATTTTCTTCATACGATCTTTTGGTACAATATGTCGCCTAATGGAGGTGGAGAGCCAAGTGGTCAGCTGGCTCAGCAAATCCGCAAAGATTTTGGCTCCTTCAGCAGATTCAAGGAGATGTTCTCAGCCGCAGCAGACAGTGTCGAAGGAGTCGGCTGGGCCATCCTGGTCTGGGAACCGAGATCACACCACCTGGCAATCCAGACACTGGAGAAGCATCAGTTCTTCAGCCTGCTTGATACGATACCTTTGCTTGTATTGGACATGTGGGAGCATGCTTATTATCTCCAATACAAGACTGAGAAAAAGCAGTATATCGAAAACTGGTGGAATGTTGTCAATTGGGCGAATGTGACACAAAGATTCCAGGCAGCCAAACAAGTGAAATGGGCTCCGTTTTGAGCATCGACCCCTATCCGGATATGGATAGGGGTTTTTCACTTGTTCATAAGCTTGTCTCTGGTGCATACACTGATGATAGATGACCAAGGGAGGTTCGAAACATGTTAAAGCGCATGCTGATTGTCATGACTGCCATTATCCTATGTGTTACATTCCTGCCGGGACAAGCTGCCGCCAAACCTGGAGTATCAGCTGATGCGGCTATCTTGATGGAGCTCTCCACAGGCAGGATCCTATATGAGAAAAATGCAACCGATCCGAAACGGATTGCCAGTATCACAAAAATCATGACAGCGATCATCGCCATTGAATCCGGCAAGATGGATGAGGAAGTCACTGTCAGCAAAAATGCGGTGTATACCGAGGGTTCTTCCATTTATCTGAAGGAAGGTGAAAAGATACAGCTGAAAGACTTGGTATATGGGCTGATGCTTCGATCCGGCAATGACGCAGCCGTAGCCATCGCCGAGCATGTCGGCGGCAGCGAGGAAGGTTTCACGCATCTGATGAATGAAAAAGCGGCATGGCTTGGAATGCAGGATTCCCATTTTGATAATCCGCATGGGCTGGATACAGAGACACATCACAGTACAGCGTATGACATGGCATTATTGACGAGATACGCCATGCAGAATGATACCTTCCGAAAAATCAGTGCTACGAAAACATACAGAGCAGACTCCAAGAAATATGCCTGGGGCAATAAGAATAAGATGCTGACACGCTACTATGAATATTCCACCGGCGGGAAAACAGGCTATACGAAGAAAGCGGGCAGAACACTGGTGAGCACGGCGGAGAAGGATGGCATGGAGCTGGTTGTCGTCACGATCGATGATCCGGATGACTGGCGCGATCATATGAATCTTTTTGATTGGGGCTTTGAGGAATATAAGCTCACCAAATTGAAACAGTCCGAGACGGGCACTTCGATCATATACCCTGTCTCCAAACAAGAGAAGCACCAGGCACAAACGAAGACATATCTCCTGCATCCGGATAAACAAGAAAAGAAACAGCAGGTAGGTACGGATGTTTATTACCTGAATGATAAAAAGATCGGCACCGTCCCGATTTATTCGATCCCGCAAAAACCGACCCTGGCCGGTACGGCCAAAAAAGTCTTTGATGAACTGGCAGGTGTCCGCCTATGGTGAATTATATCTGGGCAGCGATGGCGATCGGAGGCATCATTTACGCCATGATAAACGGCACGATGGACGAAGTGAATAAAGCAATCTTCAAAAGCGCGGATGATGCAGTGGTGCTGGCGATCAGTTTGATAAGTGTGATGGTGTTTTGGCTTGGTATCACAAAAATAGCGGAAGCAGCAGGCCTGTTGAATGGGCTGGTCAAGATGGCAAAGCCATTCATCGCCAGATTGTTTCCGGATATCCCAAAGGACCATCCCGCCATGGGATATATCTTATCCAATTTGACGGCCAACTTCTTCGGGCTCGGCAATGCCGCGACGCCAATGGGGATCAAGGCGATGGAGGAGATGAAGAAGCTCAGTGATAGTCCGAAGGCGAGTCGTTCGATGATCACCTTCCTGGCTGTCAATACTTCCAGTCTGACACTCATCCCGACTACAGTGCTTGCGGTCAGGATGAAATATGAATCCCAGTCACCAACCGAAATCGTCAGTGCCACCTTGCTGGCTTCCATCATTTCATTCATTGGGGCAATCTTGATCGATCGGATTTTCTATGAGATCCGGAGGCGGAAGGAGCGGCATGTATGAGCCTTTTTACTACAGCCAGTATATGGATCATTCCCTGTCTGATCCTCGTGGTATTGGCGATCGCGACAGCCAAAAAGCTGCCGACATATGAGCTGTTTGTGGATGGCGGGAAGGAAGGAATCAGTCTGGCCATCTCCATTCTTCCCTTTTTGCTTGGGATGCTGGTTTCCATTTCCATTCTCCGTGCATCCGGGGCATTAGATGCGCTTATCGGTCTGATTACACCTTTCTTGAGTTTTCTCGGAATGCCCGCTGATATCGTCCCGCTGGCGCTCGTCAGACCGATCAGCGGGACAGCCGCTTTAGGCATGACAACGGAACTGATTGCGACCCACGGCCCCGACTCTTTCATCGGCCGGCTCGCTTCTGTCCTGCAAGGGAGCACGGATACGACCTTCTATGTGCTGACAGTGTATTTTGGCGCAGTCGGTATCCGTAAAATGGGAGATGCATTAAAAGTTGGACTGTTGGCTGATGTTATTGGTATAATGGCTTCAATCATTGTAGTAACGATTATATTCGGAGCATGAGAAGCGTTGACAATCGTTAACGCTCTTTCTTTGTTCCTGATGATAAAGGTGAGGATCAGTACATGGATAAACAAGCAGAACGCCTGCAGAAAGTCATCGCCCATAGCGGCATTACGTCAAGAAGGAAAGCCGAGACGATGATCCTGGAAGGCAAAGTCAAGGTCAATGGCAAGGTCGTGAAGGAACTCGGCGTAAAAGTAACCGATAAGGATACGGTGGAAGTGAATGGTATACCGCTTGAAAGGGAGAAGTTGGTCTATTATATGCTGTACAAGCCTCGCGGCGTCATTTCCAGCGTGCAGGATGAGAAGGATAGGAAAGTCGTGCTGGATTTAATGCCGGAAGTGACGGAGAGGGTCTATCCGATCGGCCGGCTTGATTATGATACTTCTGGTTTGCTGCTTTTGACGAACGATGGGGAGTTCGCCAATATGCTGATGCACCCCAGCCAGAAAATCGATAAAGTATACGTGGCAAAAGTCAAAGGCATACCGAGTCAGGAAGATTTGAAGCAATTGAAACGGGGTGTCATGATCGATGGGCACAAATGCAAAGCAGTCTACACGAAGCTGATGAGTGCCGACAGGAAGAAAAATACAAGTCTTATCCAGATCATCCTGCATGAAGGGCGCAACCGCCAGGTAAGAAAGATGATGGAAAGAATCCAATTCCCTGTCCAGAAGCTCAAGCGGGAAAGGTACGGATTCCTGACGCTTGAAGGATTGCAGCCGGGCTCCTATCGGAAGCTCACGCCGGAGGAAGTGCACCGTTTCAAACAGGAATACAAAGAAAAACGTAAATAATTTGTCAAACTTGGCAAGTGGCCGACATGCTATACTTGGCTAAGAGGTGAGTATATTTGACATCCACTCGCAAACGGCGTTTTTACGTACGCGTGACTGTCCTTGCCGTCCTGGCTGGCATGGTTTTGACAGCAGGATGGCAGCTGCTTCATGAGGGAAGGTCCAAAAAAGTGGAACCCGGGGAGGGAGCTCCGGATTTCATGCTCACGGATATCCGGACAGGTGAAGAGTTCAGGCTGTCCGATATGCAAGGCAAGGGTGTCCTTGTCAATTTTTGGGCAACCTATTGTGAACCATGCAAGCAGGAAATGCCTTTGTTTGAAGAGGCATCCAATACATATGAAAACCAAAACGTCATCTTTGCTGCCATCAGCGAGGATGAAAGTACGCTCGTGATCGATCGCTTCCGGGAAAAATACAAGCTCTCTTTTCCGATCATGCAGGATAATGGACAGGTGATGGAAGCATATGGAGTAGATGCACTGCCGGCTACATTCTTCGTTCGTGCCGACGGAACCGTCAGCAGGACAATCTATGGTCCATTGCAGACTGATCGCCTGGAAGATTATTTGGATGAGATAGTGCCTTGAGAAAAGAGGCGATGTATATGCAGGAATGTGCTTATTGCAAGGATGTAAACAAGCTGGAGGATGGCCGATGTCCAAGCTGCGGCCGACGCTCGGCCAAAAAAATGGATATGCGCTACGAAGGGGCTGTGCGCCGGTCGCAGATGCGTGATCGGACCTTGATCGATAAAGTATGGCGCTTTTTCTCCTCTGTACGGAATGGGATGTATCTATTGATCCTGACAATACTGGCGACTGCCATCGGGACCATCCTGCCGCAGCGGGCTTACATACCAATCGGAAGGATGCCGGGGGAATTTTATGCAGCTGAATACGGTGCATTCGGCAGACTGTATCATTACTTAGGTCTCGATCAGCTGTACAGCTCATGGTGGTATATGACTTTGCTCGGATTGCTTGGCGCCAGCATCTTGATTGCCAGCATCGATCGATTCTTCCCTCTGTATCGTGCATTGAAAATGCAGCCTGTGCAGCGCAAGGATCATTTTTTGAAGCGTCAGATGTATGTCAAAGATGATGTCATACTTGATCCGGGTCGATTGATGAAGGAAATCAGGGCGAAGCGCTATCATGTCCGGCAGGACGGGGAAAGCTATTTGGCAGAGAAGAATAGGTTCGCAAGATGGGGACCTTATGTAAACCATATTGGACTGCTGCTCGTTCTGCTGGGTGCTTTCTTGCGGCTTTTCCCTTTCTTCTACCAGGATGAATTCGTTTGGATAAGAGAAGGAGAAACGGCGGTCGTACCCGACACGGACCAGTCGCTGTTCATCAAGAATGAGCGATTCAGTGTGGATACATACGATGCGGACGATCCCAAATTCGAAGCTGCGATCGAACAAGAAGGCAGGGCGATACCAAAAAGCTTCATGACAGATATCACGGTCTATGGGGCAGAGGAACATATCGCAGGTGATGTACCGGATTTGAAACCGCTGAAACAAATGCAGGTTTCCGTGAATCATCCAGTACACGCAGCAGGGTTTACGATCTATCAATCAGGTTATCAGCTGAACGAGTTCAGCAGCCTGACCTTCCGTGCCGAGAATCAGGACGGCAGTACAGCGGATTTCCGCGTCGATACTGAGAATCCCCAACCAAGTTATGAACTCGATAACGGGCTGCATGCAGAATTGATCGATTATTATCCTGATTACCGGCTGGAAGAGGATAAAGTGATCACGAAAACAAAATACCCGCGTAATCCAGCTTTTGTTTTCGATATCTCGGATGGGGATGGACATAAGGAAAGACTGTTCGTGACACTTGATGATGCTGTGCCGGCGACAGGGACGGACAATTACAGCGTTCGCGCAGTCGATTATGATACCCATCATGTAAGCGGGTTATCGGTGAAACGAGATTGGACATTGCCGGTATTTTTGCTCGGGGGTGTCATCTTCATGATCGGTCTCATTCAAGGGCTATATTGGCAGCATCGTCGAATTTGGATCAAAAGACAGACCGATGGCTCGTATTTGATTGCCGGACATACGAATAAACATGCATCCTCCTTCGAAAGAGAATTGGATCTTATTTGGGATAGCTATGAAAAAGGGGGGAGCAGCTGATGGAAAATCTGTCTATCATAAGCGGGCATCTGCTCGAAGCTGCTTTTATCAGTTATTTGTTAGGTGTGATCCTGTTTACATGGTCTGCGGTCAGGAAACAGCAGCGCTGGCCTGCACGCTTCGCTTGGATGATCACCGCTGCGGGATGGCTTGCACAGCTTGGCTTTTTCATCCTTCGATGGGTGTACAGCGGACATGCACCTGTAAGCAATCTATTTGAATTCATGACCTTCTTCGGTATGATGCTCATCCTGGTGACGTTGATCATGTATCGTTCCTATCGCTATCCATTGCTGGCCGTGATGGCTTTGATGATCAGCATCCTGCTCATTGGCTGTGCTGCTATGTTTCCGCGTGAAGTGGCACCGCTTGTACCCTCCCTGCAAAGTCACTGGCTGTATATCCATGTGACGACAGCTGCACTTGGCGAAGCGGTGCTCTCCGTCAGCTTTTTTGCAGGGTTTTTATATATCCTGCATGAAACGGATCAGGAGAAACAGCATAAAAGGGCAAGGGTGATCGAAGGCTTTCTCGTTCTCATCCTATCCGTGGCAGGCTATGTGCTGCTTGCATTTTTGTTCCGGATGTTCGATTACACCGCTAATGTGATAGGAACGGAAGCAAGCATCATCTATCAGCTTCCGCCTATTTTTGTTCCAGACGGCACTGTATCCTCGCCATTTGGGATCCAGATCATCGTACCGGATTGGCTCCGCGGCGAAAATGCGGCTCAAAAGCTGAATACCATCATCTTATCCTTGATCGCAGGCTGCCTCCTTTACCTAATCATCCGCATCTTTACTAGGAAGAGGATTGGAGCAGCGTTGCAGCCGCTGGTACGGAAATTGCCGAAGGATGCCTTGGATGATATCGGCTATCGATCTGTCGCAGTCGGGTTCCCTATCTTCACGCTCGGTGCCCTCATCTTCGCGATGATTTGGGCCCAGCAGGCATGGGACCGTTTCTGGGGCTGGGATCCCAAGGAAGTGTGGGCACTGGTCACTTGGCTTTTCTATGCCGCTTATCTGCATATCCGTATGCTGAGAGGCTGGCGGGGCATCCGTTCCGCCTGGCTTGCCGTAATCGGCTTTTGTGTGATCATGTTCAATTTGCTGGCAGTAAACTTGCTTATCGTAGGTTTGCACGCGTATGCTTAACATAAAAAAGAGAAAAGGGGAAGGATCATGGAAACAGACGCACATATTCTTGTAGTAGACGATGAAGAAAGGATCCGCAGACTCGTACGCATGTACTTGGAAAAGGAAGGCTACACGCTTGATGAGGCTGCTGATGGGGAGCAAGGACTGCAAATGGCACTCGAGACAGATTATGATGCCATCCTGCTGGATGTCATGATGCCAGGCAAGGACGGAATCGAGGTTTGCCAGGAAATACGCAAGGAAAAAGGTACCCCGATCATCATGCTTACAGCCAAAGGGGAAGAAGCTGACCGTGTGGAAGGATTCGAAGTCGGTGCAGATGATTATATTGTGAAGCCGTTCAGTCCCCGGGAAGTCGTTCTTCGTGTCAAAGCTCTTTTGAGAAGATCTTCGACGACAAAATACCTGCATACAGATGCAAAAGCGAAAGACTTGCTTGTATTCCCCCATCTTACCATCGATAAGGATGCCCACCGGGTGACAGCCGATAACCAGGAAGTGACTTTGACACCGAAGGAATACGAACTGCTCCACTTCCTTGCGTCCACGCCGGATAAGGTTTACGGACGGGAAGAGCTGTTGAAGCAGGTCTGGAAATATGAATTTTTCGGTGATTTGCGGACGGTCGATACACATGTGAAAAGACTCCGTGAAAAACTAAGCAAGGTTTCAGAAGAGGCAGCTTCCATGATTGTGACAGTATGGGGTGTCGGTTACAAATTCGAAGCTGATAAAAGCTGATGCTTTGGGGCAGTGTTGTCAACAAGCTATGGCTGACCATCTTGCTGCTTGTGTCAGTCGTCCTTGGCCTGCTGACTTTTCTTTTACTGGAATTCTTCGGTAATTTTCATATTGAAGAGGCCGAAGAAAGTCTGATGCAAACAGCGACGAAGGTTTCTATCTTGATGGAAGAAATAGACGATAAGGATACGGTATATGATACGGCGGAGCGGGTGCAGGATCCGAATTCGCGCATTGCCATCCTCCAAGATGACGAACTTTGGCTATCGGGGACCGATGAGCAGTCGGAGCCTTTGCCGGGCGTGGACAAAGATTGGCTGCTGGCAGATCCGGAATTGAAAAAGGCTGCTGTGAATGGGAAAGATGTTTCCAAGCAGCTTATCCTTCCTGACTCCGACAGAAGTGTGATTGCGGTCGGGACGCCGCTCCAGGACGGTTCGGGTGCGGTTTATGTCTATCAATCACTCGCTGTCGTGAAGGAGACCGGCAACCAAACGACGCAAATCATCCTGCTGGGGGCAGGCATTGCCTTTATCCTGACGACTGTGTTTGCATTCTTCCTGTCATCCAGGATCACCAAACCGCTGATCAAGATGCAGGATGCGGCATTGAATGTCGCCCGGGGCCAATTCGGGACGGAAGTGCCTGTTGTCACACATGATGAAATCGGGATGCTGGCTATGGCCTTCAACAAGATGGGAAAACAGCTGGAATTCAATATAAATGCACTCAGTCAGGAAAAAGAACATCTTTCCCGTGTCGTCAATGCCATGGTGGATGGTGTCGTCATGATCAACCGGCAGGGCGAGCTTACGGTGACGAATCCGCCTGCCGAAGCATTCATTCATGATTGGCAATTCGAGAATGGGGAAACCTTCCATGAAGTGCCTGGCGTCTGGCTGGAAATCATGGAAAGTGTCGTCGCGACTGCCTCTGAAGTAACACGCGAAGTGACGATCCAAGGCAGGGAATGGGTGATCATCGCGACGCCGCTGTATGATGATGCGACCATTCGCGGGGCGGTAGCAGTCGTGCGGGATATGACGCAAGAACGCAGGCTGAATAAACTGCGTGAGGATTTCATCACCAATATAACCCATGAATTGCGGACGCCCATCTCCTTGCTGCAAGGTTATAGTGAGGCGATCATTGATGATATCGCTGATACAGTGGAAGCAAAAAATGAATTGGCACAGATCATCCATGACGAATCTTTGCGGATAGGGAGGCTTGTCAATCAGCTGCTCGACCTTGCCCGCATGGAAGCAGGAGATACGAATCTGGTAATGGAGGATGTGGAGATCAATCCATTCCTGGAACGAATTGTGCGCAAGTTCCAAGGATTGGCCGATGAACGGGAAATCAAGCTCGGACTCGTCAATACGGTTGAGAGGAGCACCTACCATTTTGCACCCGATGCAATCGAACAGGTGCTGACGAATTTGATAGATAACGCGATTACCCATACGGAAAATGCCGGAGCAGTCCAGGTACTCGTTTCGGACGAAAAAGAAGAGCTCGTGATGATCGTCAAAGATTCCGGCAGCGGCATACCGGAAGAAGACCTGCCTTTTGTTTTTGAACGGTTTTACAAGGCTGATAAATCAAGGACCAGAAAAACTGCAAAAACAGGAAATGGCTTAGGACTGGCTATCGCAAAGAACATCGTCCAGGCCCACAATGGGACAATCAAAGTAACGAGTAAGCTTCATGAGGGGACAACATTCACTATCCGTCTCCCGCAGGATACAAACCTGACATAATATGATAAAATAAGCTGGATTCAAAGCATGCAAGGTGTCGAAAGACTTGATAGGGAATACGGTGTGACTCCGTGACTGTCCTCGCAGCTGTAATTACCGCCGGACAGAGCAAAACCACTGTCTTTTATGATGGGAAGGGCTCTTAGTAGATGAAGGTATCAGTCAGCAGACCTGCCCTGTATGCTTCTGTTTCACCGCTTCGAGGACTGAGCGGGTGAAGCGGCAGCTTCTGATGCTCTTTCCTTTACAAAAAGGGAGGATTTTTTTATGAAGAAAACATGGCATATGCTATCCGCTTTGCTGCTGGCAGCAGGTATACTGGCAGGCTGCGGGACGGCGGAAGAGTCCAAGCAGCAGGATCAGCAGGCGGAGCAGCAGACCGAACAGCAGGTCACGGTTACATTGACCGAGGATGGCAAGGAGATTTCCTCTAAGGAAGTCAGCTTTGAGGAAGGAGACAGCTTGATGGATGTGATGAAGGAGAACTTCGATGTGGAAGAGGATGCCGGTATGATCACTTCCATTGATGGTCATAGTCAGGATGAAGATGAGAATAAATACTGGCTGTATACAGTCAACGGTGAAATGGCACAGGTCGGGGCAGCGGACCTGGAATTATCGGACGGTGACGACGTGGCCTTCAATCTGCAAGCTGCTTGATGTTCTCCACTCGTAAACTGACACTGTTGGCAATGCTAACAGCCCTGGCAGCAGCAGGGAGGATATATGCAAATGTGCTGTTCCCTTTCCTGCCGAATATGCAGCCGATGACCAGTGTCATCATCATTTGTTCGCTATTGCTCGGGCCGATTGCCGGTGTAACTATCGCTGTCTTATCTACCCTTTTATCCAATATGATACTTGGAATGGGAATATGGACGGTGTGGCAAATGCTTGCTTGGGGAATGATCGGTCTGTCATTCGGCATGGCGGGAAAGCTTTGGCGTACTCCGCCGCTGATACCGATGACCATTGCCAGCATTCTGACAGGGTATGCGTATGGATTTTTGGTTTCCTTGCCGAATATATTCATCATGGAACATTTCTGGGCCTATTACATAGCCGGATTAAGCTTTGACACAATGCATGCGATCGGAAATGGGATTTTCTTTTTCATCCTGTATCCGGTCCTTCGCAGGGTATTCGGCAGGTGGATATCGGCTTCATGAAAAGAACCACTTCCATTTGATAAGGAAGTGGTTCTTCATATATGGGATACGATGACAAAATCACTTAATTTGATCGACTCGGTTGGACAGCCTTCATAGGCCTCTGTTACATCCTCCTGCAATTCCTCCGGTACAGCAAAGGTACCAGTGTTGCGGTCAAGCAGGACGAATGCGAGACCTTCATCATCATAATCGTATACATCAGGCGCGACAGCTCCGCATGTACCGCAGGCAATGCAAGTATCCTGATCGACATATGTATACATTGCCATCTGCGCTTTTCCCCCTTCCGCTTTCAACAAAGCTGCTTCTTGCTTTATACTAAGTGTATCGCTTACCGAAACGGAATACAAGCATACAGAAAGGTTTGATTGCCATGCTACTGGCATCCATCATCATTCATGCCGGCCGGACCATCCGCCAGGAACGGAGTGCGGCGTCCATTTACCATCTGCTGCAAGGCAAGCGCTCTGCCCAGACGCTGCAGGATGCCCATATGTACGGTCTCACCCATTTGTTCGGTATTTACCCGAAGCTGTCCAGACCGCTGTTCGACCAGGTGGCAGCCAATGCAATGAATGAAGCGGAGCGCTTTGAAAATAATGAAATCCCGTATTTTAAAGGCATGGCCTTTCAAACGCAAACAGAGCCATTCCTATATCGCTTGCTGCTGCTCATTCAGCTGCTTTCCAATCATGTAAGGGAGGAGAAGTATTATATCCCAGTAACCGATGACCCGGCTATCCAGCATTGGATAAAACAATGGTATCGTCAGGAGCAGCACCGATGGGAGGACTGGCGTAATGGTATATATAAGGAGCTCTATGAATTGCTTGAAAACTTGCCTTCACTGCAGGCAGATTTATTTGTCGATCGTTTGACTGGATATCGGCATATCGGTTTGACGACCGAACAGCTGGCAGAAAAATACAATGTCCATGAAGTGGACGTGCCATTGTATCAAACATCGACAGTTCATCATCTTCTCCAGCATGCCGAGGCGGAAGAGGCGGATTTTCCGCATCTTGCTGCACTAGTGGAAAAACCGGAGCATAAGACTCGTACCATCACATCCACCGCCCAGAAGACACGGACGATGCTCGAACGAGGCTTGTCGCTGGAACAGATTGCGGCAGTCAGGGGCTTGACGGAAAATACGATCAAGGATCATATTGTGGAGATGACCTGGCTGGATGGGGAAGAGCTTTCCAGCAGATTCCTCCCCGAGGCCGATGCCCGGATCATCCTGGAATGTGCGGCTCAGGCAGGTACGAAAAAACTCAAACAAATACATGCTTTATTGGAAGGGAAATATGACTATTTCCAAATCAGATTGGCGTTGGCCCTGCAGAGAGGGCAGGAGGTGCAGGCATGAGGACAAAGCTGCAGCAGGCATTGAAGACGTATTATGGATATGATTCTTTCCGGACTGGTCAGGAGGAAATCCTGGAGAGTGTCATGCAGGGGCACCATGCTTTGGGTGTTTTACCAACGGGTACAGGCAAGTCCGTTTGCTACCAGCTGCCGGCTTTCATGCGCAGCGGACAAGTCATCGTGGTTTCCCCATTGCTGTCACTGATGGAAGATCAAGTGAAGCAATTGCGGGCCAGGGGATTCAAGCGGGTAGCTGCACTCAATAGTTTCCTTGATTTTGAAGATAAGCAGCGGGTGATGCGAAATCTGCGCAATTATGATCTGCTGTATGTTTCACCGGAGATGCTGCAAAATGAATTTTTGATCACGCAATTGCAGCAGCTGCAGATTCAATTGTTTGTCGTCGATGAAGCCCATTGTATCTCCCAATGGGGACAGGAATTCAGGACGGATTATCTGCGCCTGGCAGAAGTGATCCGGAAACTTGGCACTCCTCCGGTGCTTGCTTTGACCGGGACAGCCACCCCGGAAGTCCAAAAGGATATCCAGCATTTGCTCGGTGATTTGGATATGGATGAGCATATTTATCCGATGGATCGGGAAAATATCTCTTACTTTGTACAGGAAGTGCAGGATCAGCAGGAAAAGAATGAAACGATGCTTGCACTGCTTCATAAAATACAAGCACCGACCATCATCTATTTTTCCAGCCGCAATATGGCGGAAAGTGCTGCCGCCATCATCCGGGCAAACATGCCGGAGATGCCTTGCGCATACTATCATGGCGGTATGGAAAATGAGGATAGGATCCTGATCCAGCAGCAGTTTTTAGCCGGTCAGCTGCAGATCATCTGCTGTACAAGTGCCTTCGGTATGGGGGTGGATAAAGAGGATGTACGACTGATCATCCATTACCATTTGCCCAGGGACAAGGAATCCTTCATCCAGGAGGTCGGCAGAGCCGGAAGGGACGGGAAGGAAAGCGTCAGTGTCGTGCTTTACAGTCCTGGGGATTGGCAAATCCCGATCCATCTGATCGAGCAAGACCTGCCCGAAACATCTTCGATCCAGCAGCTGATGCGTTTTCTTTATCAGCGGGTAAAAGCACAACGAATCGAATTGCCTGCTTATGAATCAGTCATCCAGCATATTCCGATAAGTGAGACGCAATGGCGATTTTTACTTTATCAAATGGAGAAACATGATATAGTAAAGGGAAATCATCTGCAATATGCGGCAAAAGCTTGGAAGGATTTCCTGGACAGAATAGAGAAGTTTGTTGGGGACAGGAAAAAATACAAACTTAAGCAGCTGCAGCGGATGAAGGAATGGGTCTATACAGAATCTTGCAGGCGCCAGGAACTTTTTGCGGAATTCCAGCACACTGTGCGCCAAGCAAAGGACCGATGCTGTGACAATTGCGGCGATACGCTTGCTGGATGGCAGGCAAGCTTCGTGGAGGGACAGCCGCAGCTTATCGGCTGGCGCGCGCAGCTGCATCATCTCCTGTATCAGTGAAAACGGAAATGGAAGGATGGACACTTCATGGCAAAGACAGAAGAGAAGGACCGGAATCTTGAGGAACTGGTAGCGTCTGTGACACAGTATCCTGACGACAAGGAATCACAACCTGAACAAGTGGAATCGGAAACTGAAGTCCAGCGCATAGACATTCTTAATTTACCGCCGCGCCGTACGGTTCATGACGGGCAGCGTACAAGCTTTCGTCTGCATTGGAATGGCAGTCTCGCCAGGTTCATCCTCCTGACGGTCATCGTATTGGCGGTGATTGCTTTCATCCTGGTCTATACGGATGTGCCGCTGTCGATTCCGGCCTTGTTCTAGACCATTTCCAGTTTGGACAACAAGGGTATTTTTAACACGAAGATTAATATACTAATTATACGTACAAATCCTTTCTGTTCGAAGACTTGAGCGTATTCTTGAAATGGACGCAGCCATCTGGGGTTGTGCCGCGTACAAAACATAAAGCGAATCATATGCTATCTATATCTAGAATGGCATCCAAGGGGGAAAAGTGATGAAGTTAGAGCGCGTATCATTAAATCAATTCAAGATCTTTCTTACCTTCGACGATTTAATCGAGAGAGGCTTGACTAAAGAAGATCTCTGGCATGATCTTCCAGGCGTTCATCAGCTTTTTCACGATATGATGTATGAAGCAAGCGATGAATTGGGCTTTGAATTGGAAGGTACACTTCTTGTTCAAGTGCATATTCTGCAAGCGCAAGGGATGCAAATCATTGTTACACAGTATCCACAGACGGAAGACTTCGAAGAAGAAGAGGATTATATCGAAATGAAAGTGACACTGGATGAAAGCAGGGAGCTTATTTTCTCATTTGCTGATTTTGAGGATATCATCAGTGTTTCGCGTCAGCTGGACCAAATTGGCATCGAAGACGCCACTGTCTACTTCATGAATGATCTATATTATATGGAGATCCGGACATTGCTTCATCCGTCCGCAAGGGAAAATCTGATTGCGGTCATGTCGGAATTCGCCAACCCGAGTATCGTCACCTCGGTTCGGCTTAATGAATACGGCAAGAAGATTTTTGAAAAGGATGCAATACGGCAGATATGTGCGTATTTTGCATAGATTGATGAAGATACCGGTGCATCTGCCGGTATCTTTTTAATTTCGGACAAAAAATCGGTTCTCATTATCCATATTTCTGCTTTTTTGTTAGAATGGATGTGGAGATTAGAAGAGGTAATATCGCAATACAAGATGGGGAATCATATAGGAGGTACAAAACAGTGGCCGACAAAGCTGCGGAATCTACCAACAACAAGCATAGGGACTTATTAGAATCGACACAGAGAGTCGTACAATCGGCTTTGAAGAAACTTGGCTATCCGGAGGAAGTATATGAATTACTGAAGGAACCTGTCCGATTGATGACAGTCCGTATACCAGTACGGATGGATGATGGCAGTACGAAGATTTTCACCGGGTACCGGGCACAGCATAATGATGCAGTTGGCCCCACCAAGGGCGGGGTGCGCTTCCACCCGGAAGTCAGTGAAAATGAAGTGAAGGCATTATCTATTTGGATGAGTCTGAAAGCAGGTATCGTCGACTTGCCTTATGGCGGCGGTAAGGGCGGCATCATTTGCGATCCCCGCGAAATGAGTTTCCGTGAGCTTGAAGGGGTAAGCCGTGGATATGTACGGGCCATCAGTCAGATTGTAGGCCCGACGAAAGATATACCAGCACCCGATGTGATGACCAATTCCCAGATCATGGCATGGATGATGGATGAGTACAGCAGGATGGATGAATTCAACAACCCCGGTTTCATCACCGGAAAGCCGATAGTGCTCGGCGGTTCGCAGGGCAGGGAAACAGCTACCGCCAAGGGCGTTACAATCTGCTTAAGGGAAGCTGCCAAGCAAAAAGGCATCAGCATCGAAGGAGCACGGGTCGTCATCCAGGGTTTCGGGAATGCGGGCAGCTATTTGGCCAAGTTCATGCATGAAGCAGGGGCCAAGGTGATCGGTATCTCGGATGCTTATGGTGCGCTCTATGATCCGGATGGCTTGGATATCGATTATTTGCTTGATCGGCGTGACAGTTTTGGAACGGTGACCAATTTGTTCAAGTCCACCATCACCAATACGGAGTTATTGGAGCTTGATTGCGATATACTGGTGCCGGCAGCGGTGGAAAACCAGATCACCAAGGATAATGCACATAACATCAAAGCCCAAATCGTCATTGAAGCTGCGAATGGGCCGACCACGTTCGAAGCCACCGAAATATTGACCGAACGCGGCATCCTGTTAGTTCCGGATGTGCTTGCATCTGCAGGGGGCGTTACCGTCTCCTATTTCGAATGGGTGCAGAACAATCAAGGTTACTATTGGACAGAGCAGGAAGTGGAAGAAAGATTAGAGAAAGTCATGCTGAAAGGATTCCAAAATGTTTATCAGACCGCACAGACAAGGCGGGTCGATATGCGCTTGGCCGCTTATATGGTCGGTGTAAGGAAAATGGCGGAAGCTTCCAGATTCAGAGGCTGGATCTAATCCATGTAAACATGCTCTTATCCTGAAACACAAAGGATAAGAGTTTTCTCTTTTATTCAGGAAGAGATGGAAAGGGGCAGTACAATGCAAAAAGAGCAAGTGATAATAATAGGAGCAGGACCATGCGGTCTTTCCGCAGCAATCGAGCTGCAAAAAATCGGAATCGAACCGCTTCTTATCGAGAAGGGCAATGTCGTTAATTCCATTTATCGATATCCTACCCATCAGACATTTTTCAGCTCAAGCGAACGGCTGGAAATAGGCGGCATCGCCTTTGTGACCGAAATGAAGAAGCCAGTCAGGAATCAAGCGCTTGCCTATTACAGGACAGTGGCACAGCGGTGTGATTTGCGAATACATACATTCGAGCGAGTGATGCAGGTATCCGGGACCAAAGGGGATTTCACGGTAACGGCCAAGACAATCAGGGAAGAAGAGAAGCAGTACAAAGCTGATTATGTCATCGTTGCGACGGGGTACTACGATCAACCCTATCTAATGCAGGTTCCTGGTGAAGATCAGCCTCATGTATTCCATTATTTCAAGGAAGCTCATCCGTATTTCGGCAAGAATGTGACAGTGATCGGCGGGAAGAATTCCGCTGTCGATGCCGTGCTTGAACTGCATAAAGCCGGTGCCAATATCACCGCTCTATACCGCGGCAGCACGTATTCCAAAAGCGTGAAGCCGTGGATCCTGCCGGAATATGAATCGCTGGTCCGTAATGGATACATCGATCATAAATTCAATGCACATATTAAAGAGATCACAAAAACACAGGTCATTTATGAAGTGCAAGGCAAGACGCATACAGTGGATGCTGATTTCGTGTTTGCGATGACAGGCTATCGTCCGGATTTGAAGCTGCTGCAAAGCATGGGCATCTTTATCCATCCTGAGACAGGCAAGCCTGACTATGATCCGGAAACGATGGAGTCCAACGTGCCTGGTATATTCATTGCCGGCGTCATCGCAGCCGGGAATAATAACAATGAAGTATTCATCGAGAATGGTCGTTTCCATGGCGGACAGATAGCCAAAGCGATTTTCTCAAGCAACTGAAGAAAGGAAGCTGCATATGAAAGGGAAAGTCGTATTGGTAACTACAGGCGGGACGATCGCCAGTGTGCCGAATGAAGAAAGCGGGAAGCTCGCTTCCGGAGAAATGACAGGTGATCAGCTGCGAAGCCAGATCGACCTGCCGAATCACATCGAAGTGAAAGTCGTGAATGCTTTGCAGAAACCCAGTATGCATATAACATTCGATGATCTGCTTACTTTAAAAGAAATCATTGACAAGCAACTGGAGGATCCGGAAGTCAAAGGTATTGTAGTCACGCATGGAACCGATTCTTTGGAAGAAACGGCTTATTTTCTTGATTTGACCATCCAGGATGCCCGGCCTGTCATCGTTACTGGTTCTCAGCGGGCCATCCATGAACTCGGATCGGATGTTTACATCAATTTGCGTCATGCCGTGCTTGCAGCCCATGACGATCAGCTGCTCGATTGCGGCACGGTGGTCGTTTTCAATGAGCGTATCTTCCCTGCAAAATATGTAAAGAAAGAACATGCCTCCAATATTCAGGGCTTCAATGCTTTTGGATTCGGTTATTTGGGCATCATCGATAACGATAAAGTATATCTTTACCAAAGACCGGTCAAACGGTATACCTATGAGCTGAAGAGGAAGCTGCCGGAAGTGGATATCATAAAGTGCTATTTACAAGCGGACGGAAAATTCATCAAAGCAGCACGTGAAGCAGGTGTGCAGGGTATCGTGCTGGAGGGCGTGGGAAGAGGGCAAGTTGCACCGAAAATGAAAGAAGAGATTCTCCTTGCCCTGCAAGATGGCATCAAAATCATCTTGACGACGGCATCGGAAGAAGGAAATGTCTATACTACCTATGATTATGAGGGAAGTGCTTATGATCTGTATAAGGCTGGTGTTCTCTTAGGTAAAGATCAGGACAGCAAGAAGGCGCGTATCGAGCTTGCTGTTGCACTTGCATCCGATCAAATGGACAGACTTCTATAGACCTCAGGACCTATTTCCTGTTTCTTTCCAGTAATATATTCCAAAAGGATTGAGCACATGGTACGATAAAGGCAGATTGTTAGTTGGAAGAGGTGCTATCATGCTTACCATCCTTTCCGCTGCGATTGCCCCAGCACTCGCGCTGCTTACCTTCTTCTATTTGAAGGATCGTTTGGAGCCCGAGCCGCTAGGCATGGTATTGCGGACTTTTCTATATGGCGCTCTGCTCGTATTTCCGATCATGTTCATTCAATATGCACTGAAAGCAGAAGGAGTCAGCACGCATCCGCTTGTTTATTCTTTCTTCACCGTCGGTTTCATGGAGGAATTCTTCAAATGGTTCATCTTCCTGTACACCGCTTTCCGGCATACGGAAATGGACTCGGTTTATGACGGCATCATATATGGTGTCAGCATAAGCTTAGGGTTTGCCACGGTGGAAAATGTTCTTTATCTATTTGCACATGGAGTTGATTATGCTTTTACACGTGCCCTTTTCCCAGTATCATCCCATGCGCTTTTCGGCGTTTTGATGGGATATTATCTCGGCCGGGCGAAATTCGGGAGCCGGCATCCCCGTCTGCGTGTGTTTGCAGCTATGGTGATACCTTTTTTACTGCATGGATTGTACGATTACATCCTGCTGGCGGTGACATTCAATTGGGTTTATATCCAGGCACCTTTCATGATCATTCTATGGATCATCGGTCTGCATAAAGTACGAGCGGCAACTCGCCATCCTATCGAACACATCCAAATGAAAGAGTCAGGCAGTTAAACTGCCGGGCTCTTTTTTTATTGCATAATATGCTCGCTCCGGAAGAAAGCTATCGGTAGTAAGATCATAGTTAGGTTGGAGGAAATGAACAATGGAATTCAGGAAGTTTCGGCTTTGTAAATTGTTTTGTGCCGCTCTGATCCTATCAGGTATCATCCTGGCGGCACCGATGCAGTCCAGTGCCTTTTCCGAACAGGTGATCCAGCACGGAGCGACAGGGGATGACGTGGTGGAACTGCAGGCCCGCTTACAATATGCAGGATTCTATAACAAAAAAATAGACGGAGTTTTCGGATGGAGTACGTATTGGGCTCTGCGCAACTTCCAATATGAGTTCGGAATGGAAGTCGACGGAGTCGCAGGGAAGCAGGCAAAGGATAAATTGGTATCCATCACCAAATATGATAAAGCCTTTGTCATGCGTCAAATCCAGGAAGGAAACACATTTACCTATTATGGAGGCACACCGCAGGAGCAGCAAGTGAAAAAGCGCGGTAACGGAGGGAATGGCGGCAATGGCGGCAATGCTAATCCGTCCAATACATCAGCGGTGAACGTTCCGAATGGGTATTCCCAGAATGATATCAAGCTGATGGCCAATGCTGTACATGGAGAAGCGAGAGGAGAGCCATACGAAGGACAGGTTGCAGTCGCAGCGGTGATCCTGAACAGGGTGGAGGATCCATCATTCCCGAACACGATTTCCGGTGTCATCTTCGAGCCAAGAGCTTTTACCGCCGTTGCGGATGGCCAAATTTGGCTGACGCCGGATGAAACAGCCGAGCAGGCGGTGATCGATGCAATCAATGGCTGGGATCCTTCCGGCGGGGCGATTTATTATTTCAATCCGAATACAGCCACGTCACCTTGGATTTGGTCGAGACCTCAGATCAAAACGATAGGTGAGCATATTTTCTGTATGTAGAAAGGAGAGCGAAGAATGTATAAATGGGTGATAATCGGCGTTCTTGCTTTGGCACTAACAGGGACAGCCATTTGGGGAATGAACGAACGCCAGGAAAAGAATGACATCAGGATGCAGGCAGAAAACAACTATCAGCGTTCCTTCCACGAGCTGACTTACCGGATCGATACGCTGCATGATAAAATCGGAGCGACGCTGGCGATGAATTCAAGGGATTCCCTGTCACCGCAATTGGCGGAGATTTGGCGGTTATCCTCAGAGGCACATACGGATGTGGGTCAGCTTCCGCTAGCACTGCTGCCGTTTGAAAAAACAGAGAAATTCTTGACCAATATCGGGGATTTTACGTATAAAACGGCCGTAAGGGATTTGGACAAGGAGCCTTTGTCCGAGGAAGAAATGCAGCGGTTGGAGAAGCTGCATGATAATGCGGGACAAATCAAGGATGAGCTTCGGAATGTCCAAAATACCGTCCTGGGCAATAATCTGCAGTGGACCGATGTAGAAATGGCGCTGTCGGATGACGAACCGGATCACTCGGATAACGCCATCATCTCAAGTTTCGAGACTGTGGAGAACAGCTCGGGCGGATTCAATGAAGAGAAGGACTTTAACAATGGGGCTTTGCCTGCCTCCAACGAAGAGCATAAATTCGAGGGAGTCACCGGTGAGCGAATCAACCAGAAACAAGCGAAAACAATAGCAGCCAAGGCCTTTGATTTAAACACAATCAGTGGTATCAGCGCCGGAAAATCAGGCAAGGGGTCGGATGTACCGCTTTACAGCCTTTCCTACCAAAAGGACGGTGAGAGCGGCTATGCTGATATCAGTCAAAAAGGGGGCCATATCCTCACTTTGATGATGCAGCGGGATCGGGAAGAACCGAAACTGGGTTTGCATGATGCGCAGCAAAAAGCGGAGGATTTCCTTCAAAAACAGAAATTGACGGATATGGAAATGGTCCAGAGCAGCCAGTATGACTCCGTCGGAATTTTCTTCTTTGTGCCAGTCCAAAACGATGTGCGCATTTATCCGGATATCGTCCAGGTCAAGGTTGCGCTCGATAATGGCGATATTCTGGGATATAATGCCCGTGACTATTTCATGAATCATCACGAGCGTGAAATAGGGAAACCGAAGCTGACGGAGGAACAAGCGACAGAGAAACTCAACCAGAACGTCCAAGTCCAGGAAACCCATCTTGCTTTGATCGAGAACGATACACATGAAGAAACCCTTGTTTATGAAATCATGGGGACACGCAATGACGAAACGTACCGTATCTATGTAAATGCCGATACAGGCCGGGAAGAAGAAATCGAGAAACAAACGACGACAGAAGCACGTTTCTTGCAAAGTACGTAAAGGGGAATGGCGAACAGCCTTCCCCTTTTTGATTATTTTTGCAATAATAGGAAGAAAGAACGATTATAGGGAAGAGGAGAGGCGTTTGCTGAAAATCGGTAGTACTTTAGCATTAGAAAAAACGGATATTTCAACTAATGGGAATCGCCTGCGTTACCGGGCCAAAGTAATCGACTTGGCTGAAGATACGATTTATATCGACTACCCGGTCAATGAAGAGACAAACCGGACAGATATCTTTCCGATTGGAACGGCATTCAAGGCCTTATATGTAACGGAAAAAGACGAAGCCTATACATTCGGAACGATGCTGAAGGGCAGGGAAACGCTGAAAGTGCCTGCCTTGAAGCTATCGATGCCAAAGGAAGAAGAAATCAGTAAAATACAGCGTCGTCAATATGTACGGATATCTGTAAGCACGGATGTGGCAATCCATGGTGAAGAATCGGATATCCCCCCTGTCTCCTCCATCACGCTTGATATTAGCGGAGGCGGTTTATCCATGCTGCTGCCCGAAAATCACGGGTTCCGAGAAAAAATGAAGGTGAAGCTGTATATCGCCTATACCTTGCAAAAAGAAGGGCCTGCTTTCTTGACTGTCCCCGGGCAGATTGTCCGCATCGTCCGGAATGAAAAATCCGGCAAGGTCATTGCCAGTATTCAGTTCGATGATATCCAGGAAAGGGACAGACAAGCAATCATTCGTTTTTGCTTCGAGCGTCAGCGGGAGCAGCGCAAAAAAGGACTGCGGATGAGGTAGAGTTCAAATAGACCAAGCCGCCATCCTATGTTATGCTTTATTAGGTTTTATTTCCGATTACGAAGAGAAAAAGGATTGAATTGAATGAAGTCAAAAAATATCGCTATCGCAATTGATGGACCTGCTGCTGCAGGCAAGAGCACCGTATCCAAGCTTGTTGCCAAGAAATTGCAATTTGTCTATGTGGATACGGGTGCCATGTACCGCGCACTTACACTGACAGCGCTCGAAGCGGGAGCTGACTTGGAATCAGAGGATGCACTGCTATCCTTGCTGCAAGGGATAGATATCGTCCTGATGCAGCATGAAGACGGTCAGAAAGTGCTTGTGAACAATAATGATGTGACAGAAGCAATCCGCACGAACGAAGTGACCAATAATGTATCCATCGTCGCCAAACACCCGCTTGTAAGGGAAGAAATGGTGAAACGCCAGCAAAATCTCGCGGCTGATACCGGCATCGTCATGGACGGCCGTGACATCGGGACCCGCGTCCTCCCGAATGCCGAAGTGAAGATTTTTATGATCGCATCGGTAGAGGAGCGAGCGGAGCGTCGTTATAAAGAAAATATCGCCAAAGGTTTCGAGGCGGACCTGGAGAAGCTGAAGGAAGAAATAAGGCTGCGGGACAAGCTCGACTCCGAGAGGGAAGCATCCCCGCTTGTAAAAGCGGAAGACGCTGTTGAAATCGATACGACTTCCTTATCGATCGAGGGAGTTGTCGATAAGATCCTCGAAACTGTTTACGATGTGATTGGAAGATAAGGAGAGGGGATTATGTCATTATATTCCATTGGTAAAGTGATTGTAAGTGCGGTCCTCTATCCGATTTTTCGTATAAAGGTATATGGTAAGGAGCATGTTCCAAAGGAAGGTCCGGTACTGGTCTGTTCCAACCATATCTCCAATTTCGATCCGCCCGTCTTGGGGGTCACTTGTCCAAGGGAAATTGCCTTCATGGGAAAAAGTGAGCTATTCAAATTCAAGCCGCTCGGGTTCCTTTTGAAACACTTGAATGTTTTCCCGGTAAAACGAGGCATGCAGGATCGGGGTGCGCTGCGTGCGGGCTTGGATATCCTGGCAGAAGGCAAGACGATGGGATTATTTCCAGAGGGCACCCGAAGCAAGGATGGCAAACTCGGTAAGCCGCTTCCGGGAATCGGATTCTTTGCGATGCGTTCGGAAGCGAAAATCGTCCCTTGTGCGATTATCGGCTCCTACAAAGGGGTAAAAGCATTGAAAGTCGTCTATGGTCCGCCTATCGAAATGGAAGAACTGCGCGAAAGAAAAGCATCAGCGAAAGAAGTGTCGCAGGTGATCATGGACGAAATCCAGCTTCTGATAAACAAGCATGTCGGATAGATGCCCTATCACTTGACAAATATCTTCAAATGTTAGAAGTTAGAAAAAAGGACATTTTTATGTTTTTTTACTTATGTTTTGTCTCGTAAACTGAAGGAGGTCTCTTTGATGGATGAAATGAATGAGCAAGCTACGGATTTCAAGGAATTGTCTGTAGGCGATACTGTAACCGGCAAAGTGGTGAAAGTAGAAGATAAACAAGCTTTGGTAGACATCGGCTACAAAGTGGAAGGTATCCTGCCAATCAGCGAATTATCCAGTCTTCACGTTGAGCGCGCTGCTGACGCAGTAAGCGAAGGTGAAGAGTTGACACTAAAAGTGAAAAAAGTGGATGACGAGGAAGTTGTCCTTTCCAAGCGTGCAGTTACAGCTGAACTTGCTTGGGAGGACCTGGAAGCGAAATTCGAATCCGGTGAAGTCTTCGAAGCAGAAGTCAAGGAAGTCGTCAAAGGCGGCCTTGTAGTGGATGTCGGCCTTCGCGGATTCATCCCTGCCTCACTCGTGGAAACATACTTTGTCGAAGAGTTCGAAGGGTACAAAGGCCAGCCGCTTACGCTGAAAGTGGTCGAGCTTGACCGTGAACAGAACCGTGTCATCCTTTCCCACCGTGCAGTGGTGGAGGAAGAAGAAGCTTCCAAGAAGCAGGAAGTGCTTGACAGCCTGGAAGCTGGCCAGGTGATCGACGGAACAGTCCAGCGTCTGACTGACTTTGGTGTCTTCGTCAGCATCGGCGGCGGGATCGATGGCCTTGTACACATTTCCCAGCTTTCCCACGAACACGTGGAAAAAGCTTCTGATGTTGTTACAGAAGGCCAGGAAATCAAAGTCAAAGTGCTTAGTGTCGACAAAGACAGCGAGCGCATCAGCCTATCCCTGAAAGAGACACTCCCTGGACCATGGGAAAACATCAGTGACCGTGCACAAGCAGGTGACGTGCTGGAAGGTGAAGTGAAACGTCTGGTAAGCTTCGGTGCATTCGTCGAAGTATTCCCGGGTGTCGAAGGCCTTGTCCATATTTCCCAAATCGCCAACCGTCATATCGGTACGCCGCAGGAAGTGCTTGAGCCAGGACAAAAGGTACAAGTGAAAGTCCTTGATGTAAATGAAGCTGAAAAGCGCATGAGCCTGAGCATCAAGGAATTGGAACAAGATGAAAATGATGCTGTCATCAAAGAATATGAAAAAGAAGAGGAGCATTCCGGCTTCCAGCTTGGAGATATTCTAGGTGATAAATTGAACAAGTATAAGCAATAAGATAAAAGACCAAGTTTGCTCCAGGGCAGCCTTGGTCTTTTTTTGTGCCCAACGTATAGTTTTCCCTTTCTCTTGTCATAATGCAGATAAAAGGAGGGGGAATCATGGATGGGTTTTACTTTTATTGGGCAGCTTGGATCAGCTGGGTCCTGGTGACTTTCTTTATGAGGCATTCGATGGCAAGGACATTGTTCGGATTTGCCATTTTGCTGACGATTTCATTATCCGGTTTCTCTTTTGATTTTGCTGGACATCGTATCTTTGCAACCGTTTTTTTGCTTGCAGTCATCGGCTATTTATTCATTTTTGCCAGTAAACGAGTGGGACGCGGCACCTTCGGAAGTATTTGCCTGGGGATCGGTTATACAGGCATGCTGCTTTGGGAACTGACAAATCCGGCCGCACTGCTGATACCGCGCATCCTATTATTCGCTCTGGCTTTATTCGCGCTCGTCCTCTATCTGACCAGGGATTTTTACCTGCAGCTTGGCATCATTTGCTTAGGCTTTGCCATCGGGGAAGTGACCTATCTATTTCTATTGGATATCTATGGACTCCACCAGGAAGCAGGCGGCTTCAAAGCAATGGATGTGCTGGGCATCGTTTTATTATTGCTGATATTCACAAAGCTTGCGGGGCAGCTGCGCACTCATCTGCGGAATAAATCGAAATGGACAGCCAAACGTACTTGATGTCGAAAAATATTGTTTCCCTAGGTCGCTTTTGCTAGAATAAAACAGTTAGGTTGCAACAGAAGGACCAGCATATAAAGGAAAGTAGGAAAGGATGTTCCTTTCATGAGGAAATCAGTAGTTGCCATCGTAGGCAGACCAAACGTAGGTAAATCGACCATATTCAACCGTCTTGCCGGGGAAAGGATCTCGATCGTCGAAGATACTCCTGGTGTGACACGTGACAGGATTTATACGGAAGCAGAGTGGCTGAACCAGCCATTTAACATAATCGACACTGGCGGCATCGAAATCGGGGATGCTCCATTCCTGGTGGAAATACGCGAGCAAGCGGAGCTTGCCATTGAAGAAGCAGATGTCATCATTTTCATGGTGAATGGACGTGAAGGCATCACAGGGGCGGATGAAGAAGTGGCAAAGATTTTATTCCGTTCGAATAAGCCAGTCGTCCTAGCCGTCAATAAAGTGGATAACCCCGAGATGCGTGATCAGATTTATGAATTCTACAGCCTTGGCTTCGGCGAACCGTTCCCGATATCCGGCACCCATGGTCTGGGTCTTGGTGATTTGCTGGATGCGGTCGTGCAGCATTTCCCTGAACGTGCGGAAATGCAGGAAGACGAAGAGACGATCCATTTCAGCTTGATCGGAAGACCGAATGTCGGTAAATCTTCCTTGGTGAATGCACTGCTCAACCAAGAACGAGTCATCGTCAGTGATGTTGCGGGAACGACGCGCGATGCAGTCGATTCGACCTTCACCAGGGAAGGACAGGATTTCGTCATCATCGATACCGCTGGGATGCGCAAACGCGGGAAAGTGTATGAAACGACAGAGAAATACAGTATCCTCAGGGCTTTGAAAGCGATTGAACGATCCGATGTCGTCCTTGTTTTGATCAATGCCGAGGAAGGTATCATCGAGCAGGATAAGAAAATTGCCGGATATGCCCACGATGCGGGTAAAGCAATCGTCATCGTCGTGAACAAATGGGATACAGTTGAATCGGATGAGAAGAAGATGAAAGAATTCGAAGATGAAATCCGGGCTCATTTCCTCTATCTGGATTATGCGCCGATCGTCTTTTTGTCTGCCAAGACGAAAAAGCGGATCCATACACTTCTTCCTGCAATCCTGACGGCGAGTGAGAATCATTCGAAACGCATCCAGACAAATGTCTTGAACGATGTGATCATGGATGCCCTTGCGATGAATCCGGCTCCGACATATAAGGGGCAGCGCTTGAAAGTGCTTTATGCCACTCAGGTGGCTGTCAAGCCGCCAGCTTTTGCGGTATTCGTCAATGATCCCGAACTGATGCACTTCTCTTATGTCCGATTCTTGGAGAATCGCATCAGGGAGGCCTTCGGATTCACTGGTACACCAATCAAGATTTTCCCTAGAAGAAGATCATAAACAGGGACGAGGAGGATTTATATGACACAACGAATAACAGCAGTACTCGGTGCCGGCAGTTGGGGAACCGCCCTTGCCATGGTTTTGGCGGATAATGGACATGAGGTCAGGATCTGGTCGCATAATCCAGCGCAGGTAGCTGCCATCAATGAGACACGGGGGAACGAGAAATATCTGCCCGGAGTGACACTTCCTGCATCCATCACTGCATATGCAGCCATGGAAGATACTGTGAAAGATGCGGATGCTGTCATACTCGTCGTACCGGCAAAAGCCACCCGTGAGGTCGCATCGAAGCTGGCAGCGCATCTTCCAGCGGATGCTGTCATCGCTCACGCTACGAAAGGCATCGAGCCGAAAACAAGCAAGCGGGTGTCCGAGATGATCGAGGAAGAGCTAAAACCTGTCGATCATCGTCCTGTCGTTGTTTTATCCGGTCCAAGCCATGCAGAAGAAGTAGCAAAAAGACAGCCGACGACACTGAGTGCTTCTTCTGTCGAGATGGAGGAAGCCAAGAAGGTCCAAGAGCTGTTCATGAATGAGAATTTCCGTGTCTATACGATCACGGATATGGTCGGTGTTGAACTTGGCGGATCGTTGAAGAATATCATCGCTCTTGGTGCAGGTATTTCGGATGGTCTCGGATATGGGGATAATGCAAAAGCGGCCTTGATAACAAGGGGGCTCGCGGAGATTGCCCGTCTCGGGACGAAACTTGGGGCGAATCCGCTGACGTTCATCGGCTTATCCGGAATGGGAGACCTTATTGTGACATGCACGAGTGTGCATAGCCGCAATTGGCGCACTGGCAATATGCTTGGAAAAGGCATGAGCCTGGAAGAAGCACTTGCGCAGATGGGCATGGCTGTCGAGGGCGTCCGTACGACAGAGGCCGTCGCAGAGCTTGCTGACAAAGCTGGCGTCGAGATGCCGATCACCAAGGGCATCAATCAAATCCTTTTCCATGGCGCAAAAGCAAAGGATATCGTTGATCAGCTGATGACGCGAATGCCGAAGCATGAAATGGAGGATCTTCAGGATGTGCTGAATGCCCGCTAACATTTTTTCACTCTTTGCATATACTGTTTCGTAGCTATACTGCAAGGAGGAATGAATGTGGCAGACTTTCAGAAAAACCTGATTGACCAGATTCAGAAGAAATCGAATGTAAAGGCTGAAGATATCTACAAGGTGGCCAATTCTGTAAAAAGTGCAAACTTCCAAGATGAGGCTACAGTCCGCGGTTTGGTGAAGCAATTGGCTGCCATGGCAGGCAAGCCGCTTTCACAAGAAAAAGAAGATAAAATCGTCAAAGCGATCATTGGCAACAACATGCCTGCAGATATGAATACGCTGAGCAAATTATTCAAAAACTAACAGCGGCAATTGGGCAGAACAACTTACCAACCCTTGCCCTTTACGCATAAACTAACTCGCACCAGCATATTTTTCTAGGTTGCCTTGGGTATATTTAGTCTATTTCAAGAAGAAGCGAAAGCTTCTTCTTTTTTTATTGGTATGAACCGCAGTGGGTGCGCATAGATTATCGGCAGAGGGCAATATGCTGTTCGTCCTTTCCTGCAAATCCGCCCTTTGATGCCAGCAGGCAAGGAATCCATTATTTCTAGCATATTTGGATAGGACAACATCATAAACTGCTAGTGTATGTAGCTAAGACTGTCCATGCATCGAAAGTAGATCGGGAGGGGATCTTTTGGAAAGAGTAGATATTTTTAAAGATATCTCGAAACGGACAAATGGCGATATCTACCTCGGGGTGGTAGGGGCTGTCCGTACTGGGAAATCGACTTTTATCAAGAAGTTCATGGAACTGGTTGTCCTGCCTAACATGGAGGATGAAGCCGAGCGGGCCCGAGCCCAGGATGAATTGCCGCAAAGTGCCGCAGGCAGGACAATCATGACGACGGAACCGAAATTCGTCCCGAACAACGCCGTCTCCCTTCAAGTGGACGAAGGTCTGGAAGTAAGTGTCCGGGTCGTCGACTGTGTAGGATATACAGTGGAAGGCGCGAAAGGTTTCGAGGATGAAAATGGACCGCGTATGATAAATACGCCATGGTATGAAGAGCCTATTCCTTTCCATGATGCGGCCGAAATCGGTACTCGCAAGGTCATACAGGAACACAGCACCATCGGTGTCGTCGTGACGACGGATGGATCCATCGGTGAAATTCCCCGCAGTGACTACGTGGAACCGGAAGAGCGTGTCGTATCCGAGCTGAAGGAAGTCGGCAAGCCATTCATCATGGTAATCAACTCTGTCACACCGCATAATCAAAACACAGAGCTGCTCCGCCAGGAATTGAGTGAGAAATATGATATACCTGTCATCGCGATGAGTGTGGAAAGCATGACGGAGCATGATGTGTATAATGTGCTTCGCGAGTCTTTGTATGAGTTCCCGGTCCTGGAAGTGAATGTCAACCTGCCAAGCTGGGTCATGGTGCTCAAGGAAGACCATTGGCTCCGTTCCAATTACCAGACAGCCATCCAGGAAACCGTGAAGGACATCAAGCGTCTCCGTGATGTGGATCGCGTGGTGGGATACTTTGATGAATACGATTATATCGAAAGAGCCAATCTGGCAGGGATGGAGCTTGGAGAAGGGGTAGCCGAAATCGATTTGCATGCTCCTGATGCCTTGTACGATCAAGTACTGAAGGAAATCGTCGGTGAAGAAATACGCGGCAAGGATCATCTGCTGCAGCTTATGCAGGATTTCTCACATGCCAAACGGGAATACGATCAAGTATCCGATGCACTGCATATGGTGAAACAGACAGGTTATGGCATTGCTGCACCAAGTTTGCAGGACATGGCCTTGGATGAACCAGAGATCATCAGGCAAGGCTCACGTTTCGGTGTGCGTCTGAAGGCGGTGGCGCCTAGCATCCACATGATCAAAGTGGATGTGCATTCCGAATTTGCACCGATCATCGGAACCGAGAAACAAAGCGAAGAGCTGGTCCGTTACTTGATGCAGGACTTCGAGGAAGATCCGCTATCCATTTGGGATTCGGATATCTTCGGACGCTCGCTCAATAGCATCGTGCGGGAAGGGATCCAAGGAAAGATAAGCTTGATGCCGGAGAATGCCAGATACAAATTGAAGGAAACATTGGAAAGGATCATCAACGAAGGATCGGGCGGTTTGATAGCGATCATTCTATGAGCGGCAATCAAGCCGCTTTATTTTTTTGTCCGAAATAAGCAGGAAATGAGATTAATTTAAGGTTTTATAGCGTTTTGTGTTGAATTATGCTGCTAAGTCGTATATTATAAGCGTTGATATCGCAACACAAGCGGTATTTTTTAGGTATAAAACCTATCTTTATGGTGAACAAATGATAGCAAATGCTATTATCTTACTGTTCAAGGTAATGTCAGGGAGGTGTAAACATGAATAAAACAGAACTAATCAATACTGTTGCTGAGAAAAGCGATCTTTCCAAAAAGGATGCTACGAAAGCTGTGGATGCGGTTTTCGATTCAATCATGGATTCTTTGAAACAAGGTGACAAAGTACAATTGATCGGCTTCGGTAACTTCGAAGTACGCGAGCGTGCTGCACGTAAAGGCCGCAACCCGCAGACTGGGAACGAAATCGAAATCCCGGCGAGCAAAGTTCCAGCGTTCAAAGCCGGAAAAGCCCTGAAAGATAGTGTGAAATAATTACATATGGGCGAAGATAAGGGATGCCTGAATCTATCAGGTGTCCCTTTTTATTTGACGAGCTTGCAGACAAGACGAATCGGGACATGCTGTGCTATAATGATTTTTATACAGTTTGAAATACGAAAAGGGCGCAGGTGATTGTTTTGTCCTATGCATCCATGGAAGAGCTACATACATTACGAAATAAAATAGAGAAGCGCATGCAGCAGGCTTATCTGGACGAGAATACGGAAGCGCCATTCTTGGATGAGAACAAGCTGCTGTTATTGCAGACGCTATTTGGTCAAACGAACCTGCCCGATAAGCAGCAGACAGACTATACGATTACGATCATGCTGATTCAAATGGCTTTGGATACGCATGATAAAGTAATCAGGTTCACCAAGGCCGACGAGACCGATGAGGAGCGGAAGAACAGGCAGCTGACGGTGCTGGCAGGCAATTATTATAGCGCGCTCTATTATCAAATACTCGCGGGATTGGGAGAAATTGATATGGTGGCGCTGCTGGCAACCAGCATCAAGGAAATCAATGAACAGAAAATGTCGCTTTATTATGATGCGGCAACAAGTGAAGCGTTCTTCGGAAAGCTCGGGCGGCTGGAAGGCAACTTATTCCGGACAGCTGCTTCCCGCTACATGGATACGGCAAGTCTTGAACCCCTCGATGACTATTTCTTGATCAGCAAGCTGAAGCAGGAAGCAAGGGGGGACCAGCAGGGCCCCTTATCCCTGAAGCTTGCTGCAATCCTTGAGAGTCAGGAGAGCGGCATGACGGTACCGGAAGCGATACACCAGGAGATGGAAGCTGCCAAAGCCAGGCTCCTTGCAAAGCTGGACATACTGCCGCCAGCTTTTGCGAAGCTTTCCCGCAAGCTGCTGCTTCAGGGGAATAGGCAGAAAGAGTTATATCTGGAAGAAGGGTAATTATGGCACAAGAAACGAAAGAACAGCGTGTACATCACGTTTTCGAAAAGATATATGACCGCTATGATTTTATGAATTCCGTCATCTCATTCAGGCGTCATCGTGCCTGGAGACGAAGTGTGATGAAGAAAATGCAGGTACAGCCTGGCGATAAAGCATTGGATGTATGCTGCGGGACTGGGGATTGGTCCTTTTCCCTTGCGAAGGCCGTCGGCCCAAAAGGACAAGTGACAGGTCTTGATTTCAGCAAAAATATGTTATCTGTAGCCGAAAAGAAAAATAAGGAAAATCCGCATGAGCAGCTATCATTTATCTGGGGTAATGCAATGGAACTGCCCTTTGAGGATGATTCCTTTGATTTCGTGACCATCGGTTTTGGCTTGCGGAATGTCCCGGACTATCTCCAGGTATTGAAGGAGATGCACCGGGTGGTGAAGCCTGGAGGCAAGGTCGTGTGTTTGGAAACATCACAGCCTACGATGGCCGGATTTAAACAGATGTATTATTTTTATTTCAAGCGGATCATGCCAGTGCTTGGTAAGCTTTTGGCGAAAAGTTATGATGAATACAGCTGGCTGCAGGAGTCTGCAAAGGACTTCCCGGGTAAGAAGGAGCTCCGTGCATTATTCCAGCAGGCAGGACTGACGAACGTGAAGATTAAGACATATACCGGCGGTGTAGCGGCTATGCACATGGGAGAGAAGCCTGCGGTAAGGAGCTGACTGGTGTTATGTCTGGACGGATGAAGGTGACATGAATGAAACTACCGATGATCTACTCATATTTAAAGAAGGACTTGGACAAGATCGAGGATGCGATGACCAAGACGATTCGGGCAGAGCATCCCGTCCTGGAGGATGCGTCGGTACAGCTTCTCCGTGCCGGAGGGAAACGGATTCGGCCGGTTTTCGTTTTACTGAGCGGGAAGTTCGGTACATATGAGCTTCCTCGGATCCAAACAGTTGCGGTCGCACTAGAATTGATTCATATGGCATCACTGGTCCACGATGATGTCATCGATGACGCTGAACTCCGTCGGGGAAAACCGACAGTGAAAGCTCAATGGGATAATAAAGTGGCCATGTATGCAGGGGATTATATCTTCGCCCGTTCCCTGGAATATCTCTCGAAGCTAGAAGAACCGAGGGCGCATAAAATCCTTGCGCATACAATAGTGGAGCTTTGCATCGGAGAAGTGGAACAAATCAGGGATAAATATCGGATTGAGCAGCATCTGAAGGATTACCTCCGGCGTATCCGCAGGAAGACGGCAATCCTCATCGCTGCAAGTGCACGCCTTGGTGCGATTGCCTCTGGAGCCCCGCTGGGCTATGAGCGCGCATTGTACCGATACGGCTATTATGTAGGGATGAGCTATCAAATCATCGATGATGTGCTCGATTTTACAGCATCCGAGGCTGAACTGGGCAAACCGGCCGGGGGCGATTTGCTGCAGGGCAATATGACGCTTCCTGCCCTCATTGCTTGCGAGGAGGATCGCTTCTTCAAGGAACGGCTCACACAGGCTTTCCGTGAGCCGGAAGCACTCGATAGGGAAGCCCTGAAGCCATTTATCGAGCATATCAAAGCGTCCGATGCCATCGACAGGTCCCTTGCCATCAGTGACCGTTATTTGGAGAAGGCATACCGGGAATTGGATAAATTGCCGCCGACAAGAGACCGGAATACACTGAAACAAATAGCCAGGCATATAGGTAAGCGCAGCTCCTGATTGTAAACCGCTTACATATTTGCTATTATAATTGTGAAAATGATAACAAAGGGAGCTGTAATGAAAATGGAAAAAACATTTTTGATGGTGAAACCGGATGGCGTACAGCGCGGGCTGATTGGCGAAATCGTTACAAGATTCGAAAAGAAGGGCTTAAAGCTCCTGGCGGGGAAGATGATGGTTGTGTCGGAGGAACAGGCTAAGACGCATTACATAGAACATGAAAGCAAGCCCTTTTTCGACTCACTGATAAGCTACATTACATCCGGTCCCGTATTTGCGATGGTCTGGGAAGGCAAGGATGCTATTAAGCTGACCCGGAGTATGATCGGGGCAACGAAACCAACCGAAGCAGCACCTGGTACGATCAGAGGCGATTATGCAGTCGAAATGAGCCGCAACCTTATCCATGGCTCTGACAGTGCAGAAAGCGCTGAACGTGAAATAGCGAATATGTTCGAACCAAATGAACTGATCCAATACGAGCAAGTAATGGCTGAATACTTATATGAATGAGGAAAGCAGGCAGAAATGCCTGCTTTTTTATTATTTTTTGCTACCACCAATCATTTATATGCAGTAAAATAGAACCAGATACATATAGACAGGAGAACATGACGTGGCAGCAGATTATGAATATTTTGTAGAGCAGATTAAAGCAAATACAGGCATTGATTTAGCCCAATATAAAGAAGCACAGATGCTGAGGCGTCTGACCACGCTTCGGGAAAAAAGAGGCTACAAGGATTTCAAGGCATACTTCCAGGCAATCCGCAGTGATGAAGCGCTCATGGATGAGTTCCTGGATCGCATGACCATCAATGTGTCTGAATTTTACCGTAATTATCAGCGGTGGGAAGTTCTGGAGCGACGCATTCTCCCTGAGCTGCTTAAAAAGAAGAAGCCGCTGAAAATCTGGAGTGCAGCTTGTTCCACTGGAGAGGAGCCTTATACATTGGCCATCCTGCTTGATCGATATGCCAAAGGAACAGCTTTCACGATCCATGCAACCGATCTGGATCAACGAGTCCTGGAAAAGGCGAAAATCGGAAAATACAATGAAAGGGCATTGAAAGAAATGCCAGCGGCAATCAAATCGGCTTATTTCACCCAAGAGGGCCCCATATTCCAAATCAAGGAAGAATTGAAACAGCATATTCAATTCAAACAGCATAATCTGCTTGCGGATGCCTACGATACCAATTATGATCTTATCATCTGTCGGAATGTCCTCATTTACTTTACAGAAGAGGCGAAGGCAGATATTTATCACAAGTTCAGCAAGTCATTGGCGCACAGGGGCTATTTATTCGTTGGGAGTACCGAGCAGATATTCAATCCGAATAATTACGGACTGGGTGCAGTGGACACATTCTTCTATCAAAAGCAAAAAGCAGACTAGGCATATATGCATGGTCTGTTTTTTATTAATCCTCGATCTTAACTTGAAACATGATGATTTACGAATGTCAGCAGGAAGAAGGAAATGGAAAACACCGCAGGAAGCCAATGATGCAGGATTTGATCAAATGGCATAGGAACCTGGATCGACAGCTGTGAGGGTGAAAGAAATGATGCTGTCATGATCGTCGCAATGACAATACGGAAAAGGATGCGGTGATTTTTTCGTTTACAAGCTTGTTCGTGCTGTTTTTGTAACTAATCTCCGATATTTTTATGTAATCTTCATAAGTTGTCAAATATGCATTATAACGTATAATGGGCTTACATCGACAAAAGGAGTGGAGGCAGTGGATGAAATAGATTATGGATTGCTGAAGCAAATGGCAGTGACGATAGGGGAAGCATCCAAAATAAGTGATATCCCGATTCGCAAGTTGCGCTATTGGGAAGAAAAAGGCTATATTGCCAGCGCGGAAGAAAAAACGAATGCAACGAGAAGATTCGATTATTATGCAATCAAGAAAATCATCCTGATGAAAGAATTGATCGAAGATGGGTATACAGTCGAAGCTGCTTCCCAAAAAGCAGAAACCCGTATGAAGAAGCTTCGGGAAGTATTTGGATGAACGAAACAGAAAATAATGGCAAGTTGGTTCGTGTTCGGAAATATTGTCAGAATTGTTCCCACTTAAGAAACAAGTTATGTTATAGTATATAAAATTACAAAGATACAGAAATGACGGAGGAATATACATGCGCTACTTAACTGCAGGTGAATCACATGGCAAACAGCTTACAACCATCGTAGAAGGTGTTCCTTCCTATTTACCATTGACTGCAGCGGATATCAATGCATCCCTGCTGGAAAGACAGAAGGGGCATGGCCGAGGCAAACGGATGCAGATCGAAAAAGACTTGGTCGATATTGTCGGCGGTGTCCGTCATGGCTACACCCTGGGATCACCGATTGCAATGGTTATACATAATGACGATTTCAAGCACTGGATAGATGTGATGGGGGAAGACCCTGTGGAAGATCCCCAGGCGGTCCGGCGGATTGTCACACGCCCAAGACCCGGGCACGCAGATTTGAACGGTGCCTTGAAATATGGCCACCGGGATATGAGGAATGTATTGGAGCGATCCTCGGCACGGGAGACTGCCGCGCGTGTGGCAGCCGGTGCAGTTGCCAAGAAGCTTCTGGCTGAACTGGATATCCATATTGTCGGATACACGAAGGAGATTGCCGGCATCAAGGCAGCCGAGTTCCCGGAATATACATATGAAGAAAGAGACAGTATTTCAAAAGCTTCTTCCGTCCGCTGCCTTGATCCACAGGCTTCCCAGCAGATGACAGAAGCAATCGATCAGGCGAAAAAGGATGGGGACTCCATCGGCGGTGTCGTGGAGGTTTATGTAGAAGGCTTGCCGGCGGGCATCGGCTCATACGTCCATTATGACCGTAAGCTTGATGGCCGCATTGCAGGTGCAGTGGCAAGCATCAATGCCTTCAAAGGTGTGGAATTCGGCATCGGGTTCGAAGCTGCCAGACTGCCAGGCAGCCAGGTGCACGATGAAATTGCCTGGGATAAAGAAAAAGGCTATTACCGCAAAACGAACAGGCTCGGAGGTTTGGAAGGCGGTATGACAACAGGGATGCCGCTCATCGTCAAAGGTGTCATGAAACCGATCCCGACACTTTATAAGCCATTGCAGAGTGTGGATATAGAAACGAAAGAACCGTTCAATGCCAGCATCGAACGTTCGGACAGCTGTGCAGTACCGGCAGCAGCACTGGTAATGGAGCATGTTGTCGCTTTCGAGATTGCCAAAGCGATTTTGGAGCAGTTCCCGAATGACCAGTTCCCCAAGCTCAAGGAAGCAATCAAAAACTATCGGGAAGAAATCAGGGTGTTCTGATGGAACAGATTACAGTCAAAGCCAGTCAATCAAGTTATCAGGTTTCTGTTGGAGCCGGAATCAGGCATAAATTGGCTGAATTCCTTCCCAAGTCTTATCAAAATGTATTCATTGTGTCGGATACGAGCATTGCTCCGCATTATCTGGATGATTATATCGCTTCCCTTCTGCCGACTGCGAAAGTGACGAAGAAAATCATCGAACCAGGCGAAGCGGCGAAAAGCAAGGATATGTATTTCGATATATTGGATAGCATGTTTGAAGCGCAGCTTGATCGGAAAGCGCTGGTCCTTGCTCTCGGAGGAGGGGTCATCGGGGACCTGGCCGGATTTGTCGCAAGCACATATATGAGGGGGATTGATTTCATCCAGCTCCCGACGACGATACTTGCACATGATTCAAGTGTCGGCGGTAAAGTCGCGATCAATCATGAGACCGGCAAAAATCTGATCGGAAGCTTCTATCCTCCAGTGGCTGTTGTCTATGATGTCGATACCATCAAGACTCTTCCGGAAAAGGAAGTGCGGAGCGGCTATGCGGAACTGATCAAAGAAGCATATATCGGGGATGCTGCATTCCTGGACCAGCTGTTTGCACGAGAGAAGCTTGATAAGGAAAACGAGGATCAGCTTATAAAGGATTTGTCACTGGGCATCAAGGTGAAAACGAAAATCGTTGAAGCCGACGAAAAAGAGAATGACCTGCGCAAATTCTTGAATCTCGGACATACACTTGGCCATGCGATTGAAGCCGAGGCAGGCTATGGCACGTTTACGCATGGGGAAGCTGTCGCGATCGGCATGCTGTTCGCCCTTGAATTAAGTGAAAAAAGATTCGGTGCAGATTTGCGATTGAATGAATTCCGCAGCTGGCTGGAGCGCAATCAGTATCCTTTGCATGTACCTGATTTTCCTGCGGAGAGGCTCATCAAAAGGATGCAGATGGATAAGAAATCGGAAAATGGGGAAGTCCATATGGTCCTGCTGCAGGAAATCGGATATCCGGTGACGGAAAAGATCGATCATGGTCAACTTCATGAGGCTGTCACATCTTTCCTGGAGAGGATGAGCAGCGTATGATCCGAGGGTTCAGGGGAGCCACGACTGTGGCGGAAAATGAAGAAAACCAAATCATCGAAGCTACCGCAGCGATGCTGGATGAGATGGTCACGAAGAATGCCATCGAGCCTGAGGATGTCGTTCAAGTGCTCATTTCAGCGACGCCTGATCTGACCAAGGCTTTCCCAGCAAAAGCAATGCGTGTCTTCCGTGATGATTGGACTTATGTACCTGTCATGTGCATGCAGGAGCTGGCAATCGAAGGTGGTCTGCCGAAATGCATCAGGGTGATGCTGACGGCACGCACGGACTTGGCTCAGCAGGAGATCCGGCATGTCTATCATAACCAAGCTATCCTATTACGTCCCGATTTGAAGGAGGAGCATCAATGAAAGCAAAACAGATTTTGAATGAGCTGACGGCTTACAAACCAGGAAAACCGATGGAGGAGGTTCGGAAGGAATTCGGATTGGACCGGATCGTGAAACTTGCATCCAATGAAAATCCATATGGTTTTTCCCCGAAAGTGAAAGAGGCTTTGCCGACATTTGCCGATGATCAGGAAATCTATCCGGACGGATACGGTACTGCATTGAAAGAGAAATTGGCAGAGCATTTCGGTGTGGGAGTGGACCAAATCGTACTTGGAGCAGGCTCTGATGAAATCATCATGATGCTCTGCCGGACATTCCTGGCTCCTGGTTTGAATACGGTAATGGCGCACCCATCCTTCTCCCAATACCCGCATCATGCTTTGATAGAAGGAGCGGAGGTACGATCCATTGAAACAAAGGATGGATTCCACGATCTTCCTGCCATGCTGGAAGCAATCGACGAAAAGACAGGAATCGTTTGGCTCTGCACACCTAATAATCCTACTGGCAATCATATTGCCAAAGCAGAATTCGAAAACTTCCTCCGTCAGGTTCCGAAAGAAGTATTGGTGGTGGCTGATGAAGCATATATCGAGTTCCTGGAAACGGATGACTACTTCGATACCCTTGCTGCATTGGACGAATACCCCAACCTGATAACGCTGAGGACATTTTCCAAAGCATACGGGCTTGCCGCGCTCCGTGTAGGGTATGGCATCGGCCATCCGGAAGTGATCCATAAAATCAATGTGGTCAGAAGCCCATTCAATAATACGACGATTGCACAGAAAGCTGCTATTGTAGCCCTGGATGATCAGGATTTCATCAAGGAGTCGATCGCGAAGAACAATCAAGTCAAGCATACCTTCCTGGCTTTCTGTGATGCGCACCAAATCAAATATTACGAATCACACACAAACTTCGTACTTATTTATGATTTGCCTGTAAGCGGCGATGCTGTCTTCCAGCATATGCTTTCCAAAGGATTCATCGTCCGTTCCGGCGATGCGCTCGGTATGCCGAACAGTGTCCGCATCTCACTCGGTAATGCACAGGATATGGCTGAATTCACTGTTTTGCTTGAGCAATTCCTGGCAAGTGTGAAAGAAAGCTGATATGGAAACAGTTGTTATCGCGGGACTCGGCTTGATAGGCGGCTCGCTTGCCCGTAATATCCGGCAGCATAAAGAGGTGCATCTGATCGGGGTGGATCACAAGGAAAGTACATTGAAATATGCTCTTCAGCATGGGATTATCGATGAAGCATCGGCCTCTTTTCAAGCGGCTGTCCAAAAGGCTGATATCATTTTGCTTGCTGCCCCCGTTTCCAAGTCAGTCGAGCTCCTCCAAGAGCTTGATGATATGAAATTGGAAAAGGAAGTGCTTGTCACGGATGTATCTTCCGTCAAAGGACCGATTTTCCGCCAAGCGGCTTCCTTGCGTTCGGATAAAATCGTCTTCGTCGGTGGTCATCCGATGGCTGGTTCCCACAAACATGGGATCGAGGCGTCCAAAGCACATCTTTTCGAGAACGCCATCTATGTCCTGACACCGGTGAAGCGCGCTGAAGAAAGCGATCTCGATCGGCTGAAGGATCTCTTGGATGGTACCAAAAGCACCTTCATCACTTTGACTGCCGAGGAACACGATGAAATGACAGGAGTCGTCTCCCATTTCCCGCATCTGATTGCATCGGCATTGGTGCAGCAGGCTAAGAAATGGGAAACGAAGCATAGCTTTCTGCCAAAATTGGCAGCAGGCGGATTCAGGGACATCACGCGCATCGCTTCCAGCAATCCAGGCATGTGGCAGGATATCTTCTTTCAGAATAAAGAAAAGATGGCGCTCCTGCTTGATGATTGGATCGAGGAAATGCAAAAATTCCGGAAGCTTCTGCTGGAGGATCATAAACAAGAAATACATACCTATCTGGAAGAAGCGAAGCATTACCGGGATGGTTTGGAACCTCGGAAAAAAGGTGCGATTCCAGGCTACTATGATCTATACGTCGATATCACCGACCAGCCAGGCGCCCTGCAAAAGGTACTGACCATTATTGCCGACGCTGGATTGAGTATCGTCAATATTCAGATACTCGAGCTTCGGGAAGGCCTGACAGGTGTCCTTCGACTCAGTTTCGCCGAACAGAAAATTCAGCTCAAGGCGAAGGGTGTACTGGAAGTATTCGGTTATGAAGTGAAGATAGAAGATTGTAGGTGAAAACAGTGACAGATATTCGATTGCAGCCGACAGGGAAAGGGTTATCGGGTTCCATTACCGTCCCCGGGGATAAATCCATTTCCCATCGGAGCATCATTTTTGGTTCTTTAGCCAAGGGGAAAACGACTGTCCGGCATTTCCTGAGCGGTGAGGATTGCCTTCGGACAATCGATGCCTTCCGGGCGTTAGGCGTTTCGATTGAGCAGGATGGCGATACCGTCATCATTGAGAGTGAAGGGAAGGACAGCTTCCAGGAACCATTGCAGCCGATTTACTTCGGTAATTCAGGAACAACGGCACGTCTTCTGCTTGGGGTTTTCGCTGCCTTGCCATTCCATATCACAGCATATGGGGATGCGTCCTTGACGAAGCGGCCAATGGACCGTGTCGTCCTGCCGCTCCGTCAAATGGGTGCGAAAATCAACGGGCGCGAACAAGGCAAGTATTTACCGTTGGCAGTTGACGGACAGAAGCTGTCGGAGCTTACATATCATACACCTGTCAAAAGCGCGCAGGTAAAATCCGCTTTGCTGCTGGCTGGTCTCTTAGCCGAGGGTGAAACCAGGATTTCAGAAGATGTCAAAACAAGGGACCATACCGAGCAGATGCTGAAAAGCTTCGGGGCAAACATCGATGTGAACGGGACGAGTGTCACGGTTCAAGGCGGACAGCAGCTCATCGGCACCGATGTGTATGTGCCGGGGGATATTTCTTCGGCGGCGTTTTTCCTTGCTGCCGCCAGCATGGTACCGGGCAGCGATATCACCTTGACCAATACCGGACTCAACGAGACACGCACCGGCATCCTGGATGTACTGCAAGACATGGGTGCCGATATGGAAATCAGGGAGCATAAGATCGAAGCTGGTGAGCGGATCGGGGATATCAGGATCCGGTATCGTCCATTGAAAGGAATCGAGATCGGCGGTGATATCATTCCGCGGCTTATCGATGAATTGCCTATCTTGGCCTTGCTCGCTACCCAAGCCGATGGAGATACGATTATCAAAGATGCCGAAGAACTCCGGTTCAAGGAAACCGATCGAATTGAAGCCATTGCAGCTACACTGTCAAGCTTTGGGGCGGCAGTGGAAACGACGCCTGATGGCATGCGGATTCCGGGGAGCCAATCCCTGCAAGGTGCATCAGCGGATTCCTTTGGTGATCATCGTATCGGAATGATGATTGCCATTGCCAGTTTGATTGCCCGGGGAGAAACTGTCCTTACTGATGCAGACAGCATCAATATCTCTTATCCATCATTTTTTGCGGATCTGCGGGCGCTGCAAAATTGAATATGTCTGGTTCCCAGCAGGGAATCAGGCTTTTTTACTGTTCTAAAGCCCTGGCTTTAGGTTACACTGAAGAAAGACTTAAAAAGCTAAAGAAGCGCGTAAATAGAAGGAAGTGTCAGAAATGGAAGAATTGCAAAAAGCGATAACATATATGGAGAACGACCAGCCCAAGGAAGCGGTGGATACATTGGAGGCATATTTGCCGCGCGCCAATGAAGAAGAGAAATTTACCATTGCCGAATTGTATATGCAATGGGGCCTGCATGAACAAGCAAAAGCCGTCCTTCTTCAGCTGGAGCAGATGTTCCCGGATGAAATGGAGCTTAAAATGATGCTGGCCGAGCTTCATATCGATTTGAATGAAGACCAAGAAGCAATCGATAAGCTTGATCAGATTGTCGAGGATGAGGACTATTTTGTACCGGCTCAAATTCAGCTTGCTGATTTATATCAAGCTCAAGGATTATTCGAAGTGGCAGAACAGAAATTACTTGCCGCCAAACGTTTCGATCCATCTGAATCAGTCATCGATCTGGCATTGGGTGAACTGTCGCTATCAACCGGCTCTTATTTGAAGGCGATCACGTATTACGAAAAAATTTATGAAAAAGAGACCGTAATGGGGGATATCGATATTGCCCTTCGTTTAGCCGAAGCTTATGCAGCAACGGGTGAATTCGAAAAAGCATTGACTTATTACCAGGAAACGGATGTCGAGGACGTGGAGCAGCTATTCAGCTATGGTTTCACTGCGTTCAAGCTATCCAGATACGACATTGCCATCAACATTTGGGAAAAGCTTCTCAAAGAAGAAGCTGATTATCTGTCTGTCTATGAGTATCTGGCCAAAGCCTATGAAGAAGAGGGTTTGATCGAGAAAGCTTTTGAAACGGCGGAAAAAGGTTTGGCGCTGGATGAATATAACCAAAAGCTTTATTTCACTGCGGGCCGTCTTGCCAGACAGCTGGGAAGGAATGACCGCAGCTACTTCCTGATCCGTCATGCAATCGCGCTCGATCCGGGCTACAAAGAAGCAATTCTATATTTGATCGAGAATTTCAAGCTTGATGAAGATCATGAGGCAATCATCGAGTTATTGACACATATCCTGGAGACAGATGAAGAAGATGCAGCGTACCGCTGGGAGCTGGCACGTGCCTATAATGAAACGGAAAACTTCGATGAGGCATTAAACGCATACAGGGAAGCATATACTAACTTCAAAGATGATAGCGATTTTCTAAAAGAATACGGATATTTCCTATTGGAAGAAGGGAGGATGCAAGAGGCTGTCGAAATACTTAAAGAGTATCTTCGCCTGGAGCCATCGGATATCGAAGTAGAAGAGAATATCAACCGGCTCTTGTCTCAATAAATGCATTGAATTGAAATCATTTCGCTTTCTGGGAGGGGGCACATATGAATATTTCCGTTACCATGCAAGATAAGAAAACGTTCATTCGCTGGTTTTTGGATAATTACCAATTGAAGCGCAGGGAAAGTGTCTGGATCTTGAACTACTTGATCAATCATGATTCGTTTCTTGATAATGTACATTTCATCCGCGAAGCAAGATTCAGTCCCAGAGGAATCATCATATCCGCCCATTGTTCAGATGAAGTGCCGTTTCGTTTTTATAAGGACAATATCGTTACGACCGATGCGGAAAAATCATTCCATGATATCCGCATGAACAAGAAAGATCCTGTCTATATTCAACTCAATTTCAAGAATTCCCATCAGAGCATGGAATACGTTGCAGTGCTTGAGGATAATCCATTCCTGCCGGAGGATCATTATGTCACAAAAGAAGACCGGCAGCTGGCAGCGAAACTTCTCGACGCATCGCATTATCAATACAAGAAGAAAAAACTGCAAGAAGCAATTGATTTGGCTCTTGATAAGAGGGATGAAGATAAATTTCGCTTATTAAGCAAGGCGATGCGTCAATTGAAAGAAGAGGCGGAAGATAAAATTGAACATATTTAAATAGATGCGCCGTAACGGCGCATCTATTTTTTTCTTTCTTGTTTAAAGTGCCGGGACAAAAGATATTCTGCTAAAATAAAGTGACTGCCCATCGCAGGGCAGGGGAATACATAATCGAAATGAAAGGACAAGCACATCATGTATCGTCTTCTTTTCCATCGTTATAGTATCTTGTTATTATTCATCATCAATCTTTTTGGAACGATTTATGGATATATCTGGTACGGCTGGCAGCTTAAAATCACGCCGGCGATTTTCCTTCCCTTTGTGCCGGATAGTCCGACGGCCAGCCTCTTTTTTACGATATTCCTAGGTTTATTGTTAATCGGGAAACAGAACGGTTATATCGAAGCTCTGGCAGTCGTCTCTTTGTTCAAGTACGGCATATGGGCCGTCGTGATGAATCTTTTGACGCTGGCAGTCGCCGGAACACTTTCCTGGCAGGGATATATGCTCATAGCTTCCCATTTCGCCATGGCTGTCCAGGGTATTCTGTATGCCCCGCTTTATCGCGTGAAATTGCGTCATCTGGCATTGGCTGCCATTGTCGTCCTGCATAATGATATCATTGACTATGTTTTCGGTATGATGCCGATATATGGCAATTTGACGGATTACAGTGATGTGATTGGGTATTTCACCTTCTGGCTTAGCATCGTTTCCATTTTCGTCGGTTATATCGTCACACAGCGGAAATCATCACGCAATCCAAATAAATGAGGCGGATACCGACATATCCAGGGGCTTTCCAGCATAGGCTGTAGGAACATCTAAAAAAGAGGGGATGCTTATGAAAAAGCTGCTTCTCGTCATCGTCCTGACAGCCTCTTTTTTTGTACTTGCCAACATTGCCGATATCATGCTGCAGCCGCAAACAGAGGCGCTATCGTCATCTTCCGACAAAATGCTTCAAACGTTTGATCAACAATTCCATACACTTCCTGCATACTTGTATAGCGTTGCAGTACCTGATAAAAGCAGTTATGGAACGGGGCGTTTCTGGGGAATACTTGGTATTAGTGCAAGCATAGTAGGGACGCTTATTTATGTCGGCTATAAGAAGTATCGAGCCGAAAATGACAAAAGTGTGAACAAGGATCCCAATAGTTGATTTTTTTTGAATTCTTGACTAAAATTGACCTTAATAAGTTCCAAATATTTTTATGGAGGAATGTATATGTCACTAGGTGCTTATATTATCTATATAGCACTTCTTCTGATTATCCCGTTATGGGCTCAATCGAAGGTTAAAAGTACGTACAAAAAATATTCGAAAGTAGAAACGTCTTCTCTGATGACTGGTGCACAGGTTGCGAGAAAGATCCTTGATGATAACGGCATTTATGATGTGCAGATCGAGGAAACACGTGGTATGCTGTCCGACCACTATGATCCTCGCCATAAAGTTGTCCGTCTGTCCACTGATAACTATCATGGCCACTCCATGGCAGCAGCGGCTGTCTCTGCCCACGAAGTAGGACACGCAATCCAGGACGCAGAAGGGTACGGCTTCCTGAAATTCCGTACAGCGCTTGCTCCGGCAGCTGCTTGGGGGAATAACCTTTCCTTCCTGCTTATCATTGCAGGTGCGATCTTTGGAGCTCTGAGTCTGGTGGGATGGGGTATCGCGCTATTCAGTATCGCGGTATTGTTCCAGCTTGTCACCTTGCCGGTCGAGTTCAATGCATCGAACCGCGCGATGGCTCAGCTGGTTTCCACCGGAATCATCCGGAATGATGAAGAACGCTCTACGAAGAAAGTGTTGAATGCGGCAGCGATGACTTATGTTGCAGCAGCTCTGGTAGCAGTTGCCGAGCTTGTACGCTTCATCCTCATGTTCTTTGTAGGCAATAGCGAAGAATAAGAATAGGCATCCCGCGGGATGCCTTTTTTTATTGGGTCTGTATGACCTTGATCAGTTCCCGGAGATAGTCGGGCAAATCAGGCGGACGGCGGCTGCTCACGATATGGCCATCGACGACGACTGCTTCATCATGCCAGATGGCGCCGGCATTCGTCATGTCATCTTTGATTCCGGGGGTGCTCGTCACGTTCACACCTTTCAGTATACCGGCAGAGATCAACACCCAGCCCGCATGGCATATTTGCCCGATCGGTTTTTTGTGGCTGTGAAAATGACGGGTGATTTCCAAAACACTATGGAAACGGCGCAGTTTATCCGGCGACCAGCCTCCTGGTACGAGCAATGCATCATACTCATCCGGAATGACTTCCTCGAACGCTGCATCCGACGTGGCCGGAACACCATATTTCCCTTTGTACACCATATTGGCAGCTTCCCCTGCCAAACGGACTTCCGCACCAGCCTCGCGCAGTCTCAGGACGGGATACCATAACTCCAAATCTTCAAAATCATCACTTACAAAAGAAAGTATCTTTTTACCGGTAAGCTCCATCATCACACCTCTTTCGTTTATTCCTCTCCACTTTATCAATACATTCGCATGAATGCATGCAAAAAGCTAATCTGTGTGATAGGGCTTTTTATTTTCATCGAGTGTAAAACCTTCGCCCATCACATCGTGCACCTCACTGAGTGCCACAAAAGCATGCGGGTCGACCGAGGTGATGATTGCTTTGAGTTTGACGATTTCGTTCCGGGCGACGACACAATAGAGGACATCCCTCTTTTCACCGGTGAAACTGCCCCTGCCGTCAAGGACGGTGACACCCCGGTCCATCTGTTTTAAAATTTGATTGGCGATGGCGGCGCTTTGCGTGGAGATGATGGTCGCACCTCTTGCCGAGTAGGCGCCTTCCTGGATGAAATCGATGACTCTGGCGCCGACAAAGACAGCGACCAGAGTATACATACCCCGAATCAGATCAAGATAGGTGAGTACGGAGGTGACGATGACGATTGCATCGAACATGAACATCGTCCGCCCCATCGTCCAGCCGGCATACTTATTGGCCAGCCGGGCAATGATGTCGACTCCGCCCGTGGTACCGCCATAACGGAAAATGATCCCGAGCCCGACACCGATGAATACCCCGGCTAATAGCGAGGCAATCAGCAAATCATTCCCTAAATCAATATGGAGGGAATACGTTTGGAATAAGCGGAGGAAGAGGGAAACAGCCACTGTCCCGATGATCGTATAAGCAAATGTCGTCCGGCCGAGGAATTTCCAGCCGATCAAAAACAGCGGGATGTTCAGCACCAGGTTCGTAATAGCCGGATCCCAGTCAAATTCGAATAGTAAAATGAGCGTAATCCCGGTGAATCCGCCTTCCCCGAGTTTATTCGCAATATTGAAATGGACAATGCCGAATGAAAAGATGGCTGCACCCAACAGGATGAACAGGATGTTCTTCAAACGCAGTCTTAACATGGTCTACCTCCTAAAATGACAATTCCTTCTATATTATAGACAACAAAGACCTTCTCTACAAATATGCCTCATAGGTAAAAACATTTGTCAAACGCCTTATTTTTAGGCTAACATGGTAATGATACAGTGAAAGGAAGAAAGCGCATGAGTACAGTATATACGACCAAGGAAATACAAGAGCGGGTCGACGCTTATATTTCCCAATTCAAAGAAGGTTATTTCTCACCGCTCAGCATGCTTGCCCGCATGACCGAAGAAGTGGGGGAGCTGGCCAGGGAAGTGAATCATACATATGGCGAAAAGCCAAAGAAAGCAAGTGAAGCGGACAATACGGTGACGGATGAACTCGGAGATATCATCTTTGTACTGACCAGCTTTGCCAACTCCCTTGATATCGACCTGTCTGAAGCATTCGAGAAATCGATGACGAAGTTCGAAACAAGGGACAAAGACAGATGGACGAAGAAGACACAGGAGGATTTACAGAATGACTAAAGATACTATTAGGATCATCGTGGCTGGACCAAGAGGCCGGATGGGCTCGGAAGCATTGCAGCTTATAGAGCGGACGGCTCATTTTGAGCTTGTCGGAGCTATCGACCGAAGAAATGGAGGCAAGCGCATTGCCGATATCGACGGTTTGACAGCAAGCGATGCCGTCATCTATGAGGATGCTGCGGCGTGCCTGCGTGAGGTCGATGCGGATGTGCTGATCGACTTGACTGTACCGGAGACAGGCTACAAACATATGAAGCTTGCCATCGAACATGGCGTACGTCCCGTAGTCGGTACTTCCGGGTTCACCGAAGGACAAGTGCAAGAGCTGCAGCAGCTAAGTGAAGAGAAGGGGATCGGAGCGATCATCGCACCTAACTTTGCAATCGGAGCAGTGCTCATGATGCAATTTGCCAAGCAGGCAGCCAAATACTTCCCGACAGTGGAAATCATCGAAAAGCATCATGACCAGAAGCTTGACGCACCGAGCGGCACCGCAGTGAAAACGGCACAGCTCATTCAGGAAGTACGGAAACCGGCCAAACAAGGACATCCGGATGAGAAAGAGACGATCCCTGGGGCACGGGGGGCGGATATCGATGGCATGCGGATCCATAGTGTACGTCTTCCAGGACTTGTTGCACACCAGGAAGTCATTTTCGGTGCACCTGGGGAGCAATTCACTGTCAAGCATGATTCTTTCAACCGTGCGTCGTTTATGTCTGGTGTAGAGCTTGCGGTGGAGCGTGTCATGAAGATGGACATACTGGCATACGGTTTAGAAAATATACTGGAATGAGGCGGTAGACATGCATATTGCTTTAATTGCCCACGACAAGAAAAAACCTGAAATGGTCCGATTCACGATTGCATATAAGGAAATGCTGAAAAAACACACCCTGTATGCTACAGGGACAACCGGCACACGCATCAAGGAAGCCACAGGCTTACCGGTGGAATTGTTCCAGTCCGGCCCGCTTGGAGGGGATCAGCAGATCGGTGCCCGTATTGCAACGAATCAAATGGATCTGATCATCTTCTTCCGGGATCCGCTGACAGCACAGCCGCATGAACCTGATGTAAGTGCGCTTATGAGATTATGTGATGTGCATCGCATTCCGCTTGCCACCAATCTGGCAGCAGCCGAAATATTCATCCGCGGATTGGACCGGGGCGATTTCGATTGGCGCCAGATCATCCGGGACCGTGAGCCGGAACTATGAAAAAGCTGAAAATCGGAATCACATGTTATCCGACGCTTGGCGGTTCAGGCGTGATTGCGACAGAGCTCGGCAAGAAGCTGGCCAAAAAGGGACACGACATTCATTTCATTACATCCAGTGTCCCTTTCCGGCTCGATATGCTGCTTCCAAATGTATTTTTCCATGAAGTGGAGATGAGTCATTACCCTGTCTTCCAGTACCCGCCATATGACCTTGTATTGGCTAATAAGATGGCAGAGGTAATCGATGAAGAAAAATTGGATGTCTTGCATGTCCATTACGCCGTTCCCCACGCAATTTGCGCGATCTTGGCCAAAGCCATCGCCAAGCATGATGTCAAAATCGTGACGACCTTGCATGGTACGGATATCACAGTACTCGGAATTGATAATGGCTTGCGCAAAATGATCATCCATGCGATCGAGGAAAGCGATGTCGTCACTGCCGTCTCGGAGAGTCTTGTGAAACAGACCAGGGAAATGCTTGACGTGGCAAGTCCGATCGATGTCGTTTATAATTTTGTGGATGAAGAAGTGTACCGGCCGGCTGATGTGGGCGAAGTGAGGGAGCAGTTCGGCATCACAGAAGACGAGAAAGTACTCGTACATATAAGCAATTTCCGTAAAGTCAAGCGTGTACAGGATGTTGTACAGGTTTTTTCGTATGTACAAGAAAAACTGCCCGCAAAATTGCTGCTGATCGGGGACGGCCCCGAGTACTCCGATATTCTGCGGGATGTGCAGCAGCGCGGGCTGGAGGATCAGGTTCTGTTCCTGGGCAAACGTAATAACGTGGCTGCCCTTTTAAATATGGCAGATATCATGCTGCTCCCTTCTGAAAAGGAGAGTTTCGGATTGGTTCTTTTGGAAGCGATGGCTTGCGGTGTACCTTGCATCGGAACGGATGTCGGGGGTATACCTGAGGTGATCGTGCATGGGAAGAACGGCTTTACGGCACAGCTGGGGGATGTGGAGCAAATGGGAGACTTTGCGATGGATCTGTTGACGGATGAAAGGCTTTGGCAGCAGTTTTCCGAAGCATCGATCCAGCATGCAGCCGAAGCCTTCCATTCGGATAAGATTGTTGCGCAATACGAAGCAATTTATGAAGAGGTTTTACAATGAAAATATTCGAAAAAGCATTCCGGGTCATGGAGCAGCTTGAGAACCATGGCTATGAAGCATATCTGGTCGGAGGCGCGGTGCGCGATCATCTCATCGGAAAACAGGTCGGGGACTTGGATATTGCAACATCGGCTACACCCAGCCAGGTGATGCAAGTCTTCGATAAAGTCATCCCGATTGGTATCGAACACGGAACCGTACTCGTTCGATTTGAGAAGGAGAGTTTTGAAATCACGACTTTCCGGACAGAGGGTGCATATTCCGATCATCGTCATCCCGACAATGTGAACTTCGTTGAGGATGTCACAGCGGATCTTGCACGGCGTGATTATACGGTCAATGCAATTGCGATGAACAAAGACGGAGAATTGGTGGATCCATTTGATGGAAGGAGCGCTATCGGGAATAAAGAGCTGATCACTGTCGGCAACGCCTTCGACCGTTTTCAGGAGGATCCTTTGCGGATGATGCGCGGGGTGCGATTTGTTTCCCAGCTGGGGTACAGGCTGGATGACGACGCCCGCAAAGTAATGGAGGAGCAGCGTTTGTGGCTGTCACGCATAGCGATCGAGCGTGTGGCGATCGAGATGGATAAATTATGCGCCGGTAAACATGTGAAAACGGCGGTACAGCTCCTCGAATCAACCAATTTATGGGAAGCAATGCCGATCTTCCATGATCATCCTGACCTGATGGGCAAAGTGGCGTCAAGGATCAAGCCTCTGGGAAGTCTGGCAGAATGGATAGCCCTTTGTTCTTTTTTGAGCGGCAGGTCCGTCATGGATTGGGTGAAAGAATGGAAGCTCTCCAACAGCATCAAACAAGATGCTCAAAACCTCGTACAGATGATTCAGGGCGATTTCGATGCATGGTCTGTTTACCAGCTGCCGGCGCATCTTGATGCCGGCTTTTGCCGTTTAATGGAGATCTGCAAGGATAGAGATGTGCAGGATGAACTTTCTTTCCTCAGGAGAAAGCTGCCTATCCGTCATACCTCGGAGCTTGCTATATCCGGCGGGGATTTGATCAGCTGGTTCCCTGATAGGAAAAAAGGAAGCTGGATCCGTGATCTATTGCATGCTTGTGAAAAAGCAGTGGTGGAGAATCGGATCGAAAATGAAAAAGAACGGCTGAAGGAGTGGATCATCCGTGAACACAACGCGTAATCGGCTCATCAGAATCCTTCAGGAACATAGGACTTCGTATGTCTCCGGTCAGTACTTATCCGAACAGCTTGGCATATCCAGGGCTGCTGTATGGAAGCATATGAAAGCATTGGAGGCGGATGGATATGCGATAGATGCCATCCCGCGCAAGGGCTACCAGGTACGGCAATCACCAGATAAGCTAAGTAAAAATACGCTTAACTGGCAGCTTGATACCAAATGGATCGGTCGCAAGATCATATTTGAAGAACAGCTTGAATCGACTCAAATCCTGGCAAAATCATTGGCCGATCAAGGTGCAGTCCATGGTACGGTTGTGATAGCCGACCAACAGACCGGCGGTAAGGGTACGAAGGGGCGCAGCTGGCATTCTCCTGCAGGTACCGGCATTTGGATGAGTTTGATCATCCGGCCGGAATTCGGACCGCGAGAGGCTGCACAGCTTACGCTGGCTGCTGCAGTGGCCATTGCGCGTGCATTCCGTAAGAATGGCATCGATGCGGCCATCAAATGGCCGAATGACATTTACCTGGGTGGTAAAAAGCTTGCCGGGATTTTGACTGAAATGCAGGCAGAGCAGGATTATATTCAGCATATCGTACTCGGTATCGGCATCAATATAAACCAGACCGCGACGGAAATTGCACCGGATATCCGGCATAAAGCAACTTCCTTGCGTATCGAAACGGATAAGGAATGGAACAGGCAGGAACTGGTTCATCTTATTTGGAAAGAGTTTGAGGAAGTCTATTCGCTCTATACAAAAAGAGGTTTTCAAGTCATCCGGGACGAATGGATGCAGTATGCGCTGCGTCTCGGACATCGAGTAAAAGCAACTGCCCCGTCCGCTGTGTTTGAAGCGGTTTTCAAAGGTATCGGGGAGGACGGCGAGCTTTTGTTGGAAAATGACGATGGCAGTCTAGAGAGACTGTTTTCTGCCGAATTGGAATGGAAAGAGGAGTAGTACAATGAAAACGAGACTCGATTTTCAAAAAATGAAAGAAACTAATGAGAAGATCACCATGGTCACGGCTTATGATTACCCAACAGCAAAACTGGCGCAGCAGGCTGGCATCGACATGCTTTTAGTCGGGGATTCACTCGGAATGGTCGTCCTCGGCTATGATAGCACCATCCCTGTCACCGTCGAGGATATGATCCATCATGGAAAAGCCGTCACAAGAGGCGGAAATGATACGTTTGTCGTGGTGGATATGCCGTTTATGACCTATCACGTATCAGTGGAGGCGACTGTACCGCAAGCAAAACGTATCTTCCAGGAAACCGGGGCACAGGCTCTAAAGCTCGAAGGAGCTGATCAGGTCATCCTGGACAGCATAAAAGCACTGGCGACAGGAGGGATTCCTGTTGTCGGTCATCTTGGTTTGACACCTCAATCCGTTCACATGCTGGGCGGCTATAAAGTACAGGGAAAAAGCGAGCAGACGGCAAAACAGCTGCTTGAAGATGCACGAAAAGTGGAGGCTGCCGGCGCCATCGCACTTGTTTTGGAATGTGTCCCGAAACAATTGGCCGCACTCATAACGAAAGAGGTTTCCATTCCAGTCATCGGCATCGGTGCAGGAGTGGAGGTGGATGGACAAGTGCTTGTCTTCCATGATCTAAGCAGATTCGGTGTCGACCGTTTGCCGAAATTCGCCGTGAGCTATGCTGACTTGAACGAAACCGTCACGAACGTGTTCACCACTTATCGCGAAAATGTAAAACACGGTATCTTCCCGAATGACGAGCAGAGTTTTACAATGGACGAAGCAGCATTGCCGAAAGCAGGTGAACGGCAATGAAGATCATTACGACATTAGAAGCGCTGCAGCAGGAGAGAAAGCAGCTTGCCAAAGAGCAGAAATCCGTGGGGTATGTAGCGACGATGGGCTTTTTGCATGAAGGCCATCAAGCCTTGATGAAACGCTCCAAGGCAGAAAATGATATCACTGTATTGAGTATATTCGTCAATCCGCTCCAATTCGGCGAAGGGGAGGATTTTGACACCTATCCGCGTGATGCCGAGCGTGATCGGCTAATCGCCGAACAGGAAGGCGTCGATATCGTCTTCATGCCCGAAGCTGCAGCCATGTATCCAGGGAATAGCACGATCAAGCTTCAAGTCACAGATCGTGTCGATGTGCTGTGCGGTAAATCCAGACCAGGTCATTTCGATGGTGTTGTCACCGTATTGGCGAAGCTTTTCCACTTGATCCAGCCGGATCGAGCGTACTTCGGGCTGAAGGATGCACAGCAAGTCGCAGTTGTCCAAGCATTGGTCCATGATCTTAATTTCCCGCTTGAAGTCGTGCCGGTGCCGACTGTCCGGGAAGCCGACGGATTAGCGAAAAGCAGCCGGAATGTTTATTTATCGGAGCAGGAGCGGCAAGCAGCACCAGCGATTTACCGTGCATTGCAGCAAGCGAAGCAAAGCATCGAAGACGGGGAGGATGATGCTGATAAAATCGTGTCTGCAGTAAAAGAATTTATAAACAGCGAGACAAATGGTAGAATAGACTACGTTGAAATTTTGTCTTATCCGGCACTGAAGCCAGTGAGCAGGATTGAATCACGTATCATCATCGCAGCGGCTGTCTTTTTCGATAAGGCGAGATTGATCGACAATTTGGTATTGGAAGCGGACGGATCTGTCATGGACCGTTTTTGACATAGGAGGAAAAAAGATGTTTCGCACAATGATGAAAGCGAAAATACATCGCGCCCGGGTCACGGAAGCGAACCTTAATTACGTTGGCAGTATAACGATAGACACGCACATACTCGAACAGGTAGGCATACTGCCTCATGAAAAAGTCCAAATCGTGAACAATAATAATGGAGCCCGTCTCGAAACATATGTGATTCCTGGTGAGCGGCATAGCGGTGTCATCTGCCTTAATGGGGCTGCTGCACGTCTTGTGCAAAGACATGATGTAGTGATCATCGTTTCTTATGCCATGCTTTCCGATGAGGAACTGGCTGATTTCAAGCCGAAGATTGCCTTGATGAATGAAGATAACACAGTGAAAGAAATCATCGAGGAGGAACCGCCGCTTACAGTGATGTTGTAATGGCGGAGAGAATCGGACGATAAGACTCTTATCACAGATAAGAGTCTTTCTTTTCTAAGCAGTATGGAGGGTGGAGTATGGATAAATTTGTAGTGGTGGATCTAGAAACAACAGGACATGCGCCGTCGAATGGCGATAAAATCATAGAGGTCGGGATTGTCGTCATCCAAGGACGTGTGATCACGGATCAATTTCAGACGATGCTGGATCCCGGTATGCCGATTCCACCTTTCATTTCCCAGCTGACAGGTATCACCGATGAAGATGTAGCTGGCGCTCCGCAATTCGAGGATGTAGCAGATGAGATTTCGGCCTTTTTCAAAGACAGCTATGTGGTTGCGCATAATGCAAACTTCGATCTTCGGTTTTTGAATAGTGCATTGGAAATGGCAGGATTTACGCCGATAAACCGCCCTGTCCTCGATACGGTGGAGCTGGCACGCATCCTGCTGCCGACAGCTCCAAGCTATAAGCTGAGTGTGCTCAGTGAGCATCTATCCTTCGAGCATGATCGGCCGCATAGGGCGCTGTCCGATACGCTTGTAACGGCAGAACTTTTGCTTTCTTTGCTGAAAGAGCTGGGAAGATTGCCATATGAGACGGTTTCCCACCTCCTGACACTTGAAAGAGCCTTGAAAAGTGATTTGCGAAGCTTGCTTGAGGATCGTCTGGAAGAGCTGGCCTTCGAGGATACAGAGGATGACGAGCTGGAGGTTTTCCGCGGACTGGCCATTCGAAAAGTTCCCCAGGAGCAGGCTGAGGCTTCGGCTGTCACACAGTCCTTCGGGGAGATAGCCGATCAGCTGTATCAAAAAGACGGCTGGCTTGCAGAAGGAATGACCGGCTATGAACCGAGGAAAAGCCAGGTAGAGATGAGTGAGCAGATATTCGATGTCTTTCAATCGGGGAAGCACGCACTTTTGGAAGCTGAAACAGGGACTGGTAAATCACTCGCATATCTTTTGCCTGCTGTTTATACAGCGGTCAAGGAGAGCAGCAGGGTGATCATCAGCACCCATCTGACTCAATTGCAGGCACAGCTGATGGATAAGGAGATCCCGCTTCTGCAAGGTATTTTGCCGTTTTCGTTCAAGGCCGCCTTGCTGAAAGGGAAGCAGCATTATTTAAGCTTGAGCCGATTTGAATCCGAACTGCAGCAAACAGCAAATGACAATTATGATATTGCGCTTACCAAGGCGATTTTGCTTGTCTGGCTGACAATGACCGAAACCGGGGATATTGATGAAGTGAACCTGCCTTCCAGCGGCAAGCGATTTTTCCTGCATATGTCTGCCGATGCAGAAGACACACAAGATCCATTTTCGCCTTGGTTTTCACGCTCTTTTTATCAAAGGGCGAAGAAGGCAGCATGGCAGGCGGACGTGATCGTGACCAATCATGCTTTGCTTTGCAGTGATATGCAGGAAGAATATCAGCTGCTGCCTTCGTATCAGCGTGTCATCATCGATGAAGCGCATCATTTTGAAGCAACGGCAGCAAAGCATTTCGGCTTGGCATTGGATTATGTGTCGATTCACCATATGCTTTCCCATGCAAATACAGTGTATGAGAAGGCGACGGATGTGCTTCCCAATACACAGGCAGAGATGCTGATTTGGTCAAGCTTATGGGATCAAACCAAAGTGGAAGCGGACGATATGTTCCGATATATCCATGATTTCGTTTTATCCCAGCACAAAAAGAAGCTGGGCACCAATGATATCGGACGGCTCCAGCTGCGGCTTGAAGAAGTCCGGGATACAAAACAGATGCAAGTCATCGCGGAAATGAGCAGCAGATTATCATTCAGCGTACGGGACTGCATCCATCATCTTCTGCAGCTGACAAAGACGGCAGATAAGCAAGGGGACAAAAAGATTTCGGATTCCTTGCGCAATACAGTCGATCAGCTGCAGACCATCATCGATGACATTGAGCGGATGTTCCTGGTGTATGGTGACGAGGAAGTGAAGTGGATCGAGGTCGATATGTATGGGGCGCGCAATGCAGTGTACCTTTACAGTGAACCGTTGGATATCGCCGATTTATTGCTGGAGCATTTTTTTGCCGAAAAGAAAAGTATCGTGCTGACGAGTGCGACCTTGACGATGAAGCAGTCATTTGCTTTCATTCAGGAGCAGCTGGGATTGGACGATTTGACTGTCACCAGGCGGTTCGATTCTCCTTATTCCTATAAAGACCAAGTGCAGCTGCTGGTCCCGAATGACTTTCCAGATGTAAGGGGCAAGGATAATTATCCTTTCATCTATGCGGTTTGCGAAGCGATCCTCAGCCTGGCTTCCATCACGGAAGGCCGGATGCTGGTGTTATTCACTTCTTATGATATGCTGAAAAAAGCTTATGGACTCTTGAAGGAGCTGACCGAGGATCAGGATTATTCCCTCATAGCCCAAGGCATTACGAGCGGCAGCCGTGACAGGTTGAAGAAAAATTTCCAAAGCAATAAAAAGGCCATCCTCTTTGGAACGAGTTCATTCTGGGAAGGCGTGGACATACCGGGGGATGATTTGAGCTGTCTTGTCATTGCGCGCCTGCCATTCCAGCCGCCGGATCATCCGATATATGAAGCGAAAGCTGCCAAATTGAAGGCTGAGGGAAAGAATGCCTTCATGGAGCTTGCCTTGCCGAATGCCGTCATCCGCTTCAAGCAGGGATTCGGCCGGCTGATCCGTTCTTCAAGCGACAGGGGCATCGTTTTCGTATGTGATGACAGGATGATGAAGACAAGATATGGAAGCTACTTCACGGATTCCATCCCGGCAGTGCCTACACATTATAAGAGCACATCCGAGCTTTTGGAGCTGGCGGAGGATTGGTTATAAAAAAAGTGCGTCACTAGGACGCACAACTGCTGGGGAGAAGGAAGAATTTTGTTGAAAAAACTTGGAACTCGTCTTAGAATTACACCAGGACTACTGGTATAATAAGAATTGGATTGCTTCTCAACATACATTAGTTTGCTGCAGAAAGCCATCTCTATGAGTAACAAATCATGTAAATGGATTGCTCGGAGGTAACAAGGATGGAAAATAACAAGATGGAAACATTGTCCACCGTTCGTGTGCAATACAGCAGCGACCTGTACAAGCTGGTCGATTCCCTGAACCGCACACTGAAGGAAAAGGACTTGATGTTCGGATTAGCATTGGATGAGGAAAATCATGATACGGCGATATTCACGATTTACCGTACCTAAATGGGCCAAGATCACACTGTTCAGTGCTTTGGCTGTTCTGCTGATCGTCCTCGGCTGCGGGATATACGTGTATAGCACGGCTCAGCATGCTCGTACAGACGGCTTCGAAGCTTCAGAGAAGTTCGCGCTCGAGAATACGGAGCTGGAGAACGTCGATGAAGTGACACGCTTCAATGGCGAGCATGTATATCATGTCGTGAGAGGCAAGCAGTCTGACGGAACAGATGCCATCGCCTTTATCAGGAAGGGCGAGAAAGATGCGGACAAAATCATTTATACGACCGACTCAGCTGATGAAGAGCAAGTCGAGAGCAGCTGGAAATCAGCGTGCGGAGCGGACTGTGATATGGACGATGTCCGGCTGGGATTATATGATGGCTCGCCCGCTTGGGAAGTGACCTATCGGGATGGACAGGATCGCCTCGGCTACAGCTATTACACATTAGATGGTACAGAGCAGCTGGAAAACTTTGCTTTATCAAACCAATATCAATAACACAACTACATATGTAGGACAGACAATGGAGGGTTCTTTTTGAAGACAACGATCGCTAAGCTTAGTGAACATGTAGGAGAAGAAGTGACAATCGGGGCATGGCTCCGCAATAAACGATCAAGCGGGAAGATCGCATTCCTGCAGCTGCGTGACGGAACCGGGTTCGTTCAAGGAGTCGTCGTGAAGAATGACGTATCGGAGGAAGTGTTCCAGACGGCAAAGAACATGACGCAGGAAACATCCCTTTATGTTACAGGTAAAGTAGTGGAGGACAGCCGTTCTTCCTTCGGATATGAGATTCAAGTGGCAGACTTGGAAGTTATCCACACTTCCACGGATTATCCGATTACACCAAAGGAACATGGTACGGAATTCCTGATGGATAACCGTCATCTATGGCTCCGCTCCCAAAAACAGCATGCGGTGATGAAAATCCGTAATGAAATCATCCGCGCGACCTATGAATACTTCCATGAAAATGGCTATACAAAAATCGACCCGCCGATCCTGACGGGATCTTCTGCAGAAGGCACAACGGAATTGTTCCATACAAAATACTTCGATGAAGAAGCATACCTTTCCCAAAGCGGACAGCTTTACATGGAAGCTGCAGCAATGGCATTCAACAAAGTATTCTCCTTCGGTCCTACATTCCGGGCAGAAAAATCCAAAACCAGACGCCATTTGATCGAATTCTGGATGATCGAGCCGGAGATGGCATTCGTCGAGCATGAGGAAAGCTTGGAAATCCAGGAGAACTACATCAGCCATCTTGTCGCTTCTGTGCTCAAGAACTGCAAACTGGACCTTGAAATCCTTGGACGTGATACGGAGAAACTGGCTAAAGTCACGGCGCCATTCCCGCGCATCACATATGATGAAGCAATCGAATTGCTGAAAGAAAAAGGATTCGATGATATCGAGTGGGGAGAAGATTTCGGAGCTCCGCATGAAACTGCAATTGCAGAAAGCTTTGATAAACCAGTGTTCATCACGCATTATCCAGCGGCGATCAAAGCATTCTACATGAAGCCAGATCCAAATCGGGAAGAAGTCGTATTATGCGCCGACTTGATTGCACCGGAAGGCTACGGAGAAATCATCGGCGGATCCCAGCGCATCGATGACCTTGAGTTAATGGAAAAACGCTATGAGGAACATAATCTGACTGGCGATGCGTACAATTGGTACTTGGAATTGCGCAAATACGGCAGTGTGCCGCATTCAGGTTTCGGACTGGGACTTGAACGGACAGTAGCATGGCTATCCGGCGTGGAGCATGTTCGTGAAACGATTCCATTCCCGCGTCTTTTGAACCGTCTATACCCATAATATAATGATTATCTGACGATCCCTTGTCGAATGACGAGGGATTGTCCTATTAAAGGAAGGAGAACCCAGATGAATAACGATTTAAACTACCAAAGAATGCTGGGAAATCCATTTTCCTTTCCCGGTATGCTGATGGAACGTTATGCTGCGCTCGGCTTGAATGAGACAGAAATGATGGTCATTTTGCATATCTGCTTTTTCCAGCAGCAGGGTACGATGTTTCCGACTACAGATGAATTGGCAGCAAGAGTGACACTGTCAGAAAGGGAAGTAGCTCTTGTTTTGCGTAAGCTGGTCCAGCGGAATATGCTTCAGATCGAAGATGTCCAGGAAGAGGATGTGCGCAGCCAAGCGTACAGTCTGAATGGATTATGGCACTTGGTGTTTGCCGAAACCGTCTACCCAGAACCTGAAAAGAACACAGACAAAGAAGAAGAGGCAGCCATATTCATACTCTTTGAGCAGGAATTCGGCCGGCCTTTATCACCTTTTGAAATCGAAACGATCACCCTATGGCTGGATGAGGATATGCAGCCGCCGTCACTGATCAAAGCAGCATTACGAGAAGCGGTATTGATGAGCAAATTGAATTTCCGCTATATCGATCGTATCCTGCGGGAATGGAAACGCAAAGGCATACGAACAGTGGATCAGGCTCGTAAACACAGTAAATCATTCCATGAGAACCAGAGGCCTGCTGCTGCAGTGCAAGCAGATCAGCAAGCACCAGCCCGTGATGTGAGTATTTATTACAACTGGCTGGAAGAGGACTGAGGAGGAAAGCAGACGATGCTGAACAAAACACAGATACGGCGGGCGTTGGACGTCATGCGGGATATGTTCCCGGAGGCAGCCTGTGAGCTGGTCCACAAAAATCCATTTGAGCTTGTCATCGCCGTCCTGCTATCAGCGCAATGTACCGATAATCTTGTCAATAAAGTGACGAAGGATTTATTCCAAAAATATAAGACTCCGGAAGATTATTTGGCTGTATCCCTCGAGGAGCTGCAGCATGACATCCGTTCCATCGGTCTTTACCGCAATAAAGCAAAGAATATCCAAAAGCTGTGTCAGACATTGATCGATCAATACGATGGCATCGTTCCTGACACACGTGATGAACTGGTCAAGCTGGCTGGAGTGGGGCGCAAGACAGCCAATGTCGTGGCATCTGTTGCATTCAATGAACCAGCTATCGCAGTGGACACCCATGTCGAAAGAGTCTCCAAGCGGCTTGGTTTTTGCCGATGGAAAGATAATGTCACTGAAGTAGAAAATACCTTGATGAAAAAGGTTCCGCGTGATGAGTGGAGCGATACACACCACCGGATGATCTTTTTCGGCCGATATCATTGCAAGGCAAGAAACCCAAACTGCCTGGCATGCCCATTAAACGATATATGCCGGGAAGGGAAGAAGCGCCTCAAAGCAGAAGCAAAATAAAAAGGCAGTCACTCCAATTTGAAGTGACTGCCTTTTATAGTTTCATCATTGCTGAGACTCTGAATCGTCAGGGCTTGTACCATTTTCAGCATCTTGATTGGATTCGTCGCCCTGATCACCTTGATCGGTTTCACCTTCCGTGCTGCCAGAATCCCCAGTCTGACCAGAGTCTTCATTACCATTACCGTTACCATTTTCATTGCCATTGCCATTACTATTGCCATTATTACCATTATTGTTGGCATTGTCGTTATTCTGTCCGCTGTTTTCATCGGCATTTTGATCTTGGTTTTGGTTTTGGTCTTGGTTCTGATCATCGTTTTGATCCTGATCCTGCTCGTCCTCATTCTGCTGATCTTCTTCCGTCTGATCCTGTTGATCCTCGGCATTTTCATCCGGATTTTCTTCTTCTTCCGCGTTTTCATCTTCGCCAGGAACAGTGACGGAAGTCGTTTTCGCTTCACTGGTTTCCCCATCGACGGAAGCCGTAACCGAAATGCTATAGGTTTGTCCAGCTTCGACGTTCTCAATCACAGCCGAAGTATCCGAAGTAGTCTGGGAGCCGTTTGGATCGGCGCTTACACTGAAGCTTGCATCACCGTCATAATTCCAGCTGACATTGATGCTGTTGCTTGCTTCGTCATAGCTTGCAGAAAGTCCGGTCACCGGATCGATTTCTTCTTCATATCTTTCGGAAGTGGCACCAGGCAAGTGGCCCTTCAGGAATAACTCCGTCAAAATCTCGGAAGCGGGGGTTCCGCTGCTAGGGGAAGCAGCGGGGCGAGAGCCTTTTTCGACTTTCGCCTCCACTACGCTGCTGGGTTTTTTGAAACTTTCCGTATCCTTGCCTTCATGCACTTCAGTCATGATTTGCTTGAACAGGTATTTGGCGACATTTGTACCGATGACACCATTTCCATCCTGAATTACCTTATTACCTTTATCGTAACCAGTCCAGACGGATAGGGTGTAGTTTGTCGTCAGGCCATTCATCCAGGAATCCGGGCTGCCTTCTTGATTTTCCAGATTCGTCGTACCGGTTTTACCGGCAATATCCAATCCAGGTACATTAGCCAATGTTCCAGTACCTTCTGTCATGACAGAGCGCATCATGTCAGTGACCATATAAGCTGTGGAATCACTCATTGCAGCTTCGGAATCTGGTTTCATATCCAAAGTGCTTCCGTCGCTGAACTCGATTTTTGTAATGGCATAGGGTTCTGTATAAATTCCTTCGTTACCAAATGCCGCATATGCACCAGCCATATCGATAGTATGGAATTGAGCTGCTCCGCCTATACTATCTCCGTTCTTGATGCCATCCTTGAATTCCAGACCCAAACCATTTGCAAATTGTTCTGCGTTTTCAGCTCCAACAGCTTGGAATGTCTTGATTGCTGGAATATTATAAGATTTTGCCAATGCAGTCCTTGCACTCATCCAGCCATGGAACTGGTCGTCATAGTTGCCCGGACTCCAGTTGCCGATCGTAATAGGTTCATCATGGATTTGTTCATACGTTGATGTATAGATTCCGTTTTCAAATGCCGGGGCGTAATCCAAAATGGGCTTCATACCCGATCCTGGCTGACGTCCATCACCTTGGATAGCATAGTTGAATCCGCCGAGTTCGTTGTTCCGGTTGCCGCCGATTGCACGAATTGCTCCGCTCTTCGTATCAAGCAGGGTGATACCAGCTTGTAATTCCTCATCCGGCCAAACGATGCCGCTGTCCTCACTTAGTGCATTTTCGACTGTCTCCTGTGCATCGGGATCCAAAGTCGTATAAATCTTCATGCCGTCTAGGTTAAGATCTGTGTCATCAAATCGTTCACTAAGTTCCTTTTGCACTTGATCAAGGAAAGCACCGTATTTGTTCTGCTGCGGCTGCTTTTCAGTAAGCAAATCTTCGACTTTCGTCTTTTTCGCTTCATCGGCTTCTGCCTGTGTGATCTTTTCATGCTGCACCATCAAGTCAAGTACGGTATTCATGCGCTCCTGAGCCAAATCAGGATTTTCGAATGGGTTATATGCCGTAGGGCGCTGCGGTAATCCAGCCAGCAAAGCTATTTCCGGAAGGGTAAGATCGTTTAGATCGTCCTTGCCGAAGTACGTTTCCGCTGCCGTGGCGACTCCATATGCATACTGACCGTAGAATACTTTGTTTAAATACATTTCCAGAATTTCTTCTTTTGAATATTTACGGTCGAGCTGGAAGGCAAGCCACCATTCCTGCATTTTTCGTTTAATGGTTTTCTCGGGTGATAGGAAGGAGCGTTTGATGACCTGCTGGTCGATTGTGCTTCCGCCTTCTGCACCGAAGCCATTTTTAATGTTCGAGATCAATGCGCCGCCGGTACGGATGATATCAATTCCATTATGCTCGAAGAAGCGGGAATCCTCCGTTGCCGTGACAGCATCGATCAGCTGCTGAGGCAGCTCATCATAGTTTACTTTTCGCCTGGATTCCGATCCCAGTTCTGCAAATTCATCGCCATTCATGTCATAGACGATGTTTGAAGCAGGGTCGGATAATTTCTCTTCGTCCAATTTAGGCGCTGTTGCAGCATAGTAGGCGAACACGCTTCCGCCAGCTATGACGCATAATACACCTATCAAGACAATCGTAAGCAATATTTTCTTCCAAATAGGTCTTTTTTTCTTTTTCTGTTTTCGTCTTGATGCACGAGATTGGCCCTTTTCTGCCATTACTCCTCTTCCTCCGTTCTAAAATGAAGCTGGTCGATGATGTGCAGATAATCGACCTTTGCCTGATACTTCATCGGAATCAGAAAACCTTCCTTACAAATGATATCATAAGGGATGGATTTTCTTCCTCCATCATATTGACGTTTCCACCACGGAAAAAGTTTCTCTGCTTCGAAAAAAAATGTTTGATCATGTGCGGTGAAACGCATGATCACGAAGCAAATTCCACCATGGCTGCAGACATGCTGCATGTGGGTGATTTGGTGCTCGTGAAAATTGGAGAGAGGGAAACTGGTCTTGTTTTTCGTGACCTTCGCTTCAAAATCCACATATTTTCCACGATAGATGCCATTATAATCCGTAGTGGATGCTTGTTTGAAATACGCTTCTTTTATGACCGCTGCACTTCGTTTTGGATAATCGACTTGTACAATTTGCACAGGGGTCGGTTTTTTGTGAATGACAGCTTTTTGCCGGGCAAGATAATATTCGTTTGTTTCATTGATATCTTGCTCTAAAGTCATCCCCCTGTTGCCAAAGTCGATATGCTGTGAAAGCCTTGATGCAGCAGTCTGTCTGATGGTCTTTTTCCCATTAGGATATTGCACGTTTTTCCCCCCGCTATAGGAATGATCATACCATAATCCTTAGAATACTTCACTTTGCGTCTGTAACTCAACTAATAAAAGGGGCAATTCGATGACATTTACTGACAGAGCGAACTTGCTTGCTTCCATCGAAGAGAAAACAGCTGCTGCAAATTTAGATAATATCCGAAGAACGATGGCTTATCAAGCTTTTTATGAAGCAAATCCAGAGATACGATGGGCGTTTTTAGCCTCGATGGTTTCCAGGAATGCGGGTTGGAACATGACCGATCTGCAGCTGGATATGTACAGATGCTTATTGTCTGCCCGTATCAGAAAACAACTCTTTTCCCTATATGAGCGCGCCAATTGGCTGATATTCTCCGATGCCTATCCGCAGCTGCTGCTTTATGAGGCTCATAAGCAAGGAAAAATCGACATGATCTGCCATCTGCAGCATTTTCATGTATCCGCCTTTATGAGGGAAGCATGGCGGCAGTACCTGGATGAAAACGACGGTCAGCGTTTGCTTTACAGTTTGATCATCAATGAACAACATGTCATTGGATCGCCTGTCATCGTCCAGTCCTTTTATCAAGAGCACATCTTCAGGAGATGGCCGTATCGGCTGCAGGATTTTTTTCGTTTGAATGCAGTGTTTTTCCCGACTTTGGATGGGAGATTATATGGATTATATGCACATCATTTTACGAGTGTGGATGATCGGATACGGATGGGCAAGGAGCTGAGCCAGCTGCTCTTTCATGACCGTCTTCATCCGGAATTTCTTCAGTTTGCCAGGAAGACGCCCCATACTGCATCTCGAGATGATTATGAGCGTTACAGCCGTTTTAGAACAGCTGGCAGCAGCTCTTTAAATCAATGCTATCCAGTCATTTCACACAAGGATATTATTCGCAAGGACTGGTACAGGAATGGGGGCATCAAGCAAAGTTGGATGATGACTCCGGCGGATAAGGATTTTCGGCCGACAGGCACCGTATTTTATTGGAAGCGGAAAGTGATGGCTTTCGCTGCTATCTTCTTCAAGAAAAAAAGCAAAGCGGTCTGGTGATCGCTTTGCTTTTGCTCTTATATGGAAGGACGATTCGGTCCATCAAGCTTTTTATCGTATCCGTCACCGGCAGTGCGGGCTGTCGGGCGTTTCTGGCCAGTCGATGTCTTCTTTTCCTGCTTTTTCATCATTCACCCTCCTTTACTGTTAGGATGGGCGAAAGAGCTCTGAATCATGCGGATGCACGCGTATTTTTTGTTGTTTTGTCAGTTGTGCAGGAGAACGCTTCCCGTGGCAGAAACCTAAAGAAAAAGGGGGCATACGGATGAACAAGCAAAATGGTGTGACGAAGGAAGAATTGCAGCTGGCCTTGTTCCAGCTCGCCGGCACTTACAGAAGATTGGATCAAAGACTCACCGTACAGGCAAACCGTTCCAGGATGGCATGGAAGCAGCCTTTGATAGAAAGAGTGCTTGAAGTCGAGTCATATCTGGATAGAAAGCAGGTTAAATGGAGTCATGAGCATGGTAAATTAGCCTGACTGCTTGTATAATAGAACAACACGATAAGCAGAGAAGGGATTTCATTGACGACATTACGCATATATAACAAGCAGCTTTCCGGCATGCTGACCCGTCTGAAAAATCGGTTTCTTACGGAGGAGCCGCCAAGTGATAAGCATGATAGAGCCTTCTTCGATTTGGTGAAGAGGGAAACAGAACCGATGTATGAGCTGCTGCAAAAATGGCATCACTCTGCAGCAGATTTTGTCCAGCAGCGCGATGTGAGTGTGCATCCGCAGCAAATCCAATCAACAGAAGAGAATGTCCATCTGATCATCCTGCATAGCTACTACATAGATATCCGTTCCGAACGATATATGGATTATCACCAATCGATCGGTTACGTCATCCAATTGCTTGATGAAGATCTGGACAGATTAGAAGGAAACGACGGAGAGGAAGAATGACATGACGAAAGAGGAATTGATCGAATTAGCGAAGGAAGCAAGGGAAAGGGCATATATACCTTATTCCAAGTTCGGAGTGGGGGCGGCTGTCCTGACAAAGTCGGGGAATGTGTATCAGGGCTGCAATATCGAGAATGCGGCTTATCCAGTGACATGCTGTGCCGAAAGAACCGCTATTTTCCAAGCAATCGCAAATGGGGAACGGGAATTCTCGGAGATTGCCGTGGTAGCGAATACCGAGCGGCCAGTCCCGCCATGCGGTTCGTGCAGACAGGTGATGGCCGAATTCTTCCCTCATGATGCCGTTATCCACATCGCAAATATGAACGGAGTTTCAAAAACAATTACAATGGAAGAATTGCTTCCGTTCTCTTTCCAGCCAGAAGATTTGTTCTCGGACGAAAAAGCGGCAAAATGACACTCGCCCAAAAGATCTAAAGCGCACAAGCTTTAGATCTTTTTTATCGAAAGCGCATAGCATCTTGAGGGATTTCAAGCATGGAGATCTGCTTTAACCTGCCATGCAACGGGCTCTGCCGGCTCTCCTTGACAGTCTCTGCAGCAAGGAGACATTAAAGGAAGCTCTTGTTGGAGAGGAAATTCCGTCTTGGCAGGCTCAATGAGGAACGGGTCCGCGTGTCTGCTCCGTCCATGAATGAAAGGGCAGGATATATTGCGATTGACGCTTTTCATCTTGAGCAGAGGAGTGACGGGGAATGGAGGGCAGAAGCTTGACGCGGGAAATTTCAGCGACCTAATATTGACTATCAATGGTGATTATGCCTGTGATACGCTTATCGAGATGGAGCTGTCAGGAGCCTATACAGCTGGCTTAACATAGTTTTCTTATTCCTGTCCATTATAATAAGGCATTCACCTTGAATTTTTTGAAAAGCGTTATGGGATATAGTCGATAATTTTTTGTGCTTTCCCAGATGCGGATGCTGTGATACTTGCTCCTGCCAGCGGTATGAGTCAAACGATAAGCTTTCCATATTTCCCAATCAGGACACGCATCATATGCTGGTATTTTGCGGTTCATACGAGGCAGTGCACGGATGGGTACTATTGATGGGAATTTGACAGCCCAAACAAATCATAAGGATAGCTCCAGGAACCAGGGGGATAACAGGATGACAGAAAGATCCATACATAGCCGTAAGGATGAACATATACATATTACGTTGAACGAACAAGTGCAGGGAAAAGGGATCTCGACTGGTTTTGAGTATTACCGATTCGAGCATCAGGCTCTTCCTGGAATCAGCTTTGCATCGATTGATACTTCCGCTAAGTTTCTGGATAAACAGGTGAAAGTGCCTTTTCTGATCAGCAGTATGACAGGCGGTACACCGCGTGCACATGAAATCAACAGGAATTTAGCCTTGGCAGCTGAACAAAAGGGATGGGCTTTAGGCCTTGGCTCCAGTCGGGTGGCACTGGAGAATAAAACCGCTGCTGCCAGTTTCCAGATTCGGGAACAAGCTCCGACCATCCCTATTTTTGCGAATATCGGCGCTGTGCAGCTGAATTATGGTTATGGGGCGGAAGAATGCAGTGAAATCGTTCGTTTGACAGGTGCAGACGCCATCGTTCTTCATCTCAACAGCATGCAGGAAGTTTTCCAGGATGAAGGAGATACTGATTTCAGCGGTTTATTGACAAAAATCGCAAAAGTGGCAGAAAAACTGGATATACCAATCGGGGTGAAAGAAGTTGGCTTCGGGATTGCGCCGGACACTTGCAGACAGCTGATCGAAGCAGGTGCGCAATTCATCGATACCGCTGGTGCTGGCGGTACTTCATGGATCGAGGTGGAAAAATACCGTTCCCGGAATCCGATCAAACAACGAGCTGCTTCAGCTTTCCTTGATTGGGGCATCCCTACAGCTCAAAGCGTCGAGCAGCTCAGCGGATTGTCACAGCCGCCAGAATGCCTCATCGCAAGCGGCGGAATCACCAATGGCGTGGATGCTGCCAAAGCCATCGCATTAGGTGCTGATATGGCAGGATACGGACGTTCGATACTTCCTGAAGCTGTCGATTCTGCAGAGGCGCTGATCGAGCGTTTCGAGCAGCTGGAGCTGGAGCTTCGGATCAGTATGTTCGGCATCGGTGTACAGGACTTGGAAGCTTTAAAAAATACGGACAGGTTAATCAGGGTAAACACCTGAAAATTAGGTTGTTGTCATAGTACATGTTCTTTCGCCCTTTCATATGTTATAGGGAATCCAATACAGAAAGGGGAAAGAACATGCGTAAAAGACATTGCTGTCCGCAGATGCAGCCGCAGCATACTGTACACTGCGGTACGAAGACATTTGTCGACCCTGTCATGAATAATGTACAACACACATATTCCGAAGAGGTCATTGAGCATATACACCCAGTCCACACAACAGTGGTCAACCATCATAAAGTAAAGAATGTCCATGCATATCCGCATACGACTTCTTTTGCGAATGAGCAATCAGTGGAAGAAACTCATCTCAGCCCGACTCATAACTCTCCGCCTCGTCCGAATCCATGCCATAATTGCGGACCTATGAAGCATATGCCGATGCACATGCCGCAGCAAGTGAGCCCGCAAACGTATCAGCCAATGCCGGAGCAGCAGCCGCAAATGGCACCTAAACCAAAACCATCTCAGAAAAAGTGGTATTGATCGTTATCGAGCTGGCGTATGCCGGCTCTTTTATGTTTAGATAGAAACAGCAAAAGAAAAGGAGAGCATGTCCCGGATGAAGAATTTATACGTCACAGGATACAAGCACTATGAAATGGGAATCTTTAAAATGAGTGATCCGCGTGTGCATTATATCAAGCAAACCATACGGGACAAGCTGATCGGTCTCATTGAATCCGGATTGCAATGGGTGCTGCTGTCGGGCCAGACGGGTGTGGAGCTGTGGGCAGCGCAGATCGTGCTTGATTTGAAGGAAGAGGGGTATGACATCCGGTTGGCTGTCATACCGCCCTTTGATAATCAAGATGCGCGATGGTCGGAGGAACTGCAGGAAGACTACCAGGAAGTGATCATGCTTGCTGACTTTTACCAGCCCATATATGATGGGGACTATAAAGGCCCCTATCAGTTCAAGGCACGAGATAAATGGATGCTGTCGAAAACCGAGGCGGCACTTGTCATGTATGACGAGAACCAGACAGGCAGCGTGGATTTCTTCCTCAAAGAAGTGCAGAGCTATCAGGAAGCCCATGATTATGAGCTTTACTATATAACTGCCCTGGATTTGCAGGACACGGTCGAGCGGGAACAAATGAACGATCCATCCTATTGGGATCAGACTTGAGAAGAAAATTGACAATCCCGGTTGATTTTGAAAGAATGTACTTATATACAATCGTATAAATGAGGTGACTTGTGTATGGCATTGGCAAATATCCAACTGACACAAAAAGATATCTTTGAAAAGAACTTTAAAACCGCTATGCGCGGTTATAATCAAGATGAAGTCGATGAATACCTGGATAAAATCATCCAGGATTATGAAACATTCCAAAAAGAAATCGATCGATTGAAAAGTGAAAATGAGCGATTGAAGCAGCAGCTCTCAAACGAAAGCAGACCGCAATCGAGAGCGGCACAGCAGCCGAAGGAACAGGCAGCACAGCCTGCAGCTGTACGGGAGACACAAACGAACCATCAGGTGAATTATGATATACTGAAACGCTTGTCCAATCTGGAAAAGGCCGTTTTCGGCAAAAAGTTCGCCGAGAATGATGTTTGATGCCGGATGGTCTTGACTATTGTCGCCTAACCTCGTACAATAGGAAAGCAACTTAAAATGAATGTTTGAGTAATCGCTGCAGCAATGCAGAGGAAAGTCCATGCTCACACAAGCTGAGATGCTTGTAGTGTTCGTGCTTGGCGAATTCATAAGCCAAGGTAGCAGCAATGCTAACGGCAGGCAGAACGCCTAAGTCTTCGGATATGGCCGACATGTCTTGAAAGTGCCACAGTGACGTAGTCAGCTTGGAAACTTGCTGAGTGGAACGAGGTAAACCCCGCGAGTGAGCAACCCAAATGTTGGTAGGGGCACCCTTGATTATGGGAATTCAACCTAAAAAGGGACAGGCGATGAGCTTGTAGATAGATGATTACTGCCGTTGTACGAGGCTGACCACCGCTCGCAGTGCATCGGTACAGAACATGGCTTACAGAACATTCATTTGGTCCACTGTATACAACGAACAGCCCTTTCTAACTGGTTTCAGCTAGAGAGGGCTTTTTAATACATAAAAGCGAGGTTTTACATGATGAACAGGCAAGTGACCCTGATCGCCACTGCTGCGATGGGATTGGAAGCTGTCGTTGCACGTGAAGTGAAGCAGCTGGGCTATGAAGAAGTGCAAGTCGACAATGGGAAGGTTTTATTCAAGGCAGATCCATCTGCCATTGCCCGTTGTAATCTTTGGCTGCGCACTGCCGACCGCATCAAAGTGCTCGTCGGTGAATTCAAGGCAACTACTTTCGATGAACTTTTTGAACAGACAAAGGCGCTGCCGTGGGAGGAATACATACAGGAAGTTGGGGAGTTCCCAGTCATCGGCAAGAGTGTCAAGTCAACGCTTTACAGCGTACCCGATTGTCAGCGCATCGTGAAGAAGGCCGTAGTGGAACGATTGAAACGGAAATACGGCATTGCTTCCTGGCTGGAGGAATCCGGTCCAAGACACCGAATCGAAGTAGCTATCTTGAAGGATACTGTTAGCTTGACATTGGATACGAGCGGTACCGGTTTGCATAAACGCGGCTATCGCGTTGGACAAGGTGAAGCACCAATCAAGGAAACCCTTGCAGCTGCGATGGTGCTTTTGACGAATTGGCGTCCGGAATTCCCGCTGCATGATCCATTCTGCGGCAGCGGCACGATTGCCATCGAAGCCGCACTGATCGGTCAGAATATCGCACCTGGTTTCAACCGCGAATTTGATGCTGAAAATTGGCATTGGGTGAAATCCGATCTTTGGGAAAAGGCCCTTGAAGAAGCAGAGGATTTGGCCAATTATGACCAGCAGCTCCAAATTTCCGGTTCGGATATCGATCATAAAATGGTGGAAATCGCGAAGGCAAATAGTATCGAAGCAGGCCTTGGGGAATTAATCAACTGGAGACAGATGCAAGTGGCAGATTGGAATCCGAAGCAGGACAATGGCTATATGATAACGAATCCGCCATATGGGGAAAGATTGGGAGATCGCCCGCAGGTGGAAAAAGCCTATAAAGAGCTTGGCGGTATCATGCAGGATAACCCGTCCTGGAGCGGCTATATCTTAACCTCGCATGAAGGCTTCGAATCCTTCTATGGCAAGAAGGCAACTAAGAAACGTAAGCTTTTCAATGGTTTCATCAAAACCGATTATTATCAGTATTTCGGTAAACATATGTAAAAGGGAGCGGATGGTATGTCAGATGCAACACAGCAATATTGGGACTTGATCAAGGAACAAAAAGCATATGAAGAGGCGATAGCCCTCATGCATTGGGATTTACGGACAAAAGCACCGAAAGCCGGCATGGAATACCGTGCCGAGGCGATCAGCTATTTATCGCAGCAGGCGCATCGACTTTCCACATCTGACAAACTAAAGGACCTGATCGACGAGCTGAAGCAAAGTGCAGAGGATGAGATTCTCATCAAATCCCTGGCTGAGAGCGAAAAGGAATACAACCGCAACAGGAAGATCCCTGAAGAAGAGTATAAGGCTTATATCATGCTTCAATCCAAAGCTGAAACTGTATGGGGAGAAGCAAGGGAGAAGGGGGATTTCCGGTTGCTCCAGCCGTATTTGGAGGAACTGATTGCCTATAAGAAGAAATTTGCCTCCTATTGGAATGCCGATCAGCATCCTTATGATGTCCTGCTGGACTTATATGAACCAGGCGTGAAAATGGAAACATTGGATGAAGTGTTCCCGGCATTGCGGAAATCACTGACGAATTTGCTCGGACGAATCAAGCAATCTGAAGTGAAACCCGATGTGAGCGTCCTCCAGACACATTTTTCGAAGGAACAGCAGAAGGCATTCACCCTCTCCGTCCTGGAAAAAATGGGCTATGATTTCGAGGCGGGAAGATTGGATGATACCATTCACCCGTTTGAAATCACGCTGAATCCAAAAGATGTCCGCATCACGACACGTTATGATGAAGAAGATTTCCGAATGGCAGTCTTCGGTACGATCCATGAAGGCGGACATGCACTCTATGAGCAGAATATAGCCGAAAAACTAGCTGCCACTCCTTTGGCAGGTGGTACGAGCATGGGAATCCATGAATCACAGTCATTATTCTGGGAGAATTTCGTTGCCCGCAGCGAGGCATTCTGGAAAGGTCATTTCGAGGAATTCAAGACGTATGCACCTGCTTCTTTGCAAGGAATCGATTTTGATACCTTCTATCAGGCAGTCAACGAGGTGAAGGCATCCTTTATCCGTATCGAGGCTGACGAATTGACATATGCTTTGCATATCATGATTCGTTATGAATTGGAGAAGGCTTTATTCAAGGATGAGATTACGGTTGCCGAGCTGCCGGCAATCTGGAACAGGAAAATGGAGGAATACCTCGGTATCGTTCCGGAAAGTGATTCCCAAGGCGTACTTCAGGACATTCACTGGTCCGGCGGTGATTTCGGCTATTTCCCATCCTATGCATTGGGTTATATGTATGCGGCGCAATTCCATGCGAAGATGCAGGAAACCTTGGATACCGATCAATTGATTGAACAAGGCGAGTTTGCGCCGATCAAGCAATGGCTGACGGAAAAAATCCATCAATACGGGAAAGCGAAGAAACCGTTGGAACTGCTGCAGGATGTGACAGGCGAGGGTTTGAATGCCGATTATCTCGTATCCTATCTGACGGAGAAATACAGCAAAATCTACCAGCTATGAAAAAACGATGCAGAGTCTATCTGCATCGTTTTTCCTTTTATTAGCTTAAAGCAGCGGCCATGTCTGGTACTTGCAGACCGGCATCTTTATAGATACCTTCCAAGTCGGACTGGAAGGTATCGAAGTGCTTCTGAGCTGCATCGAAGTTCGGCTCTGTTTCAGAAGCGTCGATTGCTTTGCTCACTTCCTCGAAATAAGCTTTCAGCGAATCCAAAGATTTGGTGAATGTTTCTTTCTGTTCATCCGGAAGATTGCTTTCCAGATCATAATCAGCAAGCTTTGCTGCACCTTCATCTGCTGCTTTCTTAGCTGCTTCAGCAGAAGTCTTGATTACATCGTCTGTGGAAGCTTCATCAGCCAGAGCAGTCTGATAAGCTGCAATCGGTGCGTAATAAGCTCTGAAATCTGCTGTGAAATCCATTTGTGTACGAAGAAGTTCTTTTTTGACATCGGTCGTTTCTGTTTTTTCTGAACCGCTGTCAGATTCGCTTTGTGATCCGGCACTTGAACAACCTGTTGCAAAGATGGCTACGATAGCCGTTAACGCAAGCAAGTACATGAGCTTTTTCACGCTAACATCCCCTTTCTGATTGGCTTTATTAGTTTAATGCTAACTTTTTGAATTGTAAATACTTAGTAGAAATGTTCAAAGAATAGGAAGAATCTGATAAATGTAGAAAAAGGGAATTTTCAAGATTCGGTTGAAACCGGAAACAAGAATGCTATAATTAAAAACGGATTCTGATAAAGGGGTTTTGCACTTGAAGAAACAAAGCTTGGCGTATTTTTTGGATGATTTATGGGCGAAAGGCTTTAAACTGACAGATGAAGATGTACAGTTCATCTATTTCGGAAAAAACTATGCAAATGCGCCTGATTGGAAAGTGGTAGTCGCACTTCAGGTCACACTTAGATTCCAGCATGCATTTGACGGCAGCTTCTACTTAAGTGTACTGGATTTGATCGGGGAAGAAGGGGTGCAGACAAAAAAACAAGCAGAAGATCTGCTTGCGAGAAAAGGGTTCCAGCTTACTTATCAATGAGTCTGCGGATTGCTTCCCGTGCAAGCTGATCGGCTGCTTTGTTTTGTTTTTCCGGTATCCATTTGATGAAAAAATAAGGAAATACCCGGCTCAGCTCCATTATTTGTTCTAATAATGGACGGAATTCTTTGTTCTTTGTGTATTCCTTATCGATTGCCTGTACGGCTGCCTGGGAATCCGAACGTAAGGAAATGATGGCTTCAGGGTGCTCTTCACGACAGATTTCCAAAGCCTTGATGATGGCCCAGAATTCAGCTTGATGATTCGACATCATCCCTAGCGGAATGCTGTATGTCTTGCGGACACCTTCTTTTATGACCACGATCCCAGCTCCGCTTTCCCCTGGATTGCCGCTGGAAGCACCATCGGTATAGACCTCGATCAATCCCCATCCCTCCTAATTGTTGATATTCCTGTACATTCTTTTTGCTCCGTAAAGGAACGGTGTAGAGATGATGCTGACCACAAATTTCAGCACATACGTCGAAATGAAGATTTCCAGCCAAACGGAGCCTTCATAAGCCCCGGCGAAAGCAATTGTGCAGAAGACGAGTGTGTCAAGCAGCTGACTGAGCATCGTGCTTCCATTATTTCGCACCCAAAGGAATTTATCATCAGGGAGCATACGTTTGACCAGTGCATACAGCCAAACATCGACATATTGACTGATGGCAAATGCAATCAGGCTTCCCAGTGCAACTCGGGGGATGAATCCGAATATCGTACGGAGGGATGATTGGGCAAAGTCGCTTGGCGCTGGATCAAACAATAGCACAAACTGCATGATGACAGTCATGATGATCAAGGTAGCGAAGCCGAGGCCCACAGCTTTCCTGGCGATTTTCTTCCCATAGTTTTCGTTCAGTATATCTGAAGCCAAGAAGATGGTTCCATATATGATGTTACCCATTGTTGCAGTCAAACCGAACAGCTCGATTGTCTTCGTCACCTGTATATTTGCCAATACCGTCGCCATGCCTACCCAAACGAACAGCCCAAGGCGTCCGAATAGCCGATACATGATCAGCAGCAGGGCGAAGTTGATGATGGAAAAAGCAATCCAAAGTAAATCGTTATGCAATGCGGCTCCTCCTAGTGAAATTTACTTAGACAATGGAAGAGTATACGCGCTTTTCCCAGAGCATGCAACTTATGGAAGGATTCCGTATACAGAAAAGCGGCAATCCCGAGGATTGCCGCTTGCGCTTATATTATAGTTTTACTACGTTAGCTGCTTGAGGTCCTCTTTCTCCTTCAATCACTTCAAAGGATACTTCCTGACCTTCTTCAAGATTCTTGAAGCCTTCTTCCTGGATGGCGGAGTAATGTACAAACACATCGTTACCGTCCTCTACTTGAATGAACCCGTAACCTTTTTCAGCGTTGAACCATTTTACAATTCCGTTTGGCATATTCCTTATCCTCCTAAAGACGTTTCACAGAAAACGCATGAGATAATACAAAAAAGACGTGCATGAATTGAAAAAGGCAGTCTGCTAGAGGGGCGGAATTACTTTAGCTCCTCTAACAAGCTGCCGACGTTCGTATTCCGCTCATCTTGTTTGCTTGTCACAAATATAGCTTATTTTGAAAAATGCGTCAAGTAGGGAAAAACGAGGATTTGTTGGGAAAGTAATCGCTTTCCGGGTGAATTGAAATGGTTTATCGCCCTTTCTTTCTTGTCAATTTGCGACAGGAACGCGTTTTTTCGTCAAGAAAGGATCTTCGTTGAAGGGGAGTAAGGATTCCATTACAATGTAGTTGATCGTATTTTGTCGGAAGGAGGCAGACGGTTGACCATTCAAATTGGCGTTACCGGATGGGGTGACCACGACAAACTTTATCCAGATACAAAAGCAAGACAACAAAAATTAAAAACATATGCGACACATTTTGATGTTGTCGAGGTGGATGCTTCCTTTTACGCTATTCAGCCAATCAGCAATTATGTGAAATGGGTGCAAGAGACACCGGACAATTTTTCATTCATCATCAAAGCGCATCAGGATATGACCGGCCAAAGCCGAAAAAAAATGACTCGCTCGGAAGCAGCTTCCTTATTCGATGACTTTTTGGCATCGATTCAGCCTGTCGTGGAAGCTCGCAAGCTGGCTGCCATCCTCTTCCAGTTTCCTCCTTGGTTCCAGGTGGAGAAGGCGAGCATCGATCGGCTGCGTTATATACGTGAGCTTACAAAGGGACTGCCGGTAGCGATCGAATTCCGACATCAGTCTTGGTATGCAGAGGAATACCGGGAAAGAACGCTCGGCTTGCTGCAGGAACTTGAATTCATACATACAGTTTGCGATGAACCGCAAGCAGGGAGCGGCTCTGTCCCTGCTGTGCCGGTTTCCACGAATGAGCAGCTTACACTTGTCCGGTTCCACGGCCGCAATGTTCATGGGTGGAACCAGAACGGGCGGGAGGATTGGCGTAAAGTACGTTTTCTTTACCGATATAATCAGACTGAATTGACAGAATGGCGGGAACTCGCGCTTGCCTTGGAACAATCGAGCAAACGTGTCATTCTGCTATTCAACAATAATTCAGGCGGCGATGCCAGCGATAATGCCAAGGATATGATGCAGCTCCTCGGCCAGAAGCTGCCGGATCCACCGCCGGAACAACTGAACTTATTCGATTAGGAAGGGCGATGAACGATGGAGCAAATGGAACAACTGGAGGAGATGGAGCGTTATGCATACACCATCTTCCGTAAAGATGCGACAGGACATGATTTCTATCATATGAAACGGGTAGCCAAGATGGGAAGGAAAATCGCATTTGCCGAAGGTGCCGATCCGTTCCTGACAGAAGCGATCGGCTGGATGCATGATATTGGAGATCATAAGCTATTTGACGAGCCTGCAGATGCAGTGGCCGAGGCTCAGGGATTCCTGCGCCGTATCGGAATGGAAGAGGACATCATACAGGAGATCTTCCTGGCTTGCCGGAAGATCTCGTTCAGTAAAGGACGGATTCCGGATTCTTTGGAAGGAAGGATCATCCAGGATGCGGATCGTTTGGACGCGATCGGCGCCATCGGGATTGCCCGGACATTTGCTTTCGGGGGAGCAGCCAGCCGTCTCATCCACTGGCCGAATGACCCAAAGCAGTCGAGTGTCCAGCATTTTTATGATAAACTGTTAAAATTGAAAGAAACACTGCATACGAAAACAGCTGTACATATTGCTGAATCCAGGCATGCTTTCATGCAGGATTTCCTGGATCAGTTCTTTGCGGAATGGGATATGCCGTGTGACGATATACGATAAAGGAATGATATTTTTATGAAAACTTCTGAACAAGCCTATCTGGATTTATGCAGATATGTTTTGGAAAATGGCACCAAGAAAGAAGATCGTACAGGCACGGGCACTGTTTCGGTTTTTGGCTATCAGATGCGCTTTGATCTCCAGCAGGGCTTTCCATTGCTGACAACCAAGCGTGTCCCATTCCGTCTGATTGCAAGCGAACTGCTCTGGTTCCTCAAGGGAGATACGAATATCCGTTATTTGCTGGAGCATGACAATAACATCTGGAATGAATGGGCTTTTAAAAACTGGGTGGAAAGTGATGCGTATGACGGTCCGGATATGACCGATTTCGGCCGCCGCTCCCTGCAGGATGAAGAGTTTCGGGTCATGTATGAAAGTCAGATGGAGAAATTCAAGCAGCTGATCCTGACCGATGATGCTTTCAGCGAACGCTTCGGACATCTTGGAGATGTATATGGCAAGCAGTGGCGGAGCTGGGAAACGACAAAAGGGGACAGCATCGATCAATTGCAAGATGTAATTGAAACCATCAAGAAAAACCCGGATTCAAGAAGATTGATAGTGTCCGCTTGGAACCCAGAGGATGTCCCGACGATGGCACTTCCGCCATGCCACACGATGTTCCAGTTCTACGTAGCCGACAATAAGCTTTCCTGCCAGCTGTATCAGCGCAGCGGGGATATCTTCCTTGGCATCCCATTCAATATAGCAAGCTACAGCCTGCTTACACATCTTATTGCCAAGGAATGCGGATTGGAAGTAGGGGAATTCATCCACACGATCGGTGATGCGCATCTGTATTCGAATCACCTTGAACAGGTGGAAACGCAGCTCGGCCGCACACCGAAAGCATTGCCATCCTTGGAAATCAAGGAAAGCTTCAGCTCCGTGTTTGATGCGTCGATGGAGGACTTGGAAATCATCGGATACGAACCGCATCCGGCAATAAAGGCACCTGTTGCCGTTTAAGGAGGAACAGTATGATTTCGCTGTTATTTGCAATGGATCAGAACCGGGGTATCGGATACAAAAATGACATGCCATGGCATCTTCCGCGTGACTTGCGTTTTTTCAAAGAGAAGACGACCAATCAAATCATCGTAATGGGGAGAAAGACACTAGACTCGATGAATGGTGCATTGCCGAATCGGGACAATGTCGTCCTTACAAGGGATAAAGCTTTTAAATCAGAAGATGTCACTGTCCTGCATGATGTCGACGAAGTGAAGGAATTAGCGGACAAGCATCCTGAACAGGAAATCTTCATCATCGGTGGAAGTGAGATATTTTCACAGACATTGGATATTGCTGACCGTATCTATATGACATATATAGAGGAAAGCTTCCCGGCAGATCGCTATTTCCCCGACTTTCCTTTGGATGATTGGGTGGAAACAAAGCGTGAAAAAGGTATAAAGGATGAAAAAAATCCCTATGATTATTACTTCATCCAATATGATCGGGTGAAGAACTGAAATGTTATATGTATTCCTGCCACCTGCTTGCTTTTTCCTGTTGATTGCATTGACAATCTATTATCCAGTTTGGAGAAAAAAGTGAAGCAGTGCAGAAAGAAGGTGAATGAATGCGGTCTTTTTACCATTTTATGATGACATACCGGGGACGGAGAAAGCCGACGGATGAGAGTAAACTTGCCGACTGGATATTTATGGACCATAATTTTCCGAAGCATAGCACATCTTATGATGAAATCAGTGAGTACTTGGAATGGAATAGCCCTTTCCATGGAGCATTGCAGGTTTTTGATCGGCTATGGCGGACATATGAAACAACAGAATAAATGAAAAAAATGCCTGTATCACCAGATACAGGCATTTTTTTCTGGCATCCCAGGTAAAATTTCGGCAAATTACATTGAAAGTTCAGGAATTTATTTATACTATGGAAATATCGCTAGGTGGTGTAAGTTTATGGAATATATCGGTTTGGCTTTAGTGAGTGTCATATTGGCTTATTTGCTCGGAACGCTGAATGCAGCCTATTATATGATGAAATGGAAGCATGGAATAGATATCCGGACGATTGGCAGCGGGAATGCCGGCGCGACGAATGCAGGCAGGGCAATGGGCAAGAAAGGTTTCTTTTTGGTACTTATATTCGATTTAGCGAAGGGGATGCTTGCTGTCCTGTTCGTTCGCGAGAGCGGACAGACGGAGCTTATTGCAGGTTTGAGTGTCATTGCAGCAGTATTGGGTCACATTTTCCCGGTTCAGCTCCGTTTCAAGGGGGGCAAAGGAATCGCTGTGTCCCTGGGGGCACTTATCATCTTTTCCCATCAAGCAACCCTCCTGCTGCTTGCGATCTTCCTATTCATCTATCTTATCGTCAGAAGATTCAGCATCTCCGGTCTGCTCGCCTATGGCTGCACAGCCGTCCTGCTTCCGATTTTACGTTTCGATATGCTGACAATCGCTGTTTACGTTGTAGTGACTGTCTTTATTTTGGCAGCCCATCGTACGCATTTGAAAGCTGCCTGGAGCTATTTGCTATTACGTAACGAAAGGTGATATACGATGAATTCGACGCAATTACAATACAAAATCGCAACCGAACCATGGGAATTCGAACAGATACACACCCTCAACTACCGGACGTTCACCGAAGAGATTCCCCAGCACGAAGTCAATCAGGAACGCAGGAGAATCGATCGGTTCAATGAGGAAAATACATATATTATCGGAATTGACGACAAGAAAGTCGTTGCAATGATTGCCATCCGTTCCACCAGACCATTTTCGCTGGATGAAAAATTGGACAGCTTGGATCGCTACCTGCCTCCTCATGCAGCCAAATGCGAAATAAGGCTGCTCGCCGTGGAACAAGCATATCGGGATGGATTCGTATTCTTCCGGCTGGCTGAGGCCCTCATTCGATACTGCCTGGAAAATGGTTTTGATATGGCCGTGATTTCCGGGGTTTTACGCCAGCAGAAGTTATATAAACATATGGGGTTCGTCCCATTCGGACCATTGACGGGCGCCGGGGCTGCCCAGTTCCAGCCGATGTATGTGACCGAAGCATTGTTCCAGAAGAAAGCACGGGCCTTTCAGCGCATACTTCGCAACGGACAAGATCCGATCAGCTTTTTGCCTGGGCCGGTGCCGATGGCAGAGCAAGTGAAAAAAGCGATGGGAGGGACGGCATGCTCCCATCGCGCGCCTGCTTTTCTTGAACAGCTCGACCAGCTTCGCACGAAGCTAAGGAATATTACACAAGCAGCTCATGTCCAGATCCTGCTCGGATCCGGTACATTGGGAAATGATGCCGTGGCAGCCCAGCTGCGCAATCTAGATCAGAATGGCCTCATCCTTGTAAGTGGAGAATTCGGTGCCAGACTGACAGATCATGCCAGGCGGGCGGGTCTGCGGTTTGCCACAGTGGAAATCCCATGGGGGGAAACCTTCGATTATGAGCATGTATCGACACAAGCAAAAGCAAGTGGCGCTGCTTGGATTTGGGCAGTCCATACGGAAACATCCACAGGGGTGCTGCAGGACATGGACCAGTTGAAAAATATAGCAAAGAAGAACGGCAGCAAATTGATCCTTGATTGCTGCAGCTCCCTTGGCAATGTGCCGATCGATTTACGGGGCGTTTATATGGCAACTGCCGGCAGCGGGAAAGGCCTGGCTTCCTATGCCGGTTTAGCTTTCGTCTTTTATCATCATCCAATCCCCATTTCGGATAATATCCCGCGTTATTTGGATTTGGGTCTCTACCATGCACATGAGAGTGCCCCATTCACTCACTCTTCCAATCTGATAGATGCTTTATCGGCAGCAATCGAGCAATGGGAGAACCAGGAACTGATAAAGCGAGTTCAGGAATTGACAGGGAAACTGATCGCATTATGCAGGCAGAAGGGACTGAGAATCTTGGCAGAAACGGAGTTTGCACCTGGCATTGTCACCATCGTCCTGCCCGAAGCGCTTCGTGCGGACGTCATCGGCCGGGAAGCCGCCCGAAAAGGTTATTTGATCAGCTGCAATAGCAGTTACCTCATCGAACGCAATTGGGTGCAGCTTTCCGTCATGGGGCATCATCAGGAGGAGGATTTGGAACGCGTCACTGATACACTTTCCAATCTGATCGGAAAGAAGGAATCATTCGCTTGATGAACTTTTTCACAACCGCCAAGGGATTCTGTTCGATAGGAGCAGCTTTCCTGTTAGGCAAGATGTATGTAATTTGCATCATCTATTTTGGGCTGCCTTTATATGAACCTTTCGACTACATCCAATTATTCCTGTCCTGTTTGTCGTCGATCGCCCTTTTATTTTTACTGCTGTATCTGTTTGCAAGAAAACTGCGGGCTGGTGCATTCCTGCTCCTGCATATCATTTTAACCGGGATTCTTTATGGTAACTTGCTGTATTTTCGATTTTATATCGACTTTGTCACGCTGCCGATACTATTCCAATTCAAGAATGTCGGTGGCCTTAGCCAGAGCACGGCTGAGCTGATGGATCCACTCGATCTCATTCTGTTCGCCGATACATTGTTCCTGCTATCATGGTGGATTCTCAAAAGACCAAAAGCCCTCCCTTTCAAGCGCAAGCAAAAAGGGCTATTGGCAAGCCTCACTGCTCTGCTGATCGGGATCAATGTCGGAATCTCCCATATCGGGGCGGGGGACCAGCATGATGGCAGCCATAACCGCCCAGCGATGGTGAGTGCGCTCGGACCTGTTTATTATCACGGCTATGATATCTATCAAACCGTGCGTGCTGAGCTCAGCAGTACGTTTGCGACCAAAAAGGATTATGAGAAGGCTGCAGCGTATCTGGATTCTGCCGACACCGATATCGTGTCCCCGTACTTTGGTGCTGCAAAAGGAAAAAATGTCATCCTGATCAACCTGGAATCAACGCAGCAGTTTGTCATTGGCAGGGAAGTGAAGGGGGAGGAAATCACCCCCTTCATGAACAGCTTGATGGAGGACAGCTTCTATTTCGACCAAATCTACCATCAAACCGCGCAAGGGAAGACGTCGGATGCTGAATTCATGTTCGATCAATCCTTTTATCCACTCGCCAGCGGTTCCGTTTATGTGAGGCGTCCGGAAAATGAATATATCGCCATGCCGGAAATTTTAGGGGAGTCTGGTTATCAGAGTGCTTCCTTCCACGGCAATGTCGGCAGTTTTTGGAATAGGGAGGAAGCATACGATGCTTTCGGCTATGATGCATTCTTCTCCAAGGATGCTTATGAAGTGTCGGCTGGGAATTCGGTGAATTACGGCATCAAAGATGAAGCCTTCCTCGATCAGTCAATCCCTTATCTCCTTGAATTGGAGCAGCCATTTTACAGCAAGTTCCTGCTGCTTACCAATCATTTTCCCTTCCTGTTGGATGAAGAGGATGTTTTACTGGACGAAGCGGAAACAGGGCTGAATGTCGTGGATCGCTACTTCCAGACTGTTCGTTACCAGGATGAAGCGCTCAAGGGATTCTTTGCCGAATTGAAACGCTCTGGATTATACGAGAATTCCATCATTGTCCTCATCGGCGATCATTATGGAATCTCCGAAAACTATTATGACGGGATCGCATCCTATCTGGATGAGGATTTGTCAGTGCCGGAGAAGATCGATCTGCAGCAGGTACCACTGATCATCCATGTACCTGGCCAGGAGGGGGGAACCTTCCATAGTCCTGGTGGACAAATCGATATACAGCCCACAATCCTGCATCTGCTTGGAGTGGATACAGCCGACTTTCCGAATTTCGGCCAGGATTTGCTTGCAGACGAGCGTGATCCCTTCGTTGTCTTCCGCGACGGTGATTTCGTGACAGAAGACGTCATTTATACGGCACAGCTTTGCTATGATAAGGCCTCTATCAAGCAGACAAACATGAATAGATGCTCCCCGTATTTTGATAAACGGAATAAAGAACTATATTATTCGGACGCCATCTTGAATGGTGATTTGCTTCGTTTCGCTGATTGAATGAAATCCGCTCCGCCAAGGGGCGGATTTTTTATGGTACAGCCTGCGATGAGTGAGAATCTTCTCCTTTCCTTATCCCTTAGATGCAGCTTTTATATTTACATAATGTTTCCAACATGCTATTGTATATAGGTTCTATTCACACTAAGTTCATAGGAATTATATAATTTGATAAGGAGGATGATCAAATTGGACTTATTCACGTTTGTGAATATCATTATTTTATTAGCCTTATTGGGTGTGCTCTTTTATATGCAGAAGAAGCACATTTCCTTTTCCAAGCGCGTGCTGACCGGGCTGGGACTCGGGATCATACTAGGCGTTGTACTGCAGCTGATCTATGAGCCCGATTCCGAGACCCTCGTCATGACGAATGACTGGTTCGGTTTGGTGGGAAGCGGTTATGTGAAGCTTTTGCAAATGATCGTCATGCCGCTTGTGTTCATTTCGATTGTAGCTGCGTTCACCAGACTTGAAAAATCATCGAATATCGGGAAGATAAGCGGACTTGTCATCGGGACTCTGATGGTGACGACCGCCATCGCTGCAGCAATCGGTATCGCGTCGGCTGCAGGATTCGATCTGAAAGCAATCGATGTTGCAACTGGTGATGCGGAGCTGACACGCGGGGAAGAATTGGAAAGCAGCTTGACAGAAGTGCAAAGCACAACTGTACCGCAAAAGATATTGGAATTCCTGCCAGCCAATCCATTCTTGGATCTGACCGGGGCGCGAGCCACTTCCACGATTGCGGTCGTCATCTTTGCAGCGTTTGTAGGGGTAGCCTACCTTGGGGTGAAGAGGAAGAATCCGGAGCAAGCTGCATTCTTCCAGAAAATGATCGACTCGCTGCATAGTCTTGTCATGCGTATCGTTACATTGGTATTGCGCCTGACACCTTACGGAATTCTTGCTTTAATGGCAAAGACAGTGGCAGGGAGCGACTTCCAAGCCATCGCGACACTGGGTAAATTCGTCATCGCTTCCTATGTTGCGCTGCTTGCCATGTTCCTGGTTCACTTGCTCATCCTGACCATAATGGGACTCAGTCCGAAACAATATGTCAAAAAAGTCACGCCAGTACTGGCATTCGCCTTTACTTCCCGTACAAGTGCGGGTACCTTGCCGCTGAATGTCGAGGCGCAAAGGAATAAATTAGGTGTACCGGAATCGATCGCCAATTTCTCGGCCTCCTTCGGTATCACTATCGGGCAAAACGGATGTGCGGGTATTTATCCAGCCATGCTTGCTGTCATGATTGCACCTACCCAAGGCATCAATCCACTATCCCCATCCTTCATTGCGACGTTGATCGTTGTCGTCATGATCAGTTCATTCGGTGTTGCCGGTGTCGGAGGGGGAGCCACTTTTGCTTCTTTGATAGTCCTGTCCACGATGAATCTGCCGGTTGCTTTGGCAGGTGTATTGATCTCGATCGAGCCGCTGATCGATATGGGGCGGACAGCGCTGAACGTAAGTGGATCCATGGTCTCTGGATTGGTGACAAGCCGTACGCTTGGGGAATTGGACACAAAAACATACCGTTCCACTGAAGCTGCCGCGGATAGCGCAGCAGGCTGACTGCAAAAAACCGCTCCTGTCAGGAGCGGTTTTTTCCATGCAATGAAATATCTATTATATGGTCGAACGGGATGCGGAGCGGATATAAAACGTCCTTTGTATCCAGAAGCAAATATCGTTCAGATCGTTTCAGACCAGTCACGATTCCGCGGGCATTTTCTACTTGGCGCCCTTTTCTATACAGCATACATACCTTCGTTTTCCCCACCTCGATTTCCCGTACCTTCTGCTCCAGCTCTTCCAGCTGCTGCTCATCCATGATCGGCGGCTTTGCCGTCCCGATTTCCCGTCCCATTTGCTGCAGCATTTCCACATGCTCTGGAAGCATCAAAGATGTCCATTTGATTTTACCGCGATCATTCACCATATGTCATTCCTCCTGCTATCAGCATAATCGAACACATGTTCTTTTTCAAGTGACACGGAACATACGTTTTTATATAATGTTTGTATGAACTCGGAACAGAAAGCGGGGATCCCAATGGACAGAGCATCACTGATAAGATTCATGGAACGGCAGGTCACGATGATCTATATGGCGAAAGATGGCTCCTTGACAAAACGCCAGGTCAAGATTGAAAAGATCAATGAAGCATCCGTTACAGGATATTGCTATTTACGGAAGCAGCTGCGCACCTTCCGGATGGATCGCATCCTTGCCATTCAGCCAATCAAACACCATGACAGGTGGCGCATGTCTTCTTGACCCCTGTCATGCACCACTGTCTCCTTTCTGAATAGATTACTAGGGAAACTCAGGGAAAAGGAGAACATGCGATGACTATTTTATTCGATGGCAGCGATGCTCATCATGCCCCCTTGGCTTCTTGGCAGCAAGAAGCACTTGTTGCATTACATAAAAAATTATCCGACCAGCAATCCAGATTCCCTTGTATACCGGCGGCAGTCGGCCATCGGCTTGGCCAGTTCCGTTACGGTTTTGCGGGCGATCCCACTGCAGCAGATACAGCTGGGCAGCTGGCAGATTTATTGACAATATACGGACGGCAATCCAAGGAATTCGGTCATTATACTTCCCTGATCGTTTTTTTCGATACAGCCAAACAGCAGCGGCTTGACCTGGATGTACCTGCATATTTCCGTATATTCTGGGATTTGCTCAGCAGGACAGCGGCATTTGATCCATCCGGATGGCCGGATGATATTCCGGAAAATCCGGATGAAGCATTGTGGGAGTATTGCTTCGGCGGAGAGAAATATTTCATGTATTGCGCAACGCCGGCGCATCAGCAAAAGAAAAGCCGGAAATTCCCTTGTATGATGCTTGCCATCACGCCTAGATGGGTGCTGGAGGAATTCAAATCGAAGCCAAGGGCTGCCGCAAGCATCAAACAGAAAATACGAGGACGGATTACAGCTTACGATGACAATGACATCCATCCGGATTTGAACGCATACGGCAATCCGGATAATCATGAATGGAAGCAATACTTCCTACATGACGATAATACATCCCCTTCCAAATGCCCTTTTCATAGAAGCAAGCGAGACTGATGGATTCTGCCGGTTCTTCCCATACCACCCATTTACAAATCATGCTAGAATAATAGCAGGAGGAATACGTATGAAACTATTGCATACCGCTGATTGGCACCTGGGTAAGATTGTCAACAGCGTACATATGACAGAAGATCAGGCTTTCATCTTGGAGCAGATAAAAGAGATAATCGATAGAGAACAGCCCGATGCGGTCATCGTTGCGGGCGATTTATATGATCGGGCCATCCCGCCGCGCGATGCAGTCGAATTGCTGAATGATACTTGGAACTGGCTGGTCGGTGAGAAGGAAATTCCGGTGTTGTCGATCAGCGGCAATCATGATAGTCCGGATCGCCTTGATTTTGGCAGTCAGCTATTCAAAGCAAGCAAACTATTCATCGAAACGAGGCTGCGGCCCGGATTGAGTCCAGTCACTTTGGAGGATGGGCACGGACCAGTGCATTTTCATCTGATTCCCTATACGGAACCAGCGGATGTGCGGGCATTTTTCGAAGATGACAGCATCACGACCCACCAGCGGGCAATGGAGCGCATCATTGCCTTTATTACCGATACGTACGATATGACAGAGCGGCATGTGTTTATCGGACATGCCTTCCTTGCCGGGGGCATGGAATCCGATTCGGAAGAGAGGCTGTCGATGATCGGGGGGAGCCCATATGTGGATGCTGCCCTGTTCGAACCTTTCACATACGCAGCCTTCGGTCACCTGCATCAAGCACAGCGCATCGGCAGTGATCATATCCGCTACAGCGGTTCACCGCTTAAATATTCCTTTTCGGAAGCGAACCACAAAAAATCGGTGACGATGGTGGAACTGGATGATACCGGATTCCGATCATTCGAGAAAATAGACCTTATCCCAAAACGGGACATGCGGGTGGTGGAAGGATATTTCGATGAGTTGATGGAAGGGACAGCCGGGAACAAAGATGACTATCTGCATATCAGGCTGCTGGATGATGGACAGCTGCTGGACCCGATGGGCAAACTTCGCAAACTCTATCCGAACATCCTGCGCTTGGAGCGCAAAGCAAGGACCGGGACTAGCTCCATATCAGATATCAAACAAATCAAGGAAAAACAACGCATGTCACATATGCAGCTGTTTGCCGCCTTTTATGAAGAAATGAAGGGTGAAGCAATACCTGAACACCGCCAGAAGCATATGGAAGCAATCATCCAGCGCCTGGTCGAGCAAGAGAGGAGAAGCTGATATGCGTGCCATCACTTTACAAATGACCGCTTTCGGTCCTTACCATAAACCTCAGACCATCGATTTCCGCGAACTTGGAGCAGAATCCATCTTCTTGATCACGGGTCCGACCGGGGCCGGGAAGACAACGATCTTTGATGCTATCTGCTACAGTCTATACGGACGGGCCAGCGGAAGTGATCGAGATCAGGATTCCCTCCGCAGTCATTTTGCTGCACCAGGGGAAACGACGGAAGTACGCTACCGTTTTGCCCTTCGGGGTACAGAATACGAGATCATCCGCTATCCGAAGCAGCAAAAGAAAAAAGAGCGCGGCGAAGGCTTTACGGATGATCCTGCAAGAGCGGAATTCTATGAATGGAAAGACGGGGAAAAGATACTGATTTCCTCCAGGATCAAGGAAGTGAACGAGGCCATCGAGGAGAGGATCGGTCTCGATTATGAGCAATTCCGCAAGATGATCATGATTCCCCAGGGGGAATTCCGTAAGCTCATCTCGGAAAACAGCAAGGAAAGGGAAGAAATCCTCCAGAGGATCTTCCGCACATATTTCTATGAACGAATGACCGAAGCGCTGAAGGACGAAGCGAAGCAATTAAAGGAAAACCTGCAGCAGACGGAATGGAAGGAACAGCAGCAAATCGGCAAAATCGAATGGCGTACACAAGCACCAGCGGAAGCTGACAGCGTGCCTGAGACGATGAAGAAGCTGCAGCTTGAACTGGAGGCTGTTGCTGCTGTCATCACGGAAGGTGAGCAAGAGCTTGTAAAGCATAAAAAAATCTGGCTCGAACGCCAGCAGCAATATTATGAAGCCAAACAGCTGCTGGACACATTCGAGCAGCTTGAACGAGCGCTGCTGCAAAAAGAACAGCTTGAACAGCGGTTACCTGCTATCGAACGGAAAAAGCAGCAGCTTATGAATATGGAGCGGGCCAGCCGCCTGGTCCCGTATGAACAGCAGCTTGCTGCCAGGAAACAGGAATGGCAGCGCCAAACAAAGGAACAGCAGGAGAAGCAGGAAAGAAAAGAGTCGATAGAGCAGCAGTTCATTGCGATTGAATCTTCTTATAGACAAGCAAAGGAACAGGAGCCGCAGCGCCTCAAACGGCAGGAACAGCTTCAGTTGGAGAAGCAGCAGCTCGCGCAGTGGAAGGAATATGAGAAACGAAAACTGGAATTGGATCGTATCCAAAAGGCATTGGAAGACAAACGGCAGCGATTGCTCAAGTTAAAAGAAACACATGCCGAGAAAAAGAATCGGCAAAGTGAACTCGAACAAGAGATAAGCGGGGAAGCCGTTCTGATTCAGGCGTTCTTTGAGGAACAAGGGGTGCTGGAGAAACTCGAACGCCAGCTGGAGGAAGCCGCACGGTTGAAAGATTCTTTCCGTCAGCTGCTGGAAATGCGCACCGTCTATCAGCAGACCAAGCAGCGCTTGCAGGAAAAAGAAAATGATGTACACAAGCTTCGGCAGGAAATCTCGGAGCTGGAGGAAGCCCAAACTGCCCATCACGCTGCCCATCTTGCCGGACAGCTGACAGCCGGGGAGCCTTGCCCTGTTTGCGGCTCCACCAATCACCCCTCCCCGGCCCAGACCAGTGCCCATGTGCAATCATTCGAGCTGCTGAAACAGAAGCGTATGAAGCTCGATGATACCCAGCGTGCATATGATGAAGTACAGAGAAAATATGTGGAAGCCAAATCGAATGGGCAGGCAATCCGTCAGGTGACCGATGAGCTTTATCGGAACATCACCGGGGAAGCGTCATTCGATCAAACAAAACTGAAAGAGCTGGAAGCAAGCATCCGGGCCGAAAGAGATAAAACGGCTGCCTCCTTACAGACCAAGCAAGCAGAGAGAAAGCAAATCGAGCAGAAAAAGCAGACGCTAGACCGGCTTAAACAAACGCTTGTACAAGAGGAGGAGGCAGCGGAAGATCTCCAATCCGAGCTGCGGACACTGGAAGAAACATACCATCGTACCGAAGCTGAAGTGAGTTACCAACGGAAGCAGCTTCCCGCTGAGCTTCCGGATCATGACAAATGGGAACGGAAAATCAAGCAGGAGGAAGCTGCAATCGAAGCTGCGTTCAGGGAATGGGAAGGATTGCAGCACCAGTATGAGGAGATTTCCAGAAGCAAAGAACAAATAGCGGCAGCCTTTGAATCAACCGCTAAATTCACAGCTGACCTGGAACAGACGTACCGTCAGGAGGAGCAAGCTTTTCTTGTTAAGCTTGAAGAAGCCGGTTTTGCCGATACGGAAGCATATCGGATGGCCAGAGGTTCGGAGGATGAATTAAGGGCAATCAAGGAAGAGGTTGAGCAGCATGCCCAGCAGCGCCGCAGTGTCGCCGAACAGATAGAAACCTTGCGTAAGCAGACGGATCAGCGTCAAAAGCCGGATCTTGCTGTATTTGAGCAGGCTGTGACGGATGCAGAACAAATATTCGAAGCGAAGAACAGCCGCCTGAATGAGGCAAAGAGCTACGCTTCCCATCATGAAGCCATCATGGCATCTTTGAAACAGCTTCAGGAAGAAGCAGCCGATCAAAAAGCTCAGTATTATGATATCGGCGAACTGGCTAATCTGGCCAAAGGCGACAACAGCCTCAGGCTTTCCTTTGAACGCTACGTGCTGACCAGCTTCCTGGATGAAATCATCCTGCAGGCGAATATTCGATTGGAGGAAATGACGGATCATCGCTATCAGCTGAAGCGAAGCGGACAAATCGCCAAACGCGGCGCCCAGAGCGGGTTGGATCTTGAAGTGATCGATCATCACACCGGTCAGGAACGGCCAGTCAAGACATTATCCGGCGGTGAAGGCTTCAAGGCGGCACTCTCTCTCGCACTCGGAATGTCCGATGTTGTCCAGGCGCATGCCGGCGGGGTGGAGTTGGAGACATTATTCATTGACGAGGGCTTCGGGACACTTGATGAGGTGTCACTGGAGCAAGCAATCGACAGCTTGAAAGGGCTGCAGGCCAGCAATCGCGTACTCGGCATCATTTCCCACGTACCGCAGCTGAAGGAAGAGATCCATACCAAATTGCAGATTGAAACCACCCCGACGGGATCATCTGCAAAATTCATTTTCCAGTAAGGAGGAAACGATTTGGGAACACCACTCAATTTTGACACTGTCCTGCGCACAGAAGGCAAAGAAAAACGAATTGATAGCAAAGAAAATATTTTTCAGCTGGAGCTTCAGGGGTATCACTTATTTCCCCTGCATCAGGCCATCGATATCAAGCGAGCGAAAGATACGGATGAAATAGGAAGAGCGATCATTGTCGAATTGACGTTGAAAGAGGAAAGGACTATTTGTACGTATCAGCTTGTTTCGTTATCAAGCGTCAATTAACGACAAAATCATTGGCCAAAAAAGAGATTGAAGGAGAATCCTGCGCTTGCCCGGGAAATAGCAGGCCTATCGGGGGAAATATATTGCCTCCGCGGGGAATAGAATGGAACAGAATGCTTCTTGCTTGCGTACACTGATAGAAATATTGACGTGAGAAGAGGTATGAGAATGGCAAGAAATCTATTCGGTCCCAATGCCTTTGGGCGACGCAGCCAGCCGCCTGTCAGGAGGAATCCGTTCCTTCCCGACCAAGGAGGTTTCCAGCAGGCTCCGCCTTCAAACGGCGGACTGCCTGACATCCTGCAAAGGATCCTGAACCGTGGGAATAGAGGGCAGGCTCCGGGCAGGCAAGCCCTTCCGACAGCAACCAGCAGCCCTTCCGGCGGAATATCGTTACTTGACATGCTGAATCATACGCAAAATGCACTGAAGGCGGCGGAGTCCTTCATGCCGATGGTACAGGAATATGGACCGATGGTGAAGAACCTGCCTTCCATGCTGAAAATGATGAAAGCCTTGAAGGACATCGATTTTGATGAAGAGGAAGCGGCACCCGAGGCGGAAGAAAAAGATAAAAGCAAGCAAGAAAACCAAAGACGATCTTCTGCCCAAAAGGAAGCGGGGAAACCTGCTAAGCAGGAGACGAGGCGAAGCAAGTCCGGAGAGTCCCTTCCCAAATTGTATATTTAAGCGTGCCACTTGATTTTTTTCCGCAAAAGAGGAAAATATATAGCATACATTGAAGGAGGGATTTATTGTGGCATTACAACACGCTACTTTTGCAGGAGGCTGTTTCTGGTGCATGGTCGAACCGTTTACGGAACGCCCTGGTATCGAATCCGTAGTCTCCGGTTATACAGGCGGCGACAAACCGAATCCCACATATGAGGAAGTGTGCTCGAACACGACCGGCCATGTCGAGGCTGTCCAAATAACTTTCGATCCGGATATTTTCCCTTATGAAAAGCTGGTGGAGACGTTCTGGCAGCAAATCGATCCGACCGATGCAGGCGGTCAGTTCCACGACCGTGGTGAATCTTATAAAACAGCGATTTTTTATCATGATGAACAGCAGCGTCAAGTGGCAGAAGCATCCAAAGCGAAGCTGCAGGAGAGCGGGCGATTCGAAAAAGATATCGTCACCCCGATCCTGCCGGCCAAGCCGTTTTACCCTGCAGAAGAAAAGCATCAGGACTATTACAAGAAGAACAGCTATCATTATAAGATGTACAAGCGCGGTTCCGGCCGGGAGGACTTCATCAAGCAGCATTGGGGTACCAAGAAGGACAAAGCAAAGCTGAAAGAAATCCTGACGCCGATTCAATATCATGTCACGCAGGAGAATGGAACGGAACGTCCTTTCGATAACGAGTATTGGAATAACACAAAGGACGGAATCTATGTGGATGTCGTATCGGGTAAAGCTTTGTTTTCTTCCAAAGATCAATACGATGCCGGATGCGGATGGCCAAGCTTCACCAAACCGATCGATTCATATGAAGTGAAGGAAAATATGGACCTTTCACATGGTATGATCCGTACGGAAGTCCGGGCGAAGGAAAGTGATTCCCATCTTGGACATGTGTTTGAGGACGGTCCCAGGGAGACCGGCGGGCTGCGATACTGCATGAACTCTGCAGCTATGAAATTCATTCCTGTCAGCGAAATGGAAAAAGAAGGATACGGAGAGTATTTATATCTCTTTAAGTAAATAAATACAGCAACAGCTATGCTCTTGTTCGCTACATGAAGGAACAAGAGCATTATTTTGGACAAGGAGTATGAGAATGGATTCTACATTATTGATTGAATATGGCTGGATTCTTCTGGTCCTGATTGGACTGGAAGGACTGCTTGCGGCCGATAATGCGCTTGTAATGGCGCTCATTGTAAAACATTTGCCTGTTAAACAGCAGCGAAAAGCTCTATTATACGGTCTGGGCGGAGCGTTCATCTTCCGATTTGCCTCCCTGTTCTTTGTCAGCTTCTTGGTGAATATCTGGCAGATCCAGGCTTTAGGTGCGCTTTATTTACTGTATATTTGTATCTCGAACCTTATCAAACTGAAGAAAAACGGCGGAGAGGAAGAGGCCGAGAGTCCATTCAGCAAGAAAAACTCCGGCTTCTGGATGACTGTACTGAAAGTGGAACTGGCGGATATTGCTTTTGCAGTGGACTCGATCCTGACAGCCGTGGCACTGGCAGCATCCTTATCGCCTACGCCGCTGCCGCATATCGGAGGAATGGACGGCGGACAATTTTTGGTCGTGTTGGCAGGGGGGATGATTGGTTTGATCCTCATCCGGATTGCAGCTTCTTATATTGTAAAGATCCTGGACAAGCGTCCAGGGCTAGAAGCAGCAGCCTATTTAATCATTGGCTGGGTCGCTATCAAATTGGCCATCCACACATTGGCGCATCCGGCTTTGGAAATCATACCAGAGCATTTCCCTGACTCTGCAGGATGGAATGCGACATTCTGGATTGTGATGGCTGTCATCGCCATCGGTGGCTGGTTCTATAAACCGAAAAGCGAAAGGTCCTGATTCCATGCGGGGAAACGGTCCATTACGTTCCATCTTGAAGTCTTATCTGATTGCCGTCATTGGCGGCGGTCTTTTCACTTTGCTGCACTTGCCGCTGCCCTGGATACTCGGCCCGGTAGCCGGTCTTTTGCTTTCCAAAATCATTTGGAATAACCAAACGGCTGCTTCCCAGCCGCTCCGCAAAATAAGCTATTGGCTGCTTGGTATCCAGATCGGCAATACGTTTACAGTACATACATTCCACAATGTACAGCCTTATTTATTGATCTATACGCTTTTGACATTACTGTTGATTGTCATTTGCATGATCAATGCCTACGTGGTCAGTAAATGGGTGAATGTCGATATGAAAACGAGCATGCTCGGGAGCATACCAGGCGGTTTGTCTGCTGTGTCGGCACTCAGTGAGTCCATGAAGGCAAATACGGGACTCGTGACGATATTTCAGACGATACGTCTTGTCAGCATCCTTTTCATCATCCCGTTCGCTGTCACGCACATGTTCATGGACGGCGGGGCCCAAGGAGCAGTTCAGCTGCCGCAGACGGAGCAAGGAGCCTGGTGGACGATTGGATTATATGTCCTCATGTACATCATCGCCCGTATGACAAACCGATTCATCCCATCATCTTTAGTCATCGTCCCGATGCTGCTTACAGCGATACTGCAAGTCAGCGGAATGCATCTATATCAGTTCCCGCACTTATTTTTCGTGGCTGCCCAGTTGACAATCGGTGTCTATTTGGGTCATTCTATTTCTATAAGGGATTTAAAGAAAGCAGGCAGGCTTTGTCTCTATTATACGGGTCTGTCCTTGCTGCTTATTTTGCTTTGCTTCGGGCTTGGCTATTTATTCAGCTTGTTCACTTCACTGAACATGGCCACTTCTGTACTCAGTATGGCCCCGGGCGGACTCGTGGAAATGGCATTGACGGCCCAGACGACAGGCGGGGATCCGTCCATCGTCAGCTCCCTGCAGACAATCAGGCTGCTGCTGGTCGTCCTTGTGCTGCCGCTTCTGCTGCAATGGACATTACCGAAGCTTGAGAAACACCAACGGAAGGAAGAAACATGATGATACACAAACATTGGCAAGATGCTGAAACTATCAAACAAGTGGAATGTGTCCACACGAATGCAAAAAAATACGTAGTGAACACGACGCTTACGCAAGGCAAAATCTATGATGTCAAAAATGAAACGGAAGAATTCATCTTTATTGTCGACAATACGAATCGTGTCGGTGCTTTCCGTAAGGATTATTTCAAAGAAGTGTAATAAACTGGCAAGAAAAAGGCTAACCTAGTAGAGGTCAGCCTTTTTTTGTTGACTCTTGTTTTACAAAGCTTGTAATTGTTCGATGGTTAACCGATAATAAGGCTAAGCATAGCTAGAAGGAGATGGGGCTTGTGAAAAGGATCATTCTTGTTCGTCATTGTAATGCAGAAGGACAGCACAAAGACTCGCCGCTGACATACGAAGGTATTAGCGAAGCCCGGATGCTCGCGGCTTTTTTGAAACGGCTGGATTATCCGATCCAGCGTATCCTCTCCAGTCCCTTCTTCCGGGCCGTCGAGACAATCAAGCCTTTCGCTGATGCTGCCGATATCCCGATAGAACTGGATCGAAGGCTGCAGGAGCGTATTTTGAGCGAAGAGCCTGTCGATGATTGGCTGGAAGTCTTGGAAGAATCATTTGCTGATTTTGATTTGCGGCTTCCTGGCGGTGAATCATCGAATGACGCCAGAAAGCGGGTACGCAGCCTGCTTGATGAGCTTGAGGCAGAAGAGCAGCTTGAGAACGTCGTTTTGGTGACTCACGGCAACCTCCTTGCAATTTTACTAAAGGAATTCCAGACGGATATTGGGTTCTCCCATTGGAAAGGCTTCACGAACCCCGATGTGTTCCTGGTCCAGCGTGAAGCTGGCAGCTATATGGTGGAACGTATCTGGAATGCTTAAATTTTCTCGCTCGTAAGTACGACCATCAATAGGATGGGCAGTTTTTCATAGATTGTATCGACTTGTTCGATGGGCAGGGGATTTTTTCCTCTGCCCAATTCCATTGTAAAGCCCGGCCGCCTGTAAGAAGCAATGTACCAATCCTTGAAGCCAGCGTAGTTATCCAGTTCCTTTACACCTTTGTATCCGCTGAGCTGCTCCATCTGTGATACCATCCTCGCAGCGCTTGGGGGCTCTTTTTCCTCAAAGCTCCAGTAAATTTCCTCTCCTTGCGTGTGCAGCGCAACGACTGAATCAAAATCTCCTGCCTTGACAAGCTCATACATACCGATCGATTCCGGTTCAGTCAATGGAGTCCGGCCCGGGAAATCACGGGGACCTGGAAGCTTCGGTTTCCGCACCTGCTCATATTCCCATTTGGCGGGATATTGCTTATTCAAATCGACTCCGATTATATTTGCCTTCCATCCTTTGAAATCATCGGAACCTTCATTCAAAAAAAGGACAAGTTCTTCATACTCATGTGCCGTCCTGCTGCCATGGATGACAAGATCGACTCCGTCCGGGTTCACCATCGGAACGATCGAAAGCGTCACATCCTGATATAATTTGCTTGCCGGATAACCGAATAGCTTCTTATCATGGGTGACGGCCAGCAAGTAGTCATTGACGAAACGCATCAGGGCCAAGGAAGTGATCCATTCATTACCGTGGAAACTGGCGTTTATATGAATATGTCTCTTTCCCTTGCCGATTTGCAGCTCTGTCACCGGTTTCCCCAGTATGGACTTGTAAATCGTACGAATCCTCATAAAAGGGAAAAGCTGGTGAAGGGATTGGATATCCTGAAGACAGATAGCATAATCGTAGGGCTGTCGGAAGCATGTCACTGGCTGGGTCACCCGTTGAGGATATGTGAGTTTTTCGCCGGCAGGGAAATAATCAGTATCATACAGCAGGTGAACAAGCCGGAGAGGGAAATGAAAGGCAGCTGCTAATTCCGCGTCTGTCATATCCTTATCCAGGATGACAGATCTGGGAGCATAGCCAGGCACCTGTATTGGCTGTTGCGGCTTTACATGGGTCGAAAGAAACGGATTCGCTGCAAAAAGTACATATGTCGGAAGGTGGAACAGTGTCGCTATCGTGCTCAATTGACAGCCTTTCTGCAGTGTCAATTCCATCTGGATCGCCTCCTTTTGTACATTGTATGTCAAGTATGAAGTAATTATGGGGATGGGGCAAGCTGTCAAATTGTTGAGTACGCCCGTTGTTATTATCGAATATTGTTGTTATAATTTGAATCGATAGGGTATAAATACATATAGTTCGTTTGTATTTTGCGAAGTCGCAGTATACCTGGAAAGAAACCGAGTCTAATGGCCGGTTCATTCATAGTAGTAGAGGAGGCTGTACACATGGCTTTTGTCATCACTTCCCCATGTGAAACGGAAAAAGCCGGCGAATGCATGGAAGTTTGCCCGGTTGACTGTATCGCGGAAGGCAAAGATATGTTCTATATCGATCCTGACATTTGCATCGATTGCGGTGCTTGTGAAGCGGTATGCCCAGTTGAAGCGATCTTCATGGAAGATGAGGTACCAGCGGAAGAAACCAAGTACATTGAAATCAACCGCAAATTCTTCCAGGAAAACTAAGCAGATCCACTGCCAAGAGGCAGTGGATCTTTTGTTTAAAGGGGTCATCCGCTTTACGTCTGATGGCAAGCATGAACCATAGCAGCCTGACCTTCTTTAAAATCGGCTGATCAGGGAAGGGGCAGCTGTCAAAGACCTGAATAAAGCCGACTAAAAAAGCCCGGCAGTGAAGCCGGGTTTTCATCTTACTTCAAAACGTTCAAAACCTTGCTGTTTTTCTAAGTATACGACATCCACCTTCTTAACCTTCACAAACCGATTAGGGCCCTTCCTTATTTCATTGATGAACTTTTCCACACGCTCCGGATCTCCCTCGACATACACTTGGACTGTCCCGTTGGCTTCATTCCGTACATATCCCGCCAACCCGAGATCACGGGCTATTTCTGCTGCTGACAGACGGAAGCCGACGCCCTGGACTTTCCCGCCGACTACCATTTGTACACATTTCATCTCTATACCGCCTCCTTACAAAAAGTGTTCCCTGATAGCGTATACAGAAAACATCTGATTAACACGTCATTTCTTTGGCAAAAATGGTGCTATTACAACACATGGAGGATAAGAATGACACATAATAAAAGTTATTGGCGTGAAAAGACGGAAATTCCAGATTTTGAATCGCTGCGTTATGACACCGAAAGCGAAATCGTCATTGTCGGCGGAGGCATCACCGGCATCGTTACGGGATATATGCTGGCCAAAGAAGGGCGTCAAGTGACCATCCTCGAGGCAGATAGTCTTTATAGCGGTACGACCGGCTATACGACAGCAAAGCTCACGGCACAGCATGGGCTGATTTATGATGAATATATCCAGCATTTCAATACAGATACGGCTAAGACGCATTATGAAGCGTGCATGGACGCAATCGCTTTTGTCAAGGAAACGACAGCGGCACATGGCATTGATTGCAATCTGACGAAACAGGATGCCTATGTCTATACCAAGGAAAAGCAAAACGTCCATAAATTGGAGACAGAGCATGAGGCATATCAGAAGCTTGGTATACAGGGGGAACTCTCGGACACCATACCGCTTCCCTTTGAAATAGAAAAGGCATTGATCATGAAAGACCAGTACCAGTATCACCCGCTGAAATTCCTCAATGGTTTGCTGCATGTATTCCTCGATAATGGAGGGAAAGTATATACCGATACTCCGGTTGATACAATCGAAGAAGGAAAGGATACGACCGTTGTAACGAAGAACGGGTTGAAAGTGACGTGTAAGAAGGTTGTGGTCGCCTCCCATTTCCCTTTTTATGATGGACAGGGCTTTTACTTTGCCAGATTATATCAGGATCGCTCCTATGTGGTGGCCGCAAAGCCAAAGAACCCTTATCCCGGCGGCATGTATATCAATGCCGACACGCCTTCCCGATCCATCCGCAGTATCGAAACAGAGGAACATGGCACCTTGCTCCTGATCGGCGGTGAGTCCCACCGTACAGGCGAGGGGCATCCTGAAGAAATGTATTATAAAGAATTGACGGACTTCGCAGCTTATCTGGGCACGGAAACACCAATCTATATGTGGTCCGCACAAGATATCGTCACATTGGATAATCTCCCTTATATAGGATATATAAGCAAAGGCAACGATAATATCTTGGTCGCCACAGGCTATCGTAAATGGGGCATGACCAGCAGTATCGTTGCCGGGTTGGAAATAGCATCTCTTATCGATTCAGGTATCAGCCGCTACAAAAATATTTATCAGCCATCCAGGTTTCACGCCGACCCGGATTTGGGTAGTGTAACTAAGAATGTAATGGAAGTGGCGAAGGAATTCATAGTTGGGAAACTGGAACAGCCCTATGAATATGTCCCGCACCTGAAGCGGGGTGAAGCAACCAAAGTCCGGTTCAATGGTCTGCTCCTTGGTGTCTATAAAGACGAAAACGGAGAAATACATCAAGTGGATACGACTTGTACCCATATGAAATGTGAGGTTAATTGGAACAGTGCAGAATCCAGCTGGGACTGTCCTTGCCATGGATCACGTTTTACCGGTACAGGCGAAGTGATCGAAGGCCCGGCCAAAAAACCGCTGAAAAAATTGGATCGAGGGCTGAACAGTTAACAACTTGTTTACACTATCTCAAACCTTCCTTTACACCATATTATTTTTAATCGCAGCATCGTTAGCATATAATTGTTAACGAACGTACCAAGAAATGTTGATGTCACAGGAGGATGAGTCATGAAAATTGTTGTAGCTGGTGGAGATGGTTTCTGCGGATGGCCGACAGCACTTTATCTGTCCAAACAAGGTCATGAAGTAGCAATCGTCGATAACTTGGTAAGACGTAAGTACGATGAAGAATTACGATCCAATTCCGTAACACCAATTTATTCCTTGGAAGAGCGAGTCGCAAAGTGGAAAGAGAAGACCGGCAAGGAAATCAAAACATACATAGGCGACCTGAATCATTATGATTTCCTGGCTGAGGTCTTCCGTCAGACGGAGCCTGATGCATTTGTGCATTTTGCAGAACAGCGATCGGCTCCGTACAGCATGATCGACCGTGAGCATGCTGTATATACGCAGCAGAACAATGTGATCGGTAACTTGAATGTCCTTTTTGCAATCAAGGAATTCGCTCCATCTTGTCATCTGATCAAGCTTGGTACGATGGGAGAGTACGGCACCCCTAATATTGATATCGAAGAAGGCTATATCGAAATAGAGCATAAAGGCAGAAAGGACAAACTGCCATTCCCGAAACAGCCGGGATCTTTTTATCACTTATCCAAAGTGCATGACAGCCATAACATCATGCTCGCCTGCAAAATCTGGGGCATACGCGCAACAGACCTGAACCAAGGCGTCGTGTATGGTCTCCATACAGAAGAAACAAAGCTCGATCCGGTGCTGGCGAACCGCTTTGATTACGATGGTGTCTTCGGCACTGCGCTGAACAGATTCCTTATCCAGGCGGCCACAGGGCATGATATCACTGTCTATGGCAGCGGCGGACAGACACGGGGCTTCTTGAATATCACCGATACGATCCGCTGTGTGGAAATCGCCGCGGAAAATCCTGCTGATGCCGGAGAGTTCCGGGTATTCAATCAATTCACGGAAAGCTTCTCCGTGAAGGAGCTTGCTGAGAAAGTACAGAAGGTGAGCCGGGAGCAAGGACTGGACCCTAAAATCACATCTATCGAAAATCCGCGGGTGGAAGCAGAGGAGCATTATTATAATGCAGTGAATACGCGCCTTCGCGATCTTGGCCTTGAACCGAATCTCCTTACGGATGACGTGCTCCGCGGCATTCTGGAGACGGCTATCGAGCATAAGGACCGGGTAATCAAAGAAAACGTGCTTCCGACGGTTACGTGGAGATAGGGGCATACGGTGAAAATCGTCATCATCACCGAGACATTCCTGCCATCCACGGACGGTGTCGTCACCCGGCTCACCGAAGCGATCAAGTTCCTCCGCAGCCAGAAGCATGAAGTCGTCGTCATCGCTCCCGATTTAGGTGTTACCGAATACGAAGGCGCCCTTGTCGAAGGAGTAGGGACGGTGACGATGCCATTTTACCGTTCCAAGAAGTTTTCCTTGCCGACAAGACGCATCAAGACTTTACTTGAAAAGCATCAGCCGGATCTCGTGCATGTGGCGAATCCAGCCCTGGTCGGGATAGCAGGAATCTATTATGCGCACAAGAAGGGTTTGCCGCTATTGGCATCCTATCATACGCATATACCGAAATACCTGGATTACTATAAGTTCTACAAACCCTTGAAACCATTATTTTGGTGGCATTTCCGCAAGCTTCATAATACAGCTGACTTGAATCTGTGTACGTCGGCTGCCATTAAACAGGAGCTTGACGAGCATGGCTTCGAGCGTATGCATGTCCTGCGCAGAGGCGTGGATGTGGAGAAGCGCCATCCGGCTTATTATTCACAAGGCATGCGTGAGCGGCTTTTGCAAGGGCATCGCGGGAAAAAATTGCTCATATTTGTAGGCAGGCTGGCAATCGAGAAGGAAATCCATAAGATTCGTCCATTGCTGGATGAGCGGGATGATCTGGCATTAGCCATCATCGGCGATGGACCAGCCCGGAAAGAACTGGAGAGGGTATTCGAAGGGACGAATACATTGTTTACCGGCTTTCTCCATGGGGAAGAGCTGTCGCAGGCATTCGCTTCTGCCGATGCCTTTATTTTCCCGTCCATTACCGAGACGCTGGGTTTGGTCATCTTGGAAGCAATGGCTTCCGGTCTCCCTGTCCTTGCAGCCAAAAGCGGACCAACATTGGAACAGATCGAGGAAAGCAAAACAGGATTCCTTTTTGAAAACGAAAATGTCGCCAGCATGAGTCACGCAGTCGGTAAACTGGATGATCAAGAATTAGTGGCAAAAATGAAAAAGAATGTGCGAATGGAAGCGGAGAAGCATTCCTGGAAAAATGCATCCAGCGAATTATTCGATTTCTATTTAGCAACCATCCAAGCAAGAACACCCGTATATCAAGCAGTGCAGAACCCGAGCTCCAGATAACGGAGCCGGGTTTTTGCATGTTTAGGAGTTTTATCTTATGGTAAACAATAAGAAAAAGCACATGAAATGAGGTTCACAGCATGAAATTCTTCAAAGGGCTGCTAATTGGGACCTTGCTGTCTATTCCATTCTGGATAGTGCTGATTTATTTACTTTTTTTCCGTAAAGGTTGACAATAAAAGAAGAAAGGGAGTATTAGATATGAAAGCAATCACACTACAAGGTTTTGGCGGCACAGATCAACTTAAGCTTCAAGAAACCGAAAAACCAACCATCAAACCGGACGAAATTCTAGTTGCTGTAAAGGCATCGGCAATCAACCGTGCGGATATCGAAAAAAGAAAAGGAAATTACCCTTCCAGTGATTATGATCCGATTTTGGGATTGGAAATTGCTGGTGTTGTGGAAGAAGCAGGAGAGGAAGCAATCGGCTGGGAAAAAGGAGACCGTATATTCGGCTTGATTCCCTCCGGCGGCTACGCAGAATATGCTGTACTCAACAGCAAGCTGGCCATGCCGATTCCCGAGCACTTGAGCTACGAGCAAGCAGCAGCTGTACCGGAAGTATTCCTGACAGCTTATCAGACACTGCATTGGCTGGGTGAATTGAAACAGGGGGAAACCGTCTTGATCCATGCCGGCGCAAGCGGAGTCGGAACTGCAGCCATCCAGCTGGCTAAACAAGCAGGTGCAACAGTTGCAGTTACAGCTGGATCCCAGGAAAAACTTGATTTCTGCAAGGAGCTTGGTGCCGACATCACAATCAACTATAAAAAAGAAGACTTTGCTGATAAATTAGCCGAAACCGGCGCTGATATCATTTTGGACTTTATTGGAGCGTCATATTGGGATCAGAATATCAAGACACTGAAAACGGATGGCAGACTGATCCTGATCGGATTCCTGGGCGGTACAGAACTGGAAAACGCATCGATAACGCCGCTGCTTGCAAAACGCTTACATGTGAAAGGAACATTGCTAAGTACAAGGAGCGTTGAATATAAAGCAAAATTGACAGCAGATTTGATCGATAATGTATTGCCGTTATTTGAATCGCAAGCAATCAAGCCGATTGTCGGCAAAGTATTTCCGTTGGCAGAAATAGCTGAAGCGCATGACTTTATGGAAAGCAATCAGAACATAGGTAAAATCGTATTGCATGTAGCAGATTAATATGTAATATATAGAATCAGACTGCGTAAAGCGTTTGCTGTGCAGTCTGATTTTTTTGTTTTGTCTCACTATCTCAAGAATACTTAGATTATGAGACATAAGATGACGGTTTTAAATTACTTCCGATAATATATATTATGTAAACTAAGAAAAATAAAATAATTAAATGTGTAATACTTGAAACTATATTTGTACCTCTTCTCCATCATCATTCGATATGTACATGCTGCAGTCATGCCGCTATGCAATGTTGATACTATCGTCAGATCTTCTGAGCTATTTACAGCTTTATATTTGGGCATCTGAATTCACTTCATGATCTTATTGCTACTAATTATTCGGCTATATAAATAATACTTTAGCCAATATCATTCAGATTCCTTAAATCTCAAACCGCATTAGTTTCTTCTACGGAATGCAAATTACTGGTAATGCTGTGACAAGTTGATCCTGCATATAATGATGATTTTATAGGATTTTTACCTTCGAATCAGTTGATCATTTGATATGTATCCTGAATATGCACTGGAAACTTTTGTAGAGTTATTGATGTAAATCTGTCTCTTTATACTAACCCAAAAACCCCCTTTCTATCAGTGCATCCGCGAAAATGATGTCGCAGCAAACACATATTGGTGTCCTTGTATGCATTCTTCCTGCTGCATACTTTTCTTGGTTTATAAAGCTTGACTTGAAGCTAACTATAAGGAGTAATATAGAGCAGGATGAAGTGAGGTGAAAAAGATGTGTACGATAACGGAAGCTGCAGTAAAAACAGGATTTTCAACCGGTACACTCCGTTATTATGAGCGAATCGGACTTGTGAAAAAGCCGCAGAGAAAGCCAAATGGCGTTCGTATATATACAAAAGGAGATATACAGCTGCTGCAAGCCCTTGCCTGCTTAAAAGAAGCTGGTCTCTCATTGGGTGAGATTGCTTCCTTTATGAAAGATAATGACTGGCATCAATTGGGGTTCTTGGACGGAGACGATATCTCCAATCGCAATAAAGTGCGTATCCTTGAGAATCATTTGCAGAAATTAGATGCCGAAAAGCAGCGTTTGGAGTCTGCTATAGCTTTAACACAGAAGAAACTGGCCAAATACAGCAAACTGTTTAACGAAAAATAGAAGAAATGAAGGAATGAACATGAATCAAGTAAGAGTAGTTGGTATGATAGCAATCATCAGTATTATATGGGGATATTTATGGGTAACTGTAAAGATTGGTTTAGAGGATTTCCCTCCCTTCTTATTCTCCTCCTTCCGTCTCCTGATTGGAGCGGCAGTGCTGGTAATGGTTTTATTGGTAAAGAAGGTGGACATTTTACCAGAAAAGCATGAGTGGAAACCCTTTTTTATACTTGCTGTATTGATGTGTATCGGCTATTACGCGCTGTCGACATTCGGTATGCAATTTGTCGACTCTGGTGTATCGTCTGTTCTCGTATACACGATGCCGATCATCGTCAGTGTGATGGCGCATTTTATGCTGAATGAGCGACTAGTAATGAATAAAGTAGTCGGATTGCTAATCGGAGCTGCTGGTTTAGTATGTATAATAGGTACAAAGCTATTTCATTTGTCCTTTGATCTTACGTTAGTAGGAGAAGCAATTATAGTGGTTTCAGCCTTTTTCTGGGCAGGAGCCAATATCTATACAAAGAAAGTCGGTGGCGCACACCATAAAATTAAAATGACAATGTGGCAGATGCTGATTGGAGCAGTTCTTCTATTCATTATTTCTTTTGCAAGTGAACATGCCGCGATTGCAAATTTAACAGTATCCACTCCTTCCTTGCTCGCATTGCTTTACAACGGGATACTAGGTTCCGCTGTTGCATTCGTAGGCTGGAACTGGGTATTGAGTAAAATCGAAGCTTCCATAGCGTCCATTTCACTCATGTCCGTGCCGCTGCTAGGTTTATTTTTCGGCTGGCTGCAACTGGGCGAAGAAATAACACCCAATATCATCCTAGGTGCCGTACTAGTTTGTATCGGTATTCTGCTTACATCGATTAAGATAAAAAGACAAACTATAGTGAAAGAGAAAAATGCAGCTTAACTTCTTAACTTATAGAAAGAGATGTGTTATTAAGTACACATCTCTTTTTTATTTAGCTCTTCCGTTCATGAATCTTCCTTATACCTCAATCCATGCAAAAATTAAGATCGCCCTATTGTGCATTACTCAGGAATCGATGGGGAAACACGTATTTTCCTAAACTAAAAAAGGGTGAATCTCCATGATTTCACCCTTTCGAAACAATTACTTATAAATTAAGTACTCTTTTCTTACCTTTATAAATTCATATAGTTCTTTCTGATATTCTTTCGTGATTTCGGTAACGGAGGCTCCTTCTAGAATCATTGTTCTGACCCAATCGTTTCCAATCAATTTATCAAAGAAGTTGTTTGAAAGAAATTCGAAATCGTCTGGATACATGTCGTGAATTGTTTTAATGATGTGAAGTCCTGTAGTTACCGCATCGAATGCAGCGCGGTCTGTTACATATATTTCAACACCATGGCTAAGTTTTCCAGCATGTTTAGAAGATGTCGGTGTAAAGGATGCCGCCCTGAATGTCACGCCTGGCAGACTAAGTGCATTCAATTCTGAAGCAAGATCCGTGCTGCTGATGAAAGGTGCACCGATCAGTTCAAATGGCTTGGTTGTTCCCCGCCCTTCTGACAGGTTTGTTCCTTCAATCAGACCGGTTGCAGGATAAACAAATGTTGTTGAAACTGTTGGCATATTTGGTGACGGCAGGACAAATGGAAGTCCTGTGTCTTCGAAATCCATGGACCGCTTCCAGCCTTTCATTTTGACGACTCTCAAATCTGCTCCAATATTGAATTCTTCGTTGAAGAAGGAAGCAAGCTCTCCGACTGTCATACCGTGCTTTGTTGGAATTGGATACATCCCTACAAAGGAAGAGAAATCAGGCTCGAGTACAGGACCATCAACTGAAAGTCCGCCTAGAGGATTCGGACGGTCAAGCACGACAATGGGAATGTTGTTTTCTTTTGCTGCTTCCATGGCATAAGCCATCGTGTAGATGTATGTGTAGTACCGTGTGCCGACGTCCTGAATATCAAAGACTAGCACTTCTACGTTTTTGAGCATTTCAGGTGTTGGTTTTCTTGTTTGTCCGTAGAGGCTGTATACAGGTAGTCCTGTTTTTTCGTCAATATAAGATTCAACATATTCCCCTGCCTGAGCATCACCGCGTACGCCATGCTCGGGACCGAATAAAGCTGTCAGTTCGATATCAGGATCTTCGTGCAGCAGATCAACAATGCTGTTCATTTTTGAGTCGATACCGGTCGGATTGGTAATTAAGCCAACTTTTTTGTCTTTTAAAAGTTCTTTCTGATCATCTAAAAGGACCTCAACACCAGGCGTTACTTTACTATCTTTCTTCCTCTTATGGGCAGCAACCTCTTTTTCCGCAGGAAAAGCACTTAAAGCCAGCAGCAGAATCATTACCATCAACAATACTCTTTTCAATGGAACTCCTCCCCTTTATTCGGATTATTTAAGCAGCTTCCCTGAACGAATATCGAGTCCATAACCATATGGATAAAGAACCTCTTCAGGTTGAGTGACAGATGGAATATCTACTGGTAATATACCTTTTGGCTTTGATTCACCAAAAATCGTTTTAATGCCGGCAGGAATGTTCGGCTGTCTATATGCACCATTTGAATAGCCTTTAAAACCATAGACCGCAAGCACAGCTTTTGCTTCTTCAAAATTTCCGACATCATAAGGATTGCGCAGACTCATTAACACGAACTTTTTATTCTTTGCTTCAGCATCTTTCATGACAGCTCTTGGAAAAGCTGTTGCCCATTTGCTTGAATCCTGAATACTGTCATCAATGACGCCATCATTTACAGCAGGATCATTTTTCACAACATAGGAACCGGTAATAACATAGTCTGCTTCATCAACCATGGCTGCCACCTCTTCATTGAAGGACTTTTCCGAGAAAGCATAGCCAGTAACTTCAACATCTTTCTTCTTGCCTTTTAATTCGTTTATGCTTCTTGTCATCGCTTCTACCTGATCATCAAATGGAGCAAGCACGAGAACCTTCTCACCTTTTTTTGGTTTGAAAGGGAGTGTTTTGTCTTCGTTTTTCAAAAGCGTAACAGCATCCTCCGTCATTTTCTTTTCTTGCTTCAAATGCTCCTTGTTGCCTACTACTTTTAATGAGTTAGTTACTTTTTCTTCAATTGGCGTTTTGTCAGGATCCAAAATACCGCGTTTTTCTTTCAATTTTAGAATTCTCTCAACCGATGCATTGACTTGCTCCATCGGGAGTTCTCCGGATTCGATTGCTTCTATTACTGCGTCATAAACGGAAGCCAAATTCTTTTCCATTTCCAAAGAGTTCACTTGTGCAGGCATCAACGCAATATCTACACCTGATTTTAAAGCTAATACGACGGCTTCTTCCTGGCCGAAGTTATCTGAAATCGCTTTCATATTAAGGGCATCTGTGACAATGACACCTTCAAATCCCATTTCCTCGCGTAGCAATCCTGTCAACACTTTTTTGGAAAGTGTGGCTGGAACCAAAATCTCCTGACCGTCTTTTTTGCTGATATACGTTGTATCATCAAAAGCAGGAAATTGAACGTGAGCTGTCATAATCATATCTACACCTTCATCAATTGCATTCTGAAAAGGCAGAAGCTCTACAGTTTGTAATCTATCCTTGTCATGTGTAACAAGCGGCAAACCGTAATGACTGTCAGTAGCGGTATCGCCATGTCCTGGAAAATGCTTTGCTGTTGCAGCAACATTTTGTCGTTGCAGTCCTTGTATAGTCTCAATGCCTAACTTTGAGACAAGCTCTGGATTAGAGCTGTATGAACGGACACCGATTACAGGATTATCAGGATTGTTGTTTACATCCAATGAGGGGCCGAAGTTTACATTTACACCAAGAGACGATAATTCTTCCCCAATGATTTTGCCAGTTTGATAGGCATATTTCTCACTTCGTGTTGCACCTAACGCCATGTTGCCTGGCAGATTCGTTCCCGTTTGCAGGCGTGTCACGATTCCGCCTTCCTGATCAATGGTGATGAAAAGCGGTAGTTCCGGACTTGCTTTCTGCAAGCCATCTATCAAACGGACCGTTTGCTCCGTACCCACGACGTTTTCAGCAAATAGGATAACGCCCCCTAAATGATATTTCTGAATGATGCTTCCCACTTCATCGTTCATCTCTGTAAAACCAGTTGCTTTGCTTTCCCCTTGCTCTTGCCAGTTTCGAAAGTCCGGCATAAGCATTTGACCCACTTTTTGCTCGACAGACATTCCATCAACGATAGCCTTCACATCTGTTTCAGCCTTCACATCCGTTGGTTTGATTCCAACTAAAGCTGTAACTGAAAGTGCCGCAACCAAAGCGGCTTCCGCCCATTTCTTTTTGAACATATTCCCATCCCCTTATGAATTATTTGATGGTAGAGCTTTGTAATTAGCTATCACTGCACCCCGGTTGTTTCCTATAGCGTAAAAGGGATTGCATTTTTCAGCAAGATTCATAGTCGTCGAATGTTTTTTATTCTCAGTCAGGACACTTCCCAAGTCTTATTACGTAGAACGGTCTTTCCGTAGTGTGCTGTTGACATTAGAAAAATAAAATATCAATTATTTAAAGCTGTGCCTAAAAGAAAAAAGTCGTTGCACAAGGATAATAGGTTAAGAGGAGCCGATCGATACAATGAGTAAGCCCGAATGTTTATATCGACACTCTCTTTTACAAGATTGAGTACTTAAAGGATTTCTTTGTTTTGTAGGAATAAGAGGTAGCGAATGAGCCATCGACCAGATTTCCATTGGCTATCAAGCTTGCAATTAGACACTTAACAGTAATGCTGGTGTACCGCTTACAAAAGCGGAGTATTTCTGGTGGATATTGAGCTATTCAAAAGCTTGGTGCTTTCATAAAGTGGGAAGCGCTTCAAATATAATCAATATTTTGAAAACTGCAGGCAGAATGGCAGCAAAAGGAAGATACTAAAGCTATGAGGTAGTATTGCCTGTTCTATGATTACCTCCATTTCTATTTTTGTCCCAAGTTTAACACACTCCATTATAAGATGGTTCAATATTATAGCTTCTTTCAAATTCAGGAAAACTTGCCTATTACCTTTTATATAGCACTGAATGTTTACATACATAAACACTTCCAATTAAAGAAACAAGAAGAGCTGTTATTTGAATACGCAGCTCTTCTTGTTTTTATCTAATTCTTCAGTTGTCTAATTATTTTTGTCAGTTGATTAAAACGATCATCCAAATCCTCGTACGCCGTATCTCCAGGTGTCAGCATACTCAGCTTACCCAATACTTCCTGACGCTCGTTTTCCAGCTGCATCAGCTGTATACCGTCCTCCGTCGTCGTTGTGGCTGCTGTACTTAATTTTTTGTTTAGTTTACCATCCTGGATGATCAGCTGTGTATCTGTCACTTTCTCCCGGAAATAACGATCATGGGTGATGACAAGCAATGTTCCGCTGTAAGCTGCAAGTGTCTGTTCCAGCTGCTCACGGGACGGGAGGTCCATGTGATTTGTAGGTTCATCCAGCAAAAGGACATCTTTGTCAGTCAATATATGCTGCATCAGCTTCAATTTCACTCTTTCCCCCATACTCATTTCTCCAATCGGGAGGGTCCAGCTGTCTATTTCAAAGCCAAGATGCAGAAGCAGTGTCTGGACCCTTCCCCTGTCGGCAAACGTCTGCTGATGAAATATCTCGGCCGGTGTCTTTTCCAAAGGGAGGTCATGAACATCTTGTGAAAGGTAGCCGATGTTTGCTGATGGGGAAATCCAAATCTCTCCTGTGTAAGGTTCATCATCCGCAATCATGCGGAAGAAAGTTGTTTTTCCGGAACCATTCGGTCCCTGCAAGCTGATTCTTTCACCGTGCATGATGGTAAAATTGGCATTCCGGAATAATGTTTTCCCATCAAATTGCTTGGTTACGTTTTTGCATTCCAAAAATCGTTTGCCGGTTCTGCCGGCAGTATGCAGCTCAAACGATACAGCTCGCTCCGGCACGATGGCCTCGGCCTTTTCTTTTTTCAGTTCTTTTTCCAATCGTTTTTGTTTGGATTTTACTGCCTTATCCATTCTTTTGGCCTTTTTTCGGTAGTACTCTTTGGCAAATTCCTGTTTGGTGGATTGAGCATGTGCTCTTGTGCTCCAGTTTTTCAGGGAAGCGATTTGTCCTTCTACTTGCCGGATGCGTTTTTGCTGTTTGTCATAGGCATACTGCTGGGCCGCTTTTTCCTTTTGGCGATGATCTATATAGGCAGTATAATTTCCCGTGAAAGTATGAAGATCTTGATCTTCGATAGCCCATATCTTTACAGACACTTGATCGAGAAAATACCTGTCATGTGACACAATCAGTATCGTTTTGTTTGATTTTTGGATTTGTTCTATCAGCAGCTGGACACTATCTTCATCCAGGTGATTAGTTGGTTCATCCAGCATCAAAACTTCCGCTTTACTCGAAAATCCGTGCGCAAGCCTTGCTTTCAGTTTCTCTCCGCCACTCATCCGATGGTAAGGAACGGATGGAACTCGCCACTTACTGAGTAAAATAGCTGCTTCAGACCCAAGTGAGTCGGAAGAATAGCAGTCACTCTCCTGTTCGACCAATTCTATCCCGAGGGAATCCGCCTTCCATAAGGACCCCTCTGTCATTTGCTTGGTTCCAGCCAGCAATTGCAATAATGTGCTCTTTCCAGCGCCATTCCTTCCAGTTATCCCGACGATATCACCTTGATGGATTGCTGCATTCGCCCCCTGTATAATGGGACGCTCTCCGTACATATAGCTGACTTGCTGTAATTTGATCAGTTCTTTCACATGGATCCGCTCCTTTTTCATAGGAGGACAGAAAAAAATCCTCCCAAAATAAATTGGAAGGATCAGCCGTACCACAAAAGCACATACATCCGTCAAGAGCTGTATGTTACCGTTTATTTTAAAGATGGGCAGACTAATCCTATTTTGTACGCGTTGAAAATATCTTTTTCAATTCGTGAGAAAATAAGATTAGTCAATCATTGTCCACCCATCATCCTCTCGTCTTCGTTGCTTCCAGTATACCAAAAGCAAATCGGAAGTCAATTGCACTTAAATCAATTGCTCTTTCCGTTCTGTTCCTGGTGCGAGTATGCTCTCCTCAAGACCGGCCTGATAAGGTCTGCCGGAAGTCGCTTCCGCAAACTCCGCTTTCGCTTGCTCCACAAGGGCTGGTTCGGTCAGCAGGTCATATGCGGTCAAAGCCATGATTCGCGCAGCATAATGCATCCCTTTTAGTCCGATGCTCGTTCCAAATACTGCAGTTGCTTGCCAAGCATGCACCTGGGTGCCGATCGGGCCGCATGTCGTGCCGATACTGGCCAAAGGTGCAATCCAGCTGACATCAGCCACATCCGTCGAACCAGGCATAGTGGAGTCTTTCAGTTTCACATCATAGAAATTCTTTGTCGGAAGGATATCATTCGGATCAAGCTGCAGCTGACGGCGGGATGCCTCGATCAGCTTGGGATCCATCGATTTTCGCAGTATGGCAGCATATGCAGTTTCATCCGAGGTGAAGCTTTCCATTGGATAATCCTCCATATTGCGGTAATTCAATATATCCAATGTGTCATTAGTCAGCATATGATAGCAATTGGCCAATAGTTCATGTGAGGTAGACGTTCCAGTGATCAATGCCGCCCCTTTGGCTATATCATGCAAACGGGAAAGCATATCCTCCACTTGGTCGCGGTCGGACCCGCGCAGATAATACCATACTTCCGCCTCATCAGGTACGATATTCGGTGCTTGGCCGCCGTTTGTGATGGCATAATGGATTCTCGTGCCGTCAGCCAGATGCTCCCGGAGATAGTTCGCGCCTATATTCATGATTTCCACTGCATCCAGTGCGCTTCGGCCTGCGTGAGGGGCGCCTGCCGCATGAGCAGGTACACCGTGGAAACGATATTTAATCGAAATCATTGCCTGGGTGCTGTAATTCTGGACCACATTACTTGTACTTGGATGCCAGGTAAGGCAGCAGTCCAAGTCGTCGAATACCCCTTCCCTCGCCATGAATGTCTTGCCGGAGAGTACCTCTTCAGCCGGGCAGCCATAATAGCGAATCGTGCCGCTCACCTTTCCTTGATCGATCAGCTCCTTTAGTGCCAATACAGTCTCGACACCTGCAGTGCCGAGTAAGTGATGACCGCAGGCATGGCCGGGGCCGTTCTCCACGACTGGATCTTTATAAGGCTTACTGGATTGGGACAGACCTGGCAATGCATCGAATTCACCTAGGATGCCGATGATCGGATGGCCTTTGCCATATTCTGCATAAAAGGCTGTCTGCATACCGCCGATGCTATCTGTGATAAGGAAACCTGCATCGGAGAGGATCTTCTTCTGAGCCGCACTCGCATATGTCTCCTCATAAGCGATTTGAGGGTTTTGCCAAATATCAAGGGCAAGGCTTCCTATGACATTCTCCAGCTCTTTCAGGATCGTAAGCAAATCTTTTTTACTCATGGATCATCTCTCCTTCATCGGGACTTTTCTTTACTTGCTTGTTTTCCAAAAGGACACAAAGAATCACTGTAAGGAACATGCAGACCAATCCTTTGAAGAATACTGGAATCGGCAGCTGTGTCATCAGGATGCCGAAAACGATGCCGATGGCGCCGAACAGAGGCTTTTTCATGGATAATTGTGCGATCATCCCCCCAAAAATGGCAGGAATGATGTAGGTGAATGCTGCTTGTAAGGACTCCGGTATGACAGAAAGGATATAGGAACCAGCCAGGATGACCGGAATGAGTACAGCTATATTCATAAAGCTGGCAGCGGCAATAGCCAACGTGGCTGCCACTTCTCCTTTCCTCGTACCAGGATCTGCTCCGATAACCTGCTGAGCAGCTGCTGCAGAGGGCAAACACATATTGGCTATATTCCCGGTGAGGAAACTCAAATAAGTACCGGAAACACCAAGGGTTGCATAATAACTGACGGGCTCTACCACCCAAGCAAAACCAACCAAGGCGATATATGCGAGAAAGGCTGCGAAAATGGCCTGCCAGCCCGGGTGATAGCCTTCGACGAACGAGAGATAAAGCGGCAATGCTGCCGATAAGACAATTACACAGCCGATTGTAAGCCTTCCCCAAAAGTGGGCATTCGTATGGAAAGCATCAAAGGTCTGCTCCTGTGTTTCGATGAGGCGTTCCTGTACTGCTACCTGCTCGGCTGTTTTGGCCATCGTTTTTCCCTCCGTTTCTTATCCGATAAAGTAGCCGACTGTCAGGCCGCCGACGATGGCAAATCCCAAAGCCCACTCTTTCAGCCAATTTTTCTGCAGTTTATTGGCTGCCAGCAAGGTGACGATCGTTAGGAGGACACTGGTCATGATGACAAGAGAGTGACCGCTGCTCTTCACTGCTTCATTAGCTGCAAAATAGCCGAAGGCACCAAGCATGGCCGCTGTTGAAATGATTACCATCTTCTTCGTGCCATTTTTCCTTGAGGTGATTTTCTTTTGGAAGGTGCCCAATGACTTCGTAAAGAAAAATGTGACGATCAGCCAGCCTGTACCGCCGATACACAATGTCCAGGCAATTGTCGTGAAAGCCTCTGGCCCGAAGCTGGCTGATCCTAGCTCCGTGCCATAAGCACTGGAGGCCATTTGGGCACCGAGTGATTCTGTTGCCGATGAGCCAATGATGGCACTGCGCATCATCGTAAGCGGATTGCCGATCAATGTCATCAGCGAGACAGCAATGATGATATTACCCAATGACGGGCCGATAGCTGCAATAGCACCTGTTTTCATTGCGCTCCGTGCTTCCTGCTCCGTCATGCCAACTGCAGCCCTGGCTCGAAAGGCAGATCGTACGAAGACAATACCTTGAAACACGACAATACTGACGACAAGCAGACAGAACAGCCATAAGATTCCGCCGTTCATGATTTCGGAAATCGGCAATGGATAACCCCCTTTTAATTAAGATAATTCTGATTATTATGTTAATTACGATTCCGAAGTATGTCAAAACCTTTATGAAAAACAGGATAAATTGAGTAAGGGTATAGGGAAATCAATGCGGAATCTTACCTATTGCTTGTCAGATTCTTTATCATGCATGCGTTGATCAAGTAACGGGCTTACCTATAATTTAGAATGGAATGGATTCCATGTCTATCGCTCTTTTTTAGCTTTCCTTTCGATAATTAAGTTAGCCTAGTTCCAAAAAACATAAAGAAGATTATGATGCCGTGCTTTGTCTGTCTGTTTTAAGTACATAAACATAAACCCTCTTTTCTCCACATACATCTAAAACATGGACAAGTTGAGGTGACAAAAGTGGGAAAACAATCATTATTGAAAGGTACGATCATTCTGGCTGTGGCTGCCTGCTACAGCAAACTGATTGGATTCATAAACGGGATCGTTTTGTCACGGCTGTTAGGACCCGAAGGAATCGGGCTTGCCATGATGGCAATGCCGGTAACTGGTCTCTTGATTGCAGTAACCGGTTTTGGGCTGGAGGTTGCTGTCGCCAATCTGGTGGCAGAGAATAATGCGACGAATAATCGGACAAGACTGCGGCACGTCCTTTCTGTTTCCTTTTTGATTACAGGAACATTGAGCATCTTTACATCCTTGCTGTTGCTTGGAGTGGTTCACTTTGCTCCTGGAATTTTGTTTGCCGATGAGCGGGCAATCTACACATTTACGGCAATCATACCGATCATCCCGATTGTTGCGATATCCTCCATTTTGAAAGGTTACTTCCATGGGAAACAGTATATGTCTCCTGGAGCCTTCGCTTCGATCCTGGAACAGAGCGTGCAGCTGGTTGTGACGTACATGCTCGTCCAATATCTGCTTCCATATGGGCTTGGCGTGGCAGCGGCCGGTGCAGTGATCAGCATGATCATCGGGGAAGCGATATCTTTGGGAGTATTGATGATCGCCTTCAACAAGCAGAAGGAATTCAAATGGCGTTTCCTGTATATCATCGGGGATCTCCTCCGGGATGGCAGACAGCATACCCGCGACCTCATCAGGGTTGCATTGCCGAATACCGGCAGCCATTTAGTCAATAGCTTTGCAGGCGTACTGCTGCCGATCATCATCACCCACAGCTTTCTCACAGCCGGGCTGACTGCCGAGACTGCCACCGAAACATATGGTCTTTTAATGGGCTATGTCATGCCGCTCGTATTCGTCCCGACATTCATCACACACTCTTTATCGACAAACTTGCTCCCTTCCATCAGTGATTTGTATGCGCGCCGTCAATTCCAGGAAATGTACAGCAATATAAACCAGGTGATAAACGTCACGATGATGATCTGCATCCCTTGGGCACTGTTTCTTTATTTCTTCGCAACCGATTTGACGGGCTTGTTCTATCATTCAGAAGAAGCGGGCCTGCTCATCCAGAAGATGATCTTTTGCTTTATGCTCAGCTACTTGCAGATTCCGCTCCAGGCGGTGCTGATCGGAATCGGAAAAAGCAGTGTCGTCCTTTATAACAATCTGATTGCCGCACTTGCCAGTCTGCTGATGATTTACTTTGTCGCATCGCAGCCGAGCATGGGTGTGAATGGCGTCATACTCGGAATGAACCTGGGAGAGGTACTGGGCACAGTGCTCCATTTCGCCAGCCTTTATCAGGCTGTTCGTTTCCCTTTCAGCTTTGCCCGCTTCTATAAACTGCTTTTGGCCATCACCTGCATGGCATCCTGCGCGATCTTCTTGTATATGACGCTTGATTCTTATATTTCAAATGGCTATGTGCTGCTAAGCAGCGTATTGGTCATATCTGCCGTCTTTTATTTGCTCCTTCTCCACCGCTTTCGCCTGTTCAAACAAGAACAGTAGCAGAATCATGCTTGAAGCCGATAATTCCGCTAGGTTATACTAATACTAGTAATTGAGGTGAAGAGATGTATAAATTATTGACACATAATGACCTGGACGGTGTCGGCTGCGGTATTTTGGCGACACTTGCTTTTGGGGAGGATGTTGACATCCGTTATAATTCCATCAGCAGTCTGAATGAAGAAGTGAAGAAATTCCTTGCCGATGAAACCCAGCATGAGAAAGAACTATGGGTGACGGATTTGGCGGTGAATGAAGAAAATGAAGCCGCGATCAGCGAATTCATCCTATCTGGCGGCAAGGCCCGCCTTATCGATCATCATAAGACAAGTGAACATCTGAATGCTCATGATTGGGCGTGGATCGCGACTAAGCAAGAAGATGGAACGCAGACTTCAGCAACAAGTATGCTGTATGACGTCCTGGTGGATGAAGGACATCTGGAGAAAACAAAAGCGGTAAGCGAATTTGTCGAGCTTGTCCGCCAATATGATACATGGGAATGGGAAAAACGGCAGAATGAAGCTGCCAAGCAGCTGAATGCCCTTCTCTTCCTGCAAAGCATCGAGGAATTTGCAGGTGAAATGATAGAACGCCTGCAGCACAGTGCATCTTTCGTTTTCAGCGATTTGGAAGAAAAACTGCTGCAAGTCCAGGATGCCCAGACAGCACGTTATATTCGCAAGAAAAGGAAGCAAGTCGTGCCTGTCAAAATAGATACATATCTAGCGGGAGTCGTTCATGCAGAGTCCTACCTCTCTGAATTGGGAAATGATTTGGGTAAGACTTTCCCGCATCTTGATTTGATCGTCATGGTGATGATGGGTACCAAACGCTTGAGTCTCCGTACGATTCACGATGATATCGATGTATCAGCCATTGCGGCGAAATACGGTGGCGGCGGTCATCAAAAAGCTTCCGGAGCAACATTGACGGAAGATGCTTTTGAGCTGTTCGTAAAGAATGCTTTCGATTTGCAGACATTGCGGCCGGATGCTGCCGATAACCGTTTCAATGTGCCGGAAAACGATCTGGGAACGTTATATGCAAATGAGCTAAATGACAAATTCCTCATCGTCCAGCAAAATCGGAAATATTATATCATGAAAAATCAGCAGCCGGCTGAAATCGGCTTTGCATCTTTCGAGGAAGCGGAACGACATCTAAAACGGGAAGAGCACGCTTTCCTCGTCACAGATCATCGCTTTGTAAAATATTTGAGCGAACGTGTGAAGAAACAGGACCTTACCGTAGATCAGCCTGTCCAAAAGAATCAGGAGAACTAACAAAGAGCGGGAGACACTCAGTTGTTTCCCGCTCTTTTCCTTATTATTTTTCCGCTGCGGCGATTGCCTGCTCGATCAGCAGAATATCCTCATGAATCAAATTCCGTATTTGCGGCTCCGGGCATCGTCTGTATTCATCCTCCAGCCGTTTCAGCTCTGCATAAAAGATATCAATGTCCGTAAAATGCATATTTTCTGCCTCCAAGTGGCTTTTTATTTATATATGCCAACCCCCTTGAAAAATATACCTCCTATTTAATATTATTTATAGTTGTTGCCGCATGATTTATGTGGTAGAATCTCTCTAACACAGTCAAAATATTTTCAATATTTAATCTATTGAATTATCTGACTATTTAGAAATGTTTTTTCGCTTGGAGGCACTTATATGAAAAAATCAATTCCCTTTTCTTATGTGATCGTCACTGGTTTCATGCTGTTCGCCCTTTTCTTCGGGGCAGGCAATCTGATTTTCCCTGCCCTTCTTGGCCAGCAGTCCGGGACTAATGTATTGACTGCCAACATCGGCTTTGTCATCACCGGTGTGGGGCTGCCGCTTCTTGCTATTTTAGCCTTCGCCATATCAGGCAAAAATGATTTGCAGGACTTGGCCAGCCGGGCTCATCCGATCTTCGGGCTTGCTTTCACCGTCATCTTGTATCTGTCCATCGGACCGTTATTTGCGATGCCGCGTACAGGCACAGTATCATTTGAAATCGGCATCCAGCCATTTCTGCCTGCTGATGCCGGACCATGGCCGCTGCTCATTTATTCCATCCTGTTCTTCGGGATTACCTGCTTCTTCTCTTTGAAACCGGCTAAAATCGTCGATGTGGTCGGTAAATATCTGACACCAGCCTTGCTGCTGTCCATTGCCGTGCTGATCATCACGGTCCTTGTCAATCCGATCGGCAGTCCGCAGGATCCAACGGAAGCTTACAGCAGCAACGCTTTCTTCAAAGGTTTCCAGGAAGGCTATCTGACAATGGATACACTTGCGGCGTTCGTATTCGGTATCATTGTCATCAACTCTGTGAAAAATATCGGCATCACGGACCGCAAAAGCATTCTAGGGTTCACATGGAAAGCAGCCTTGATCGCCGCGGCCCTGCTTGCTTTGATCTACACTTCCTTATCCTATCTTGGCGCAACAAGTGTAGCCGGCATTGGCTTGCTGGATAATGGCGGTGCCGTCCTGGCCGGGGTTTCCGAATCCTATTACGGAAGTTTCGGCAACGTCTTGCTTGGTTTGATTGTACTGGGTGCCTGCCTGACGACAAGCATCGGTTTGGTGACAGCATGCAGCAGCTATTTCAGCCGTCTGCTTCCTAAAGTCTCTTACAATGTTATCGCCATCGCACTATCTGCTTTCAGTGCTGTCGTCGCAAATGCCGGTTTGGCTAATATCATCACATTCAGCGTCCCGGTATTGACAATCATCTATCCGCTGGCCATCGTCTTGATTTTACTGACTTTCTTGCATAATGCTTTCGCTGGAAGCAGAGCTGTCTACTTGATCAGCCTTCTTTTCACTTTTGCAGTCAGCCTGATGGAAGGCTTGAATGCAGCCGGAATACCGATCCAGGGAGTGCAGGATTTCCTGACAGATAATCTGCCGCTATACAGCCTGGGACTAGGCTGGCTATTGCCGGCAATCATTGGAGCTGTGATCGGATTCATCGTTCATTTAGCAACTGGGTCCAATCGTAACGAATTAAAAAATGCAGGTGTACGGTAAGCATTCATAAAAGACTATAAGAAAACACGCTTGGATTTTTCAAGCGTGCTTTCTTTTTTGATTTTTATGAAACACGTCCCAAAAACAAGCAAAGGATGCTGATGTAAGACAATCCTTACCATTTATGCTACGCTTGAAAGAGAATCGGAAAGGAGAGAATTGTATGCAAAATCATATCCCTACCTTGAAACTGCACGACGGTTCGATTTTCCCTGCTGTCGGCTTCGGTACATATCAATTGAAAGGCAGCCAAGGCGTGCAGGCGATCCGCAGTGCAATCGATGCCGGCTATCGTCTTTTGGACACTGCGTATAATTATGAAAACGAGGCGACTGTCGGACAAGCGATCAAGCAGCATGGCATCCCCCGTGAGGAAATCCTGGTGACATCCAAGCTGCCTGGCCGTTACCAAAAATATGATGATGCGATTACAGCAATTCAGGAATCCCTTTATCGTGCTGGCCTGGATTATTATGACTTATATTTGATTCATTGGCCGAATCCGAATCAAGATCATTACGTCGAAGCCTGGCAGGCTTTGCTTGATGCACGTAAATGGGGTCTTATCCGTTCGGTTGGTGTATGCAACTTCCTGCCCGAACATTTGGACAGACTCAAGGAAGAAACCGGTGAGCTGCCAGTCATCAACCAGATCGAGCTGCATCCATTTTTCAATCAGGAGGAACAGCGGCGCTACCATGAGGAAAATGGCATCGTGACGGAATCCTGGAGTCCGCTCGGCAGAAAGACCAATCTGCTGCAGCATCCTTTACTTGCTGAGATCGCCGAAAAGCATGGCAGGACCGTTTCCCAAATTGTACTGCGCTGGCATTATCAGCTGGGTAGCATCGCCATCCCAAAATCAGCCACACCAAGCAGACAGCTTGAGAATATTGCCATCTTCGATTTCGAGCTTGATCAAGCCGACATGGAAAAAATCAGCGGGCTGACAGCTGCGGACGGAAGGATCGCCGATCAGGACCCGGCGGTATATGAAGAATTTTAATAAAAGCGCTGTGCGGATTCCGCGCAGCGCTCTTATCATTTCTTCTCGAATTCCATTTTCCAGCTGTAATAGTCGTTGTCCGGATTCTTTTCATAAGAAAGGTAGGCGGAAAATTTCTTGCCTCTCTTGCTCGTCAGTCCTTTTACATGGGCGGTGCCGCTTTTCAGCAAGGCTTTCACCATCGTCTTGGTCGGCTTCTTCCGCATTGCTGCCAGGAATTTATCCGCCTTCCAAATGATGAAGCTGCAGGATTTTTTGTAGTTTTTACAGCCGAATCCCTTATACCCTTCCACGACTTCCCCGCCGCAAGCCGGACACTTGCCAAGTACTTCATGCGTGAGGGTTTGCTTTTCGATTGTCCGTATCGGAGCTGCTTGATCCTGTTTCATCGTTTGGACAGCTTCCTTCGTGAAAGAAAAAATCATCTCCAAAAATTCTTCCCGTTCCACTTTGGCATCCTCTATATCTGCCAGTGTCTTCTCCAGTCTTCCGGTAAAGTTCAAGTCAAATAACGGCTTGACCGGAAAAGTTTCCACAAGCTTTTTACCTGTTTCCGTCACATGCAGCTCTTTGCCTTTGTTGCTGATATAGTGAATATCTTTCAGTTTCTTGATCGTTTCCGCCCTTGTTGCCGCCGTCCCGATACTGAAGCCCCGCAGAACCTCACCTATTTCCTCTTCGTCCTGCTTTCCTTTGCCGCAAGTTTCCATGACGCGTAATAACGTCTTTTCCGTATGCGGCTTCGGTGGCTGCGTCATATGAGAAGTGACAGCTGATTCCCATGTATCGACCAGCATGCCTTCTTTGACATCCGGCAACAATGTTTCCTTTGCTTGCTGCTTCTCGACTTTTTTCCAGCCATCGGCGAGCTGAATCCGTCCCTTGGAGATAAAACTGCCGGATAGGGATACATCCGGAATCACGGTTTCCAGGATGGTTTCCTCATATACCGCGACCGGCATGAATTGCATGATGAAACGATTTTTGATCGCATTATAAACAAGCTCCTGATCCGGGGTAAGCCTTTTTGGCAGCACGTACGTCGGTATGATGGCGCTATGGCTGGAAACCTTGCTGTTATTGAATACGCGCTTTGAGCGGGTAAATTTGATTTCGGCTTCATAAGGCAATCCCGCTGCCACTTTTTTCAATACTCCAGCTGCCTTGCCTACAAGGCTTTCCTCCAATGCTGTACTGGATGTACGAGGATAAGTGATATATTTCTTTTCATAAAGCGTTTGTGCTACCTTCAGCACCTTATCGGATGTCCATCCGCTGTATCTTGCCGTCATATGACCTTGCAGACCGGATAGATTGAACAAAGGCGGGCAAAATTCCTTCTTTTCTTCCGTCTGCTTATCCTTGATTTGCCCTTGTTTCCCCTGTATTTGCTGAAGGATGCTTTGCAGCGGCTCCCTTTCCTTGAACTTATCCGTTTTCCCTTCCTTATAGACACCTTCATAAAACTGCATATCGGCTGTACGGAAAGTCGCCATCAGCTTGAAATAAGGCTCGGGTTTGAACTCACTGATTTCCTTATCGCGATCATAGATGATTTTCAAAGTCGGCAGGAGCACCCGTCCGATATTTAGTACTTTACCGCGGCCGCTCTGATAACGGAGTGTCGCTACCGAGGTCAGGTTGATCCCGATGACCCAATCGGCCCATTGGCGGCCGATCCCGGCATCATATAGGGGCTGAAGCTCAGCGTTTGGGCGCAGCGACTGGAGACCGCGCAGCACTTCCTGCTCCGTCCACTCATTCAACAGCAGCCGGTAGACAGGCTTATCCGGTTTCACATAGTTGATGATGCTGTCCCCGATCAGCTGTCCTTCCCGGTCATAGTCACAGGCAGACACAATCCGGCTGACATCCCTTCTTTGCATGAGCCGTTTTACGATGGCAATCTGCTTTTTCGCCCCTGGGTCAGCAGCATCGCGATTGCGCGGACTCGATTTTACTTTATAGCGGAAGGAATCCGGCACAAATGGAAAGTTATCCAGCTTCCATCTTGCCATCCCAGCGTCATAATCTTTCGCATCATATAATTGCAGCAGGTGGCCGAAAGCCCATGTAATGATATACTCAGACCCTTCATAGAATCCGTCCTGTTTCGTTTTTATTTTCAATGCATCAGCGATATTCTTCGCAACCGAAGGCTTTTCCGCCAAAATGACAGTCATACTCATATATAGATAAAACTCCTTTGATCTATCAAGCTCATAACCTCTATTTTAACATAAAAAAGCACTGACTCTTTAAGTGGAGTCAGTGCTTTTCATCAAAGCGCTTTAAGTAAAGTGGAATGAATCGTACGCAGGACATCTCCCCGGCTGATCACCCCGACCACCTGTTTCTGATCGTTCACAACCGGTATCTTCTTGAAGCGATGTTTGGCCAGGATGTTCACTACATCCTCCATTTCGTCATCCTCGTGGACAGTGACGATCCCGCGTTTCTTCGCCAGATTCAATATAGGACGATCCTTCAGTTCATCAACGATCTTATCGATTTTCTCGGCTTTGAAGCTTACTGTAAGCAAATAATTAAAGACGATTGCATCCTTGGGCTGGATCCCCCGCAGAATATCGCCGTCACTGACGACGCCTACGATGCGCTGTTCTTTGTCCAGTATCGGCATGCCGCTGATCCGCCGATCAACAAACGTTTTAAGTACATGCTTTACCGTATCCTGTTCGTTCGCTGCTATTACATCTGTTATCATGAAGTCTTTTGCTTTCATATAAAAACCCACCTTCTATATGGGATGAATGCTACAACTTTATTATACGCTTACATGACTGAATTTGCTAAAAAAAAGACATCTGCCAAATAAGCAGATGTCAAAAATCATCATTCTTTTTCGAAATGCTTCGTACTCCGGACTGTATCGATCGGCCGTACAAGTTTTTCGATTTGTTCGCGTTTTGGTTCCAGGAACGGCGGCAAAGAAAGCTTCTCGCCAAGCGTCTCATACGGCTCGTCTCCCATGAATCCAGGACCATCCGTCGCGAATTCGAATAGAATTCCTGGTGCAACCCGGGAATATAGCGATTCAAAGAAATGACGGTCCACGTAGCCGGATGTCTGGAACTGGAAGCTGTTCATACGTTCGATCCACTCTTCCAATACCGCACGATCCTCTACACGGAAAGCAGCATGGTGCACAGTCCCGAATCCTTGTCTGCCATCTGGCAAAATCGTATTGTGCTCGAGGATGACGCTCGCTCCATTTCCGCCTTCGCCCACTTCATATAAATAAAGGGATCCTTCTTGGGCAACCGGGCGGAATACCAGTACTTTTTCGAGCATTTCCTTGAAATAATCGATATGCGCTGTCCGTACAAAAATCGGCCCCAGCCCTGTGATGGCAAATTCCAATGGTACTGGACCATTCTGCCATGGTGTCCCGGATGCAACACCCTCATCGAGTTCGTCACTGATCAGCTGGTATTGCTGCTCATCAAAATCCTCGAAGGATAATGTCTTCTTGCCGAATTGCTCTTTGATGCCATGATGTTTCACTTGCAGACGATCGAATCGATTCACCCAATAATCCAATGCTGCGTCAGTCGGCACTCTGAAGGATGTCTTGTAAATCTCATTCGTGCCATGGGTCCCTTTTGGAATACCAGGGAAATCGAAGAATGTCATATCTGTTCCGGCACTGCCTTTGTCATCTGCAAAGAATAAGTGATATGTTTGGATATCATCCTGATTCACTGTTTTTTTGACCAGACGCATGCCAAGTACATATGTGAAGAACTCATAGTTTTTTTCTGCACTGCTCGTAATTGCCGTTACATGGTGTATACCTTTTAAATGATTCATCTTTATCACACTCCAGCCTGATGATGGAATTACCTCGAATTCGAGATAATTATATTATGACGTATCTGCCGCATGATGTCAAACAAATGAAAGCTAAAGAAATAGCACCCACGCTTTCAATTTCTTCAATCTTTTTCAATTTTAATCGTAATTGAATGCGAGCAGCACGGTTTTAACTCACTGGCTTTTATAAAGACCTCCAGTTTCAGCCTCGGATCTTCTTTACGATAGATTTCAATTTCAAGCAAAAACAATAGAGCTCATTCTTATCGGACAGAATGAGCTCTATTTCTATAGTTGATATTCTTTTAGTCTCTTTGCTTTTCTTTTTAGCATATAAACACCAAAGGCACCCAATAACGTTATCGGCGCTATCATCATCCCTATCCAAAGAGGCGCTTTGCTTCCGCTCGAAATGATCGGCAGCCAGAATGATAGTATATGCATCAGGACAAGAAATAAAATGGCATTAGATAAATGCTTATATTTAGCCGCTTTTGATTGGGCGTCTGTATATATTTCCAATTTATCCGTCCCGTCGTCTTCTTTGCAAAAATAATACCAGCCTCCAAATGCACTGACCAGCTTCCAGCCATCTTCCTCGAACAGCATGAAATAGTCTTGGTTTCGAATACCGAATTGATAATCCAGCCGATATATCAATTTGGACGGTCCGGCAGCTTCAAAGGTGTAGGTGAACCAGCTGTATCTCTCCAGGATCCACCCTTCCTGCGCCATCCGCTGCAGCCATACCTCTTCTTTCTCGTCGCTCCAAGCCCAAAAAAATTTCCTTATCTTCTTTCTCTCTGACATAATTCTCCCCCTGCTTGCTTTTCACTGATGCCAATCCAGTTTTTTTACCTCATCACTCATGGTTTATTTTGTTTTGGTATAAAGAGCTTTCATTTCTTTTACTGTAATCATGCAATTCTGCCAGAAAGGCATCTTATCCCATTATTATATCGAACCGCGATATATATCGTATAACGATATAATACCATAATCTTTACAATTGAGGCTATCGATATTTTTTATGACGAATGGTAATATAATGGAAAAGGAGTGTGATATTCTGCGTAGTGCTATTTTTGATAAACGTTTCTTATTCTTGACGATAGCTGCCCTTTCGTTTCAAGCGGGTGCCATATTGCTTGCTGTGTATGAAAAGGACGCCTTTGCGGTACTTTTGATAATCGGCATTTTGATGTCGGCATTGTCGGTAAGAAGAGGGATCATTTATTATCATTCCCAAGATAAAAGCGCCTGAACGGTGTCCAGGCGCTTACCAATGCTTGACATCTTTGAAATCCCGCATGATGATGCGCGACTCTTTGATATCCTGATATAATCGATATGGTTTGCTCGCCAGCCGGATCGGCAGCGTGAAAAGGAACTGACTGAGATCATCTTTGTACTCTGTCGTCATCCTGGAAGGCTTGGAAAGGATGCGATTCTGCCATTCTTGCTTGAATTCCTTCTGCAAATCGAGCCGGACATCAATCGCATGATGACATTGAGTACAGCAAATCGTCTTGAGCTTGTCGTTGATGTAGGTAATGGTGAATGGAGACTCCTCGCGACAATGGATACAATATAACTCTGCTTCCATGCAGCTTCGTTTCACTGTTATCTCCTCTTTCCTGTGTCTGGCTTTTTAGAACCCAAAAGGCTTCTGCAGCTTTTTTATCCTTCCTACTCAGAACATTTCGCTATCTGCATGCCAATATCCTGTCTATTTCCATCAATTTATATGCATGTTTTTCAACTCTTCGTATACGATTTTCAATAGTCGTTCTTCTATTCGGGGTCCTTCTTCTTCATCCAGCAGCCCATTCAGCAGAATCGAGAAGACTATTCGTTCACCTGATTTTGTTTCCATATAGCCCGACAAGGAACTGACTCCAGTCAGTGTCCCTGTCTTTGCCTTGATTTTTCCGGCCAGCTCACTATCGGCGAAGCGATTGCGAAGTGTTCCGCCAATCATCCGTTCCGGTTCGCCAGCGACCGGCAGGGAATGTTCAAAAGCATGGGACCAAGGCTCGTTCTGAACATGTACAAGCAATGCTGTCAGCTGCCTGGCAGTTATGCCATTCACATGTGAAAGACCAGAACCATCCCGAATGACCATTTGCCCTGTCGGTAATAGTCCATCAAGATAGCGTTCGATTTGTTCGATACCATCTTCCCAGTTCCCAGCTCTTTCCTTGCTGCCCATATGCTTGACATACATCTCGGCATGGCCATTATTGCTTAGCTTCATGAATGGAAGCAGCAATTGCTGAAGCGGTGCAGATTCCTTGCGCAAAAGCTCCGTCGTCTTTGCTGGAGCCTTTGCTGTTTTACTGCCGCCATCCACCTGAATTCCTGCAGCTTCGAGATTCTCCTGGAACAAATGCAGTACATATTCGGCAGGTTCCCAAACAGCTACCCATTCCTGCTCTTTTTCACCTGGAGCAATTGTGCCTGAAATGACGATATCATTGTTTCCATGCGTTCGAACCACTTCCAATTCTGCTTCACCCTCTTGGGAAATGACTGCATGATTATGTATGGTCACATAATCCGTTGCAGGGATGATGCTCACATTTGGTTTTCCTGATGAAGACGATGCATCCACCACAACCTTTACGGTTCCTGTATCATGATCGGTATCCGGCGCTGCCGTCAAAGCGCTGATTGCGGCACCATAATAGGCCGACTCATCTTTCCAGGTAGTATCTTCACTATATCGTTCCTGATCAAAATATGTATCATCAGCGATGATATCACCATGTATTTTCTTGATTCCTGCTTTGCAAAGCTGTTTTGCCAGCTGCCCGATGTCCATATATGTCAAAGACGGATCACCTTTACCAATCAAATATAAGTTCCCATGAAGCTGTCCTGCCGAGATGCGGCCGTCGGTGGCAATGATCGTTTCAAACCGGTGATCTGCCCCCAGTCCATCCAAAACAGCTGCAGCAGTCAAAAGCTTCATATTGGATGCAGGACGCATACGCTGATCGGCGCTTCTTTCATAGAGTGTCTTGCCTGTTTGGCCTTCAGCGATATGGATTGCAACAGCCGCTCCCTGCAATTGTTCCTCGCTTGCCAAGTATTCATTAATCCTTTCTTTCATCGCATCCTCTTTTCCGGCTACGCGGATATGCCCGTGAGGGATCAAACAAGCAAAAAACAAAAGCATTACAGCTAATAATCGCGCAATTTTGCGAAGCATCTGCAATTCCTCCTTTTGCATACCCTGCTTAACCTGTACGTTTTCATCTATATGTATGTAGTGTAACAAACTATCAGATAATTTAAAATATTACTCAAAGGTAAAAAAAAGACACCATCAAAGGGTGTCTTCATTCTTGATATATAAGCATACGGGGCAATGGTCGCTGCCCAGCGTCTCTGCATGTATCTCCGCTTCTTCTATTTTGTCCTTCCATCTCTGGGAGACGATGAAATAATCAATGCGCCAGCCGATATTCCTCTCCCTCACCTTATTCATATAAGACCACCAGCTGTAAGCATCCTCGCGATCCGGATATAGGAAACGGAAACTATCCACGAATCCGGAAGCAAGGAAGGCTGTCATCTTTTCCCGTTCTTCTTTCGTGAAACCGGAATTACCATGATTCGTCTTGTGATTCTTCAGATCGATTTCTTGATGGGCCACATTCAAATCACCGCATAAAATGACTGGTTTGCGGCTGTCCAGCTCCTGCACATACGCAAGGATCCTGTCTTCCCACTCCAGCCGCTCCGCCAATCGCGTCAAATCTCGTTTGGAGTTCGGTGTATAAACCGTCACCAAATAGAAATTATCATACTCCAGCGTGATGATGCGTCCTTCAGGCTCCGTGACGCCTTCTTCCAACCCATATGTGACATGCAGCGGTTCATGCTTCGTGAACACAGCAGTACCGGAGTATCCTTTACGCTCTGCATAATTCCAATATTGATGATAACCAGGCAGATCTAATTCAATTTGACCCTCCTGGAGCTTCGTTTCCTGCAAGCAGAAGAAATCTGCATCTTGTTCCTCAAAATATTCAAGAAAGCCTTTCTTTACACAAGCTCTGATTCCATTGACATTCCATGATACGAACTTCATTTTCTCTATTTCCCCCGTTGTCTGTCTCTAATCTGTGATGTGCAGGATTATTTTCCCTGCATGTGTTCTGCTTTCCATTAGCTGATGCGCTTTGAACGCATCCTCGAGCTTGAATTCTTTTATGCTTGGAAAAGTAATATCTTCTTTTTCTACGAAGCTGATAACTCGATCAGCAATAAACTTCAAATCTTCTGGGCGTTTTTTGCGAGTCGTTCCCAAGCTATAGCCAAGCAGAGACCGGCAGCTTGCGTGGACGTCTGATGTTTTAATCCCCCCGGCTGCGCCGCTCGCATTCCCGTAGTTTACTAATCTACCATAGGGTGCAAGACAAGTAAAACTATCTTCCATTATATTTCCGGCAAGCGAGTCTAAAATTAGGTCAACACCAGCTCCATCTGTCAGGTTCCGAACCGAATCTGGGAAATTATCATAAGTAATACAAACATCAGCACCAAGTTCCAAAGGCAAAGCTGCTTTCTGATCTGCGCTTACGGTTCCTATTATTTTGCCTGCACCTAGTTTTCTTGCAAGCTGAACCAATGTAAGGCCTGTCCCGCCTGATGCAGCATGAACAAGCACAGCTTCTCCTTTGCTGAGTCTTCCAACGCGCTCGAGCAGCATGAACGACAAAAAGGAAGGAACCGGACAAGCCGCAGCGACAGGCGAATCAACATGATCTGCAATCGGATAGACAAGCACGGCATTCGCTATAGCATATTCCGCATATGTGCCTGACTTTGCAAATGCGATAACTCGATCGCCGATATGAAGTCCTTTGACATCTTGCCCTAGCTTATCAATGATTCCGACAGCATCCAGTCCTAGTATACCAGGGGTGCCAGACCCCTTTGTGCCCTTTCGCTTTTTTATATCA